>NZ_CP095554.1:3462107-3831714 GCF_023078375.1 Roseomonas gilardii subsp. gilardii | reverse complement strand
GCCGGGGCGGTCATCCTGGTTGGGGCTCGGCAGATCCAGGATGGACAGGCTGCTGGTCGTCAAAGGCCGCGCTCCCGCTTGATCCGGTCCCAGGCCGCGTTGATTTCGGCCATGCGTGTGGTGGCCCGCCGCACCAGCTCCGCGGACATGCCGCGGGCGGCGAGGGCATCCGGGTGGTTCTCCCGGATCAGGCCGCGCCAGGCGGCGCGCACCGCCTCGTTGCTGGCGCCAGGGGCCAGGCCCAGCGTGGCATAGGGGTCGGGCCCCTCGCTCACCGCCGGGGCACGGGCGCCACCCTGATAGGAGCCTTCCGGGCCGAAATGGCGCGGACGGCCCTGGCTGGCGCGCTCCCAGGCCGGAAGGTCGAGGGCGAGGAGGCGGTGGACATTGCCCAGGAAGCGGTATTCCGCCTGGTTCAGCGGCCCGTCCACCGTGGCGATGCGGCGAGGGCGGCCAGCACATCCTCCAGCATGCCCTTCTCACCGGCGAAGGCCTCGCCCAGCTTCTGGGCATAGGGCTCGTAGCCCTCGGCGCTGTCGCGGGCCCGGTCGAAGAGCTCGCCCACGTCCTTCATGTTCTCGGGCGGGATGCGGAACTGCATCTTGAAGGCGTCGATCTCCGCGCGCCGCACCGGCCCGTCGCATTTCGCAAGCTTGGCGGACAGCACCACGACGGAGATGGCGAAGATCGTTTCGCGCGAGCCGAGCAGCCCCGCGAGGTTGGCGCCGCCCGGCAGGGCGCCGCGCAGCGCGCCCTCGTCGGCGGCATGGCCCAGCGAGGCGCCGAGCATGGCGCCGAAGGGGCCGCCGACCGCGAAGCCGAGCGCACTGCCGATGATCTTGCCCCAGAAACCCAAATCCGACGACCCGCGCGATCCCAGCTCTCAACATGGACATAGCACGTGGCGGTATTCTGGGCGACGTGCCTTGCGAGGCATTCGATCGCCGATATTTCCGATCCGGAAAGGCAACGGGGGCCGGGGCGTGGGCCGGCCGCCCTATCCGTCCAGCTCGGGGTAGTGGCGGAAGATGCCGTTCTGGTTGAAGGGCTGGCGGCGCGGGCTGGCGAGGTAGGCGGCGATGCGCGGCCATCCCGCCACCGAGGCGGCCAGGGCCGCGACATGCGGCGTCTTCCGCAAGGCCCGCGCGCTGGCACGGGGGAAGGCGTAGCGCAGCCCCTCCACGGTCTGGAACAGCGAAAGGTCGGCATAGCTCAGCGCCCGATCCACCAGATGGGCGGGGCCGGCGGGGTTGGCGGCCAGGATACGCTCGAACCAGCCAAGGAACTTCGGCATCCGGCTGTCGCGGAAGTCCTTCGCGCGCCGGGCGGCCTCGGGCTTCTGGTCCTCGTAGTAGAGGGAGCTGGCGACCGGGTGATGGCTGTCGTGCGCCTCCGTCACCAGGTCGGCGATGGTGAGCTGGATCTGGTGGCACCAGAGGCGGCCCTCCTCCGCCTCCGGCGCCAGCCCGTGCTTGTTCCCCAGATGCAGCAGGATGGCCGGGGTCTGGCCGATCAGCAGCGGGCCGTCGCGCAGGAAGGGCGCCGCGAAGGGCGGGTGCGGCTGGGCCACGTCCGTCAGCAGCGCCTGCATCGCCGCCAGGCCGTCGGGGTGCCGGGCATGGTCGGTATAGGAGGCCCCGGCGGCTTCCAGGGCCAGGCGGACGAATTCGCCGCGCCCCGGCAGGCCAGGCCAGTAGAACAGTTCGTAGGCGGTTTGCCGGGCCATGCGATGCTCCTGAGCTTGCACGGAAGGCAAACGCACGGCATGCGCTGCCGCTTCCGGCCCTCTCCCGGGATGGGCCGGGTTGCCGCGCGGCGGGGCGCTGCGCATCGTGCGCCGCGAGGCGGCCCGGGGCTTCCGGCTCCTGGGGTTGCAGGATGGGGATCTGACGATGGCGGGCTGGCAGTTCTGGGTGGATCGCGGCGGGACCTTCACCGACATCGTGGCGCGCGATCCGGAAGGGCGGCTGAGCACGCGCAAGCTGCTCTCGGAGAACCCGGAAGCGTACCGGGACGCGGCGGTGGCCGGCATCCGCGCCATCCTCGGGCTGGCGCCGGGCGAGGTGCTGCCGCCCGGCGCGGTCGAGGCGGTGAAGATGGGCACCACCGTCGCCACCAATGCGCTGTTGGAGCGCAAGGGGGAGCGGGTGCTGCTGATCCTCAACCGGGGCTTCGCCGACCTGCCGCGCATCGGCAACCAGGCGCGGCCGCGGCTCTTCGACCTGGATGTGCGCCTGCCCTCCCTGCTGCATGAGCGGGTGGCCGAGATCGGCGGCCGGCTGGACGCGCAGGGGCGGGAGATCGAGGCGCTAGACGAGGATGCGGCGCGGGCGGCGCTGCGGGCGGCGAAGGCCGACGGCATCCCCGCCGTGGCGGTGGCGCTGCTGCATGCCTGGGCCAATCCGGCGCATGAGGAGCGCATCGGCGCCATCGCGCGGGAGGAAGGCTTCGCCCAGGTCTCGCTGTCGCACCGGGCCTCGCCATTGCCGCGCCTCGTGCCGCGCGCCGACACGGCGGTGGTGGATGCCTATCTCTCGCCGATCCTGCGCCGCTACGTCGCCCAGGTGGCGGGGGAGCTGAACCCGGAAGGGCGGGCGGAGCGGGACCGTGCCCGGCTTTCCTTCATGCGATCCTCCGGCGGGCTGGCCGATGCGGCGGGTTTCGAGGGCAAGGACGCGATCCTGTCCGGTCCGGCGGGCGGCATCGTGGGCGCGGCGCGCACCGCCGCCATGGCCGGGTTCGACCGCATCATCGGCTTCGACATGGGCGGCACCAGCACGGATGTCGCACTCTATGCGGGGCAGTTCGAGCGCGCCTTCGAGACCGAGGTAGCGGGCGTGCGGATGCGCGCCCCGATGATGGCGATCAACACGGTGGCGGCGGGCGGCGGCTCGCGGCTGGGCTTCGACGGCGCGCGCTTCCGCGTCGGGCCGGAAAGCGCCGGGGCGGTGCCGGGGCCGGCCTGCTACCGCCGGGGCGGGCCGCTCACCGTGACGGATGCGAATGTCATGACCGGCAAGGTGCAGCCGGCGCATTTCCCGGCGATCTTCGGGCCGCATGGCGACCAACCGCTGGATGCCGGGGTGGTGCGGGAGAAGTTCGCCGCCCTGGCGCGGGAGATCGCGGCGGCGACCGGGGAGCCGGAGATGGACCCGCGCGCCGTGGCGGAAGGGTTCCTGCGCATCGCGGTGGCGAACATGGCGCATGCGATCCGGCAGGTGAGCATCCAGAAAGGGCACGACGCCTCGCGCTACACGCTGCAGTGCTTCGGCGGCGCGGGTGGGTAGCATGCCTGCCTGGTGGCGGACGAGCTGGGGATGGAGACGGTCTTCGTGCATCCCTTCGCCGGGGTGCTGTCCGCCTATGGCATGGGGCTGGCCGATGCCAGCGTGATCCGGGAGGCGGCGGTGGAACAGCCGCTCTCGCCGGAGGGCATGGCGGCGCTGGCTTCGAGGCTGGACGCGCTGGCGGAGGAAGGGCGCGCGGAGCTGCTGCGCCAGGGCAACGGGGCGGCGCGGCTTTCGGCGCAGCGGCGGCTGCACCTGCGCTATGCCGGGACGGATGCCTTCCTGCCGGTGGAGTTCGGGGAATACGAGGCGGTGCTGGCGGGCTTCACCGAGGCGCATCGCCGCCGCTTCGGCTTCGCCTCCCCGGAGCGGGAGGTGATCGTGGAAGCCTGCATCGCTGAGGCGATCGCAGCGGGCGAGCCGGTGGAGGAGCCGCGGCTCGCCGCCCGCGCGCCGGGCGAGGCCGTGCCGGTGATCGACGAGGTGGCGCTCTTCACCGGCGGCCGCGAGCACCGCGCCCCGGTGCTGGAGCGCGGGGCGCTGCTGGCCGGTGACACGGTGCGCGGGCCGGCGCTGATCCGCGAGGCGAACGCGACCACGGTGGTGGAGCCCGGCTGGCAGGCCGAGGTGACGGCGCTGAACCACATGATCCTGCGCCGTGTCGAGGCGCGGGCGAATGCGGTGGTGGCGGATACCGGCCGGCCCGATCCGGTGATGCTGGAGCTGTTCGGCGCGCTGTTCATGAGCATCGCCGAGCAGACGGGCACGGTGCTGCAGAACACCTCGCTCTCCGTGAACATCAAGGAGCGGCTCGACTTCTCCTGCGCCATCTTCGATGCCGAGGGGCGGCTGGTGGCCAATGCGCCGCATGTGCCGGTGCATCTGGGCGCGATGGGGGAAAGCGTGCGCACGGTGATCCGCTCGCGCGGTGCCACGCTGCGTCCCGGCGACGTGGTGGCGCTGAACAACCCGTACAATGGCGGCACGCATCTGCCGGATGTCACGGTGATCACGCCGGTCTTCGGGGAGGGCGGCCCCGATGGGGAAACCGGGCAGATCCTGTTCTTCGTCGGATCGCGCGGCCACCATGCGGATATCGGCGGCCTGACGCCGGGCTCCACGCCGCCGGATTCCACGGTGCTGGAGGAGGAGGGGGTGGTGATCGACGACTTCCTCCTCGTCGAGCAGGGGCGTTTCCGCGAGGCGGAGTTCCGCGCCCTGCTGTCGGGAGCGAAATATCCGGCGCGCTCGCCGGACGTGAATGTCGCCGACATCAAGGCGCAGGTCGCGGCCAACGAGACGGGCGTGCAGGAACTGCGCCGCGCCGTGCGCGAGCACGGGCTCGGCACGGTGCGGGCCTATATGCGCCATGTGATGGACAATGCCGAGGAGAGCGTGCGCCGCGTGCTCGACCGGCTGGGCGATGGCGAATTCGCCTATACGATGGATGACGGCTCGCCGCTGCGCGTCGCGGTGCGGGTGGACCGCGCCGCGCGCCGCGCGGTGGTGGATTTCACCGGCACCGGGGCGCAGCGGGGCGGCAATTTCAACGCGCCGCCGGCGGTGACGCGGGCGGTGGTGCTGTATTGTTTCCGCTGCCTGGTGGGGGAGGAGATCCCGCTCAACGACGGCTGCCTGGTGCCCATCGAGATCGTGGTGCCGGAGGGCAGCTTCCTCTCGCCGCATCCGGGGGCCGCGGTGGTGGCTGGCAATACCGAGGTGTCGCAGGCTGTGGCCAATGCGCTGCTCGGCGCGCTGCATGCCTGCGCCTGCGCCCAGGCGACGATGAACAACCTTCTCTTCGGCAATGCGCGCTACCAGTACTACGAGACGGTCTGTGGCGGAGTCGGTGCCGGGCCGGGCTTCGATGGGGCGAGCGCGGTGCAGACGCATATGACCAACACGCGCATGACGGATCCGGAGATCCTGGAGATGCGCTATCCGGTGCGGCTGGAGGAATTCTCCATTCGGCGCGGCTCGGGCGGGGCGGGGCAATGGCGGGGCGGCGATGGCTCGCGCCGGCGCATCCGCTTCCTGGAGCCGATGGAGGCAGTGATCGTCGCCTCCCGCCGCGAGGTCGCGCCGCATGGCCTGGAGGGCGGTGCCCCGGGCGCGCCCGGCCGGCAATGGGTGGAGCGCCTGGACGGGCGGGTCGAGCCGATGCGCGGCTGCGACCGCGCCGTGCTGGAGGCTGGCGACATCCTCGGGCTGGAAACCCCGGGTGGCGGCGGCTGGGGTGATGCGAAAGGGAGGGGCTGAGCCCTGACGGGACGGGAGGATCTGCCGCGATGACCGCCCTGCGCCGCTTCGGCGCGGCGGCGGTGCTGCTGCTCGTGCTGGCGCTGGCCGGCCTCTGGTTCGCGCCGCGCCTGCTCGACTGGACCGCCTGGCGCGGCCAGCTCGCCAGCCTGGCGGCGCAGCGGCTGGGCATGGCGGTGACGCTGTCCGGGCCGGTGCACCTGACCCTGCTGCCGGAGCCGATGCTGGAGGCCGAGGGCGTCACGGTCGGCCAGCCGGAAGCCTCGCTTGGCTTCGGCGCGCGGGCGCTGAACCTGAAGCTGGATGGCTGGTCGCTGCTCGCCGGGCGCATGGCGCCGCGCGAGCTGACCCTGGTGGGGGCGGAGATCCGCCTGCCCTGGCCACCGGTGCCGAGCTTCGCCTTCTCGGCCTCGCTCGCCTCCTTCCAGGCGGAGGTGGTGGACAGCCGGCTCACCATCGGCAGCATGGTCTTCGAGCGCGTGCGGGCGAAGCTGTCCGCCGGTTCCTACACCGAGGCGATGCATGCCACCGGCAGCTTCGTGCCCATGGAGGTCTGGGCCGGGCGGGAGGTGCGCTTCGACGCCACGCTGGGCCGGGCGGGCTTCGACGGCGCCATGCCGCTGGACCTGGCACTCTCCTCCGGCGGCACCACCCTGGCGGCGCGCGGCGCCCTGCCGCCCGAGGGCGGGCTGGAGGGGCGGATCGAGGCGTCCGGGCCGGATCTCTCGCTGATGCTGCCGGGGCCGCCGGGGCCCTTCCGGGCACAGGGGCGGCTATCCGCCTCGGCCGACCTGATCATCGCGGATGGGCTGGACCTCGACTTCAACGGCAACCCGGCGCGCGGGGCGCTGACGCTGCGGCTGCGGCCGCAGCCCCGGCTGGACCTGTCGCTGGCCGCCGGGCGGCTGAACCTCGACCCCTGGCAGAACAGCCTGCGTGCCGGGGGCGGCCTGCCCTTCGGCCTGGATTTCTCGGTAGAGGCGGCGACGCTGCGCGGCGTGCCGCTGCGGCGCCTGCGGGCTTCCGTCTTCCGGGAGGGGGACCGGCTGAGCCTGACCGACGCCTCCGCGATCCTGCCCGGCGAGACCCAGGTGACGATGAACGGTGCCACCGCCGGCAAGCGGCTGGAGGCAGCGCTGGATTTCCGCAGCGAGGAGCTGCGGGCGACGCTGGCGGCGCTGGGCTGGCCGCTGCCGAGCCTGGCGCCCGACCGTCTGCAACATGCGGATGGCCATGCCCGGCTGGTGATCGAGGACGGGCAGGTGGCGGTGCCGGAGCTGAGCGCCACGGTGGACGGCGCGCGCCTGTCCGGCGCGGGCGTGTTCCGCCAGGGCTCGACGTTGGCCCCAGGGGCGGCCCCAGGGGCGGCCCCAGGGGCGCCTCCCGTCGCCGCGCAGCAGCAATGCGGCCCAAGGAGGAGCAGCCCCGGGAGGCACGACCCAAGGGGGGCAACCCAGGGAGGAGCCCCACAGGCGGCGGCTGGCAGGGGCGGCGCGACGCCCGGGAGCGGAGCGGCGGGCGGAGCCCAGACGCAGGGTAATGCATCCCAGGCTGGCGCAACCCCGGGCGGGGGAACCCAGGCGGGCGCCGGGCCGACTTCCTCCGCCGCCGGCGCTTCCGGGGCAGGCACTCCGGCGAGCGGTGCTGTGATGGGAGCCGGCGGCGTAGTGCAGGCGGCGGGGGCGCAGCGGCCCTCCTTCGGCCTGGGGGTGACGCTGGATCGCCTCGACCTGGATGGGCTGCTGACACCGGGGCGGAGCTGGGAGGCGCTTTCGGCCGAGCTGGGCGGCTTCGACGCCAATCTGCGCCTGGCCGCCGACCGGGTGCGGCTGCGCGGGGTGACGGCGGAACGCGCCGGGCTCGACGCGGCGCTGGAGGCCGGGCGGCTGACCCTGCGCCAGTTCACCGGCCGGGTGGCGGGGGCGGATGTCATGGCCTCCGGCGTGGCGCTGCTGGGCGCGCAGCCGCGCCTGTCGGACCTGATGCTGGAGGTGGCGGCGCCGGACCCGCGGCCGCTCTTCGCGGCGCTGCCGGGGAACTGGCCGGATGCGACGCGGCTGGCCGGGGCGCCCCTGGCCCTGCGCCTGTCCGGCGGTGGCCCGCTGGACGCGCTGGGCCTGCGGCTGGAAGGTGACTGGTCCGACCTGCGCCTGGACAGCAACGGTGTGCTGGATCTGCCGGAGCGGAAGCTGGCCGGGAATGTGACCCTGCGGCATCCGGGGGTGCCGCGGCTGGTGCGCGACCTCACCGGCTGGGATGGGGCCGAAGGCTGGCTGGGCCAGGGCTCCATGTCCCTGATCGCGAATTTCACCGCCGGACCCCAGGGCGTGTCCAGTGACCGCTTCGATCTGGTGGCGGGCACCCTGCGCACGGACGGGCAGCTTTCCCTGGCCTTCGCGGGCGGCGAGGCGGGCCGGCCGCGCCCGCGCCTGACCGGCCGACTCGTGGCGGAGGACCTGCCCCTGCCGGCGCTGTCGCTCGATGCGCGGCCGCTGCCGCTGGAGCCGCTGCGGATGCTGGATCTGGACATGTCCGTGGCGGCCGACCGGATCGGCCCCTGGGGCGGCCCCCTGCTGGAGGACAGCGAGAGCACCGTCCGGCTGCTGGATGGCCTGCTGGAGGTGGAGGTCGCGCGCGGCAGGCTGCGGGGCGGCGATGCCTCGGGGCGCCTGGTGCTGCGGGCGGCAGAGGATGTGCCGCAGATGGAGCTTCAGGGGCGCATCGCCGGCGCGACGCTGGATGGCGCGCTGACGGGCTGGCCCCTCGACCTGCGCGGCGGGGTGGGGGATGCGATCTTCCGTCTGTCCGCCCAGGGGCGCAGTCCTTCGGCGATGATGGCCACGCTGGGCGGCGCAGGCAGCCTGGAACTGCGGCAGGGCGTGCTGCTGGGGATCGACGGCGCGGCCGCCCTGCAGGCGGTCCGGGCACCGGGCCCCCAGGCGGAGGCGCGGATGCGTCAGGCTCTGGCCGGAGGCGAGACACCTTTCGAGCGCCTGGCCCTGGCCCTGCAACTGCAGGATGGCCGCGCCCGGATCGCCTCGGGCGAGATCACCGCCACGGACCTTCTTCTGGGCCTGGGAGGCGAGATCGACCTGACGCGGCGGATGCTGGATCTGAGCCTAGGCCTCCGCATCCCGGACGGGCCGGAGGTGCGGCTGCGGCTGGCCGGCCCATCCGCGGCGCCGAAGCGGGTGCCGGAGCTCACGCCCTGGCTGCTCTGGCGCGCGGAGCAGAGCCTGTAGGCAGCCGCGAGGGGGACTATTCCTCCTCGCGTTCGATCATCCGCCGACCCCGGATCGGAGAGATGTCCACCGGGCCGCCGAGAGCCTGAGCCAGTTCGCTGCTGTCCCCGGCCTGGTATTCGCCCGGCGAGACCGGTTCGGCCGCCGTGCCGGCGGCGGGATCGTCGCCCCGGTCCTTGGCCTTGCGGCCATGGGCCTGCCGGCGGATCGTCGGGTCCTGCTGGATCGGGTCGTCCGTGGGGAAGGGGCGGTCCTCACGGTTGGCGAACTTCTCGTCGATCATCTGCGGTTCTCCCAACCTTCCAGCCCGGAAAACGCCCCGGCGGCGAGGCGGGTTTCCCCGGCGCCCCGGCTCGGGGGGATCAGCGGCGCAGCGGGTCGTAGGGGGCCAGCGGGATCTCGGTCCGGCCGGTCAGGATGAGCTGCGCCAGAAGGGCCCCGGCATAGGGGCCCATGGTCAGCCCGCCCGCGCCGAGGCCGTTGGCGATGACCAGCCCCGGCAGCCCCGGCACCCGGCCCAGCAGAGGGCGGATATCCGGCCCCATGGGACGGAAGCCGATGCGCATCTCGTGCAGGGTGGCGTCGGCGAGGCCGGGCGCGACGCCCAGCGCATCGTCCAGCACCTGCCGGATGCCGGCGGCGGTGAAGCGGTGGTCGAAGCCCGAGCCGGTCTCCCGCGTCGCGCCGATCACGACCCGGCTGTCGTCGAAGGCCAGGAGATAGTGGCTGCTCATCGGCAGCAGCACAGGCCAGTGGCGCGTCTCCACCCCCGGCAGGCGCAGGTGCAGGATCTGGCCGCGCTGCGGCTGCACCGCCAGTTCCAGCCCCAGGGGCGCCAGCAGGGGCGGGGCCCAGGCCCCGGCGGCGAGCACGACCTCATCCGCCTCAAGCGCCATCCCATTCTCCAGCGTCACGCCCCGCACGGCGCCGTCCCGGGCCTGGAGGGAGGCCACGGGGAAGCGGTGGAGCTGCGCTCCGTGCCGTTCCGCGGCGCGCAGCAGGGCGGTGGCGAGCTGCCGGCCGTCCACCCGCGCCGCCCCACCGACATGCAGGGCGGGGAGGCCCGGGCGCAGCGGCGGGAAGAGGGCGCGCGCCTCCTCCGGCATCAGGCGGGTGATCTCCCCCGCCTCGGGGGCTTCCTCGGCGCGGATGCGGGTTCGGGCCTCGGTCTCGTCCAGCTCGCCCTCGTCGCCGGGCACGCAGAGCGCGCCGACGCGGCGGTAGCTGAGCTGGGTCTCGCCCTCCTCGGCCAGACGCTCCACCAGATGGGGGTAGAAGCGTGCCCCGCCGCCCGAAAGCCGGTACCAGTCCGGATCGGTGACGCGGGAGGCCCAGGGGCAGATGATGCCCGCGCCCGCCGCGGTGGCGCGGCCTTCCACCATGGGGTCGAGGAGGATCACCTCGGCACCCTCCCGCGCCGCGTGATAGGCCAGGCTGGAGCCCAGGATGCCAGCTCCGACGACGATCACGCGCATGGCGGTACTCCAGATCCGGATGGCCCCGGCGGATGGGCCGGAGGTGTGGGAAGGCCGCCGCCGGGGCGGAGGATACCGCCCCGGCCCGGCCATCGATACGGAGCGCAACAAACTTGGTGAGCCGCGAAGCCGGTGGCGATAGCCTGCTGCGAATCGCCGTGGGGCGGCATTCGCGGCCAGCACGCGAACCGCGAATCCCCCGGCCCCACTGGCTGGAGGGCAGGGCCATCATAGGGTCTCGACCATCGCCGGAGCAGGTGTGCCTTCATCCGCTGCGCAGGCTGCGGCGGCTTTATCGCTGGATGGAGTTCCACCTCCGACCGGCGACGAGCGAGGCGGGGCTGGTGGGCGAGGCGAATGCCTTCTGGAACTCGCCGGCGACGGCGCGGCGCGAGGAGTATTCGCACTGGCGCGGCGTCGGGGTCTTTGCGGACGACGAACGCTGGCTGGCGATCGGACGGCAGAACCTGGCCCTGTACCGGCAGTTCGCGCTGATGGCGGGCGCCGGGGCGCCGCGGCGCATCCTGGAATGGGGCTGCGGCGGTGGCGCCAACGCGGTGCATTTCGCGCCGCTCGGCACCACCTATATCGGCCTGGACATCGTGCCGGAGAGTCTGGACGAATGCGGCCGGCAACTCGCGGCGATGGGCTATCGCGGCTTCCATCCCCTGCTCGCCGATCCGGCATCGCCGGAAGCCGTTCCGGAGAAGCTGTCCGAGCCCTGCGACCTGTTCCTTTCGACCTATGTGTTCGAACTGCTGCCCTCCGCCGAGTACGGGCTGCGGGTCCTGGCCGCCGCGCGGCGGCTCCTGCGGCCCGGCGGCCTGGCCATGATCCAGATCCGCTACAGCCGGCATTCCTGGACGTCGCGGACGAAACGCTTCTCCTATCGGCGCCATGTCGCGAACATGACCACCTATCCCATCGATGTCTTCTGGACGGAGGCGGAGGCGAAGGGCTTCGTGCCGCTGGCGGTCAGGCTGGTGCCGGAGGAGCCGCTCAACGGCAACACGAACTACGCCTATTTCCTGCTGGGTGGCTGAACGCGCCTTTGCCCAGGGGGTGACAGGCCGGATCAGGCCGGCCGCATGAGATCGGCCGCCTGCGGCACCGGCTCCGATGGCAGGGCCGATGCATCGGCCGATTCCGGCGCCGGGGCCAGCACCGCCACTGCCCCGGGCTCTCGGGCCGGGTCGTGATCCCCAGGGCGGCGACCAGCATGGCGGCAAGCAGCAGGCAACTGGCAACAGGTCCGGCCAGGCGCGGGGAGGCGGGCGCCGTCCGGCTCCACCGGAAGCCGAGGGCGAAGATCGACAGGAAGCCTGCGCAGAGGGTCATCGCCAGCCCGAGGGCATGGGCACGGCCCGGGAAGGGATGGCGCCCGCCGTCCTGCCCGTTCCGGGTCCGGTGGCGCATCTCGGCCAGGGCGATCTCCCGGTCGCAGGCGATCGAGGCGAGGCGGATGCGCAGGGCGGCCGCGCGGTTCAGATCGGCCTCGATCCGTCGCAGGGCCAGAAAGGGATTGCCGGTGCCGGCGGCGGCGCGGACCGCGTGCGACACCTGGCATGCCGTTTCGCTTTCCTGGCCAAGTGCCACGGCGCGGGAAATTTCGGGCAGAAAATGGACGGCGACCAGCAGCAACGAAGAATTCATTCTTTTGATCCTTCCCCCGTCGCCAATGTTACGGTGTTGGCTTTATTTTACAAGCCGGGATCAAAAATCATGCAGGAGAAGGCAGAAAGTCAGGAAACTGCGACGAAATAAATCATGGGTTGTATATTTATGATGATTTACAATCGAATTACTGAGGAGGAAGGGGGCCGGGCGGCCCCCCTGCGCGATCAGGCGGAACGCACATCCATGGCCAGGGTCATTTCACTGGACCCGGCCGTATAGGTCAGCCCCTTCCGCGTCGCCCAGGCATTGGTGAGGATGACGAGCGGGATCAGCGCCACGTCGCCCATCGCCATGGCCACGCCCTTCTGGATCAGGGCCTCGCGCTTCGCATCGTCGATGGTGGACAGCACCTCGTCGGTCAGGGCGTCGAATTCCGGGTTGGAATAGCGGCCGTCATTGGAGGAACCGCGGCCCTTCTCCCTGTTATAGGTGCTGAGCACGCTGTTCATGACGTTGCTGCCCTCGCCGGTGCTGCTCGACCAGCCCCAGAGGCACATGGAGTATTCCTGCCGCGTGGCGCGGGGGACATAGGCACTCCAGGGCATGGCCTCGATGCGGGTCTGCACCCCGATCCGCGTCCACATCTGCGCCACCGCCTGCGCCGTCTCGGCATCGTTCGGATAGCGGTCGTTGGGGGTGCGGAGGGTGATGCGGAACCCCTCGGGGAAGCCGGCCTCGGCCAGCAGCTTCCGCGCATCCTCCGGCGCATAGGGGGGCACCGGCACGCCGGGGGCATAGCCGAAGCTGCCCTGCGGCATCCACTGCCCGGTGGGGGTCGCCATGCCCTGCATCACCCGGTCGGCCAGGGCCTGGCGGTTGATGGCGATGTTCAGCGCCCGGCGCACCCGCTGGTCGAGGAGCGGGCTCTTGTCGAAGGGCTTGCCGTCCTTGGTCGTCACCTCGGGCGGGTTGGTGGCGTGCGAGAAGTCCGGGCCCAGATAGATCAGGCGCAGGCCGGGCGCCGTCTCCACCACAACCTGGGGGGAATTGCGCAGGCGCGGCAGGCGCCGGCCGGCGGCGTGTCGATGATGCCGACATCGCCGGACAGCAGCGCCGCGACGCGCGCCCCGGGATTGGTGATCTGCCGCAGCGTCACCTGGGTCCATTCCGGCTTCGTGCCCCAGTATTCCTCGTTGCGGGCCAGCTCCAGCCGGTCCCCGGGCACGTAGCGGACGAACTTGTAGGGGCCGGTGCCGATGGCGGCCTTGCCACTGTTGTACTGGTCCGTGGTCGCGCCCTCGCCGACATGGCGGGAGACGATATGGACCTGCTGCAACTGGCGCGGCAGGAGAGGTGCCGGGCCCCGGGTGATGACGCGGAGCGTCAGCGGGTCGGGCGCCTTCGCCTCGGCGATGGAGGAGAGGTAGGGCCCGAGGCCGCCGGGGCTGTTGGGCACGTCCCGGGCGCGGGCGAAGGTGAAGATCGCGTCGTCGGCGGTGAAATCCTGGCCGTCATGCCACTTCACCCCAGGGCGGAGCTTGAACTCCCACTCGGTCTCCGAGACCGGCGTCCAGGACAGGGCCAGGCCGGGGATCGGATTGCCCTTGCGGTCCCGTTCCATCAGGCGGCTGAAGATGTGGTTCGCGACGGTGTGGTTGGGCGTCGCGGAGAAGAAATGCGGGTCGATCGACTGGATCGCGCCGCCGATGGCCATGACCAGCGGCTTGCTCTCGCCGGAAACGGCACCCTGGGCCAGGGCATGGCGGGCGAGAAGCGGGGAACCCAGAAGGGCAAGGGAGGCGGAAGCGAGGTCGCGGCGCTTCATGGGGGCAATCATCCTGGGCTCGGAAGGGCCGCCCGGCCGGGCGGCGCAAGAGGCGCACAGTGCCACGCTTTGGCGGAGAGAGAAGAGGGCAGGGCGGCGGTTCCGCCCTGCGCCGGTGCCGGGGCGATGCCGCGGCGGCTTCAGAAGGGCGTGCTGCCGCCCGTGGCGCCGATCACCTCGCCGGTCATGTAGCTGCCTTCCTGCGAGGCGAGCAGCACATAGGCCGCGGCGAGTTCGGCCGGCTGGCCGGGGCGGCCGAAGACGGTCTGGCTGCCGAACTCCTCGATCTTCTCCTGCGGCTGCCCGCCGGAGGGTTGCAGGGGCGTCCAGAAGGGGCCGGGCGCCACGGCATTCACGCGGATGCCCTTCTCCGCCACCTGCTTCGCCAGGGCCTTGGTGAAGTTCATGATCGCGGCCTTGGTGGGGGCATAGTCCAGCAGCGAGGGGGACGGGTTCATCGCCTGGATCGAGGTCGTGTTGATGATCGCCGCCCCGGGCGGCATGTGCGGCAGCGCGGCCTTGGTGATCCAGAACATCGCATAGACATTGGTCCTGAAGGTGGCGTCGAACTGCTCGGTCGTCAGTTCGGCGATGGCCTTCACCGCGGTCTGCTTGCCCGCGTTGTTCACCAGGATGTCCAGCCCGCCGAGCTGCGCGACCGCATCGGCCACCAGCCTCCCGCAGAACGCCTCCTCCGACACGTCGCCCGGCAGGAGCACGGCCTTGCGCCCGGCGGCCTCGACCTGCTTCGCCACCTCGCGCGCATCCGCTTCCTCGCTGGGCAGGTAGCCGATCGCGACATCCGCGCCCTCCCGCGCGAAGGCGATGGCGGCGGCGCGGCCGATGCCGGAATCGGCGCCCGTGATCAGCGCCTTGCGGTCCGTCAGGCGGCCGCTGCCGCGATAGCTGTTCTCGCCATGGTCGGGCATCGGCTCCATGCGGCGGACCTCGCCGGGCGCGTCCTGCGGCTGCCGTGGGAAGGGCGGGCGGGGATACTGCTGGCGCGGGTCGCGCATCGCGTAGGGGTCGTGGCCGTCCTGGCTCATGAGCGGGTCGTCCTTTCCGGAAGGGGCGCGGGCCGGCAGGGCAGGCCTGACCGAGGGCCTCATGGGGCGGCCGTGCCGTCAGGGCATGAACGGCTGGCGGCAGGCCCTGTTGCCGGAGGATCGGACGAAGGCGGGAAAGGGGAGCGGTTCTGACCCGATTGTGAGAGGACCGTCGCGCCGGGGGGAGCGCCGATCCGTCCCATCCGTCTCACAGCGTGATGCCACCCCCCGGAAACGGAAAAGGGCGGGCGCCCGGAGGCGCCCGCCCTTCCTGTTCCGGCGAGGAGGGGCCGGATCAGCCCATCTTCTTCTTCAGGTTCTCGTCCAGCTTGGCGAGGAAGGCCTGGGTGTTCAGCCAGGGCTGGTCCTTGCCGATCAGGATGGCGAGGTCCTTGGTCATGTGGCCGGATTCCACCGTCTCGACGCAGACCTGCTCCAGGGCATTGGCGAAGTCCACCAGATCCTGCGTCCCGTCGAAGCGGCCGCGATAGGCAAGGCCGCGCGTCCAGGCGAAGATCGAGGCGATCGGGTTGGTGGAGGTGTCGCGGCCCTTCTGGTGCTCGCGGAAGTGGCGCGTCACCGTGCCGTGCGCGGCCTCGGATTCCACCGTGTTGCCGTCCGGCGCCAGCAGCACCGAGGTCATCAGGCCGAGCGAGCCGAAGCCCTGCGCCACGATGTCGGACTCCACGTCGCCGTCATAGTTCTTGCAGGCCCAGACATAGCCGCCTTCCCACTTCAGCGCGGCGGCCACCATGTCGTCGATCAGCCGGTGCTCGTAGGTCAGGCCGCGCTTGTCGAACTCGGCCTTGAACTCCTTGTCGAAGATCGCCTGGAACGTGTCCTTGAAGGTGCCGTCATAGGCCTTCAGGATCGTGTTCTTGGTGGAGAGATAGACCGGGAAGTTGCGCGCCAGGCCATAGTTGAAGGAGGCGCGGGCGAAGCCCTCGATCGAGGAGCCGAGATTGTGCTGCATCATCGCGACGCCCGTGCCCTTGAACGGGAAGTCGCCGATCTCCTGCGGCTCGCCACCCTCGGGCGTGTAGGTCATCGTGACCTTGCCGGGGCCGGGCACCTTCATCTCGACGGCGCGGTAGATGTCGCCATAGGCATGGCGGCCGACCACGATCGGCTTGCTCCAGTGCGGCACCAGGCGGGGCACGTTCTGGCAGATGATCGGCTCGCGGAAGATGGTGCCGTCGAGGATGTTGCGGATGGTCCCGTTCGGGGACTTCCACATCTTCTTCAGGCCGAACTCCTTCACCCGCGCCTCGTCCGGGGTGATGGTCGCGCACTTCACGCCGACGCCGTACTGCTTGATGGCGTTGGCGGCGTCCACCGTCACCTGGTCGTCGGTCTGGTCACGATGCTCGATGCCGAGGTCGTAGTACTTCAGGTCGATGTCGAGATAGGGGAGGATCAGGCGGTCCTTGATGAACCCCCAGATGATGCGGGTCATCTCATCCCCGTCGAGCTCGACGACGGGGGTCTTCACCTTGATCTTGGCCATTGCGGATCCTCTCCGGCAGCGGGTTCGGGCCGCCCTGGGGCGGGGACACGGCGCGGGGCCGCGGCCAGCCGGGGGGCGGGAGGGTGGCGCGGACATTCGCATCGGGTCCGCCCCGGGGCAAGGCCCCCGCCGGATATGGCAAGCACCGCCTCCGGATATGGCAGGCATCCGGCCGGGCCGCCCGGCCGCCGCGCCGCAACTGACGGCGCGGGCCGGCCGTTTCCCCCGCATGTGGCAGGGGCCGCGCGGGACATCGCCCGCCACTCCTGCCGGAACTCCCGGCGTGCCGGGAAATGCCCAGGGGAGACACCAGCATGGCCCGTATCGTGTCGGGATTGTTCGACCGGCGAGAGGATGTCGAACTGGTCATCGAGCATCTGGTGCAGCAGGACGGGCTGGACCGCCGCCGCATCGCGGTGCACGCCACCGACGGGGCGGATGCGGTGGCGGAGGAAGGCTTCTGGGCCTCGCTGCGCCACCTCTTCATGCCGGACGAGGACCGGCATGCCTATTCGGAGGGAATCCGGCGCGGCGGCATCGTGCTGACCGCCGAGGTGGAGGAGGGGGAGGCCGACCACGCCATCGCGGTGTTCCGCGACCACGGCGCGGCGGATCTGGAGGACCGGCGCCGCGAATGGCGGGGCGCGGGCTGGCAGGACTATGTGCCGCAGGGCGAGACCGGCGGGCTCTCGCCTGCGGAGATGGCGGCCCTGGCCGCCGCCACCGCCGGGACGCCGGACCCCGCCGACCTGGGCGCGCCGACCAGGCGGGAAGGCCGTGAGGACGAGGATATCGAGGGAACGGCGGCGCTGAACCCGCTCACCGGCACGCGCGTGCCGCTGGTGGTGGAGAAGAAGAGCGGGCTGCGCTGACCCACGCCCATTGAAGTGGTGGTTCAGTCCACGGCCTCGGCCCGGTTCTCCACCATGGCCAGCAGCGTCTCCAGCCGGTCCGCCTCCAGGGCCGGCTTGTCGCGCCGGATGCGGGCGATGCGGGGGAAGCGCATGGCGACGCCGGAACGATGCCGCCCCGAAAGCTGTGCGGCATCGAAGATGACCTCCAGCACGAGCGCCTTCTCCACCTCCCGCACCGGGCCGAAACGGCCGGTGGTGTGCTCGCGGATCCAGCGGTCGAGCCAGACCAGTTCCTGGTCCGTGTAGCCGGAATAGGCCTTGCCGACGGGCACCAGCTCCTCCGTCCCGTCCTCCGCGGCGCGCCAGAGGCCGAACGTGTAGTCCGAGTAGTAGCTCGACCGCTTGCCGTGCCCACGCTGGGCGTACATCAGCACCGCATCCACGGTGAGCGGCGCGCGCTTCCACTTCCACCACAGGCCCTTCACGCGGCCGGCGACATAGGGGCTGTCGGCGCGCTTGAGCATCAGCCCCTCGATCGAGGCGGCGCGCGCGCCCTCCCGCAACTCGGCCAGATGGCGCAGGGAGGAGAAGGCGACCAGCGGCGACAGATCCATCCCCGCCGGCCGGTGCCGCGTGAACCATGCCTCCAGCCGGTCGCGCCGCGTGGCGAAGGGGAGGGGGCGCAGATCCTCCTCGCCCTCCAGGAGCAGGTCATAGAGCCGCACGGCGACCGGGAAGTCGCGCTGCATCCTCGGCGTGATCACCTTGCGGTTCAGCCGCTGCTGCAAATCGGCGAAAGGGGCGACGACGCCATCCCGCATCACCAGCAGCTCGCCATCCAGCGTGGCGTGGAAGCGGAGGTCCTGCAGCAGTTCCGGGAAGGCGCCCGAGACATCCTCGCCGGTGCGCGACCAGAGCCGGACGCCGCCCGGACTGGCGGCGAGCTGCACGCGGATGCCGTCCCATTTCCATTCGGCGCGCCAGTCCTCCGGCGCGGCCTCGATGGCGCCGAGATCGGCCTCCTCCAGCGGATGGGCCAGCATCAGCGGGCGGAAGACCGGGGCATCCCTGGGGTCCGGTCTCGGCTCGCGCCCTTCCAGCCAGCGGAAGATCGGGATGTAGGGCGGGGCGACACCGTGCCAGACCTCCTCGATCTCCTCCACGCTCCGGCCGGCCCATTCGGCCAGCGCCACGCGGGCGAGGCGGGCGCTGACGCCGACGCGCAGGGCGCCGGTGACGAGCTTGATCAGCGCGAAGCGCCCGGTGCCGTCGAGGCTGTCCAGCCAGGTCTCGATCAGGCGCGGCACCTCGGCGCGGGAGGCGAGCTCCAGCCCCTCCACCACCTCGCTCAGCATCGGCGGCGGCGCGTTGGTGCCGGGTTTCTCCGGCCAGATCAGCGCCACCGTCTCGGCGAAATCGCCGACATAGTCCTGCGACAGGGCGAGGAGCACGGGATCGGTGCGTTCCGCCACCAGAGCGCGGATCACCGAGGGCTTGGCGGCGCTGAAGACCAGCTCGCCGGTCAGGGCGGCAAGGCCGACGCCGCGCTCGGGGTCGGGCTGCTCGTCGAACCAGCGGCGGATCAGGGCGAGCTTGGCGAGGCGTCCCGGAGTGAAGACCAGGCGTTCCAGCAGCTCCGCGAAGGCGGGCAGGCTCATCGGGCCACATCCCCGGCGGAGGCATCCGCGGCGAAGCCGCCACCGGCGGGCAGCGGGGCCACCTCCGGCATGGCTTCCTCCGGCACGGCCTCCCCTGGAGGAACGGCTTCCGGGGCGTCGTCATCCTCCTCGCGGCCGATCAGGTGCAGGGCGCGGCCCCGCACGCCGCGCAGGGACAGGGTATGGATCAGCGCATCGTCGCGCCCATGGGTGACCCAGACCTCGGGGGCCTGGACCTCCGCGCAGGTGGCCAGCAACTCGTCCCAGTCGGCATGGTCGCTGATGACCAGGGGCAGTTCCACGCCGCGCAGCCGGGCGCGCTGGCGCACCGTCATCCAGCCGGAGGCGGCGCAGGTCACCGGATCGGCCATGCGGCGCGACCAGGGCGTGGCCTCGGCGGAAGGCGGCGCCAGCACGATCTCGCCGGCCAGGATCGGCGGATGGCCGCGCTTGAGTCCCTTGGGCACCGGCTCCAGCGGGCCGAGCGGGATGCCGAGGCGCTCATAAAGGGCGCAGAGGTTCCAGAGCGCGCCATGCAGGTGGATGGGCCGGTCGTAGCCTGCCTGCCGCAGCAGGGCGATGATCCGCTGCGTCTTGCCCAGCGCATAGGCACCCACGACATGGGCCCGTTCCGGGAAGAGGGCGAGGCTCTTCAGCAGCCGGGCGATCTCCTGCGAGGCATCGGGGTGGCGGAAGACCGGCAGGGCGAAGGTGGCCTCGGTGACGAAGACGTCGCAGGTCACCGGCTCGAAGCCCGCGCAGGTCGGGTCGTGGCGGCGCTTGTAGTCGCCCGAGACGACGATGCGGCTGCCGCGCCATTCCAGCACGATCTGCGCCGAGCCCAGCACATGCCCGGCCGGAACCAGGGTGACGCGCACGCCGCGATGGGTCAGGGCCTCGCCATAGCTCAGCGCCTGCCGCTCGCGCCCCGCATTCCCCTCGCCGAAGCGGGCCTCCATGATCGCCAGGGTTTCTGCCGTGGCGAGCACGGCGCCATGGCCGGGGCGCGCATGGTCGGCATGGCCATGGCTGATCACCGCGCGGGGGACGGGGCGGGACGGGTCGATGTGGAAATCGCCGGGCTCGCAATAGAGGCCCAGCGGTGTGACGCGCATCCAGCTTTCGGGATGGGGTGGGGAGTTCACGCGGGGCGGCCCGTCCTGGCAGAGAGGGGACAACGCCTGAGCGGGCCGGGCGATGCCAGTTGGGCGATGCCAGCGGGGCGGGGAGGGAGGCAGCCCTATCCTGGCCGGGCCATCGCCGCTTCCCGGACCGGCCGCAGCAGCCCGGCCTTGTGCGCCAGCCAGTGCGCCTTGTCGGCATCGCTGACCATCACGACCCCGGTGGCCGGGTCCTCCAGCCCACGCAGCCGGTAGAATTGCAGGTTGCGGCGGAAGCCCTTCGGCTGGTCGGGGAGGGTCTGCAGGCTGCCGATCCGGAGGCCCTGGCTGTCATGATGGCCGAAGATCCGCCCGATCCGGACCTCCACCACATCCACCGCGCCGGAGGGGCGCGCGTAATGGAGCACGACAGGCAGTTCGAGATGATCGGCCAGCAGCGCGCCCTGGGGTTCGGAATCGTCGAAGGGCGTCGGGGCCGGGCGCAGGCGGCCACCGGAGACCATGCCGCCCTGGCCATCGGCCTTCAGCGTGACCGGGCGCCGGATGCGGAGGCCAAGCAGCACCAGCCAGCCGGCCACGAAGGCACCGAAGAGCGACAGGATCCAACTGGTATCGTGCATTCGGTTGCCTTGCCCATTCCAGGTTGTCCTGAAGGGTATGATTAACACTTTATGCGGGAAAATCCTTGATGGTCTTCGTCATCTTCCCGCAATGCGCCAGCGTTCAGCGTTCAGCGTTCAGCGTTCAGCGTTCAGCGTTCAGCGTTCAGCGTTCAGCGTTCAGCGTTCAGCGTTCAGCGTTCAGCGTTCAGCGTTCAGCGTTCAGCGTTCAGCGTTCAGCGTTCAGCGTTCAGCGTTCAGCGTTCAGCGTTCAGCGTTCAGCGTTCAGCGTTCAGCGTTCAGCGTTCAGCGTTCAGCGTTCCTTCGCCTCCGCCACTTCCAGCAGGGCCGCGCCATTGCGGCGGTCCTGGGCGAAGCGGGCGCCGCACTGTTCGCTCGCCAGCAGGCGCGAGGCCGGGTTGGTCACCTGCAGCTTCGCCTGGATACGGCAGACCAGCTCGTCCCGGGTGCGGGGGCTGCCGCCGTTCCAGGCCCGGATCGCATCGCCCCAGTCGCCCGTGCTGTCATACTTCGCCCGCAGATGGCGGGCCGCCCAGTCGGTGGCGCGGGCCGGGTCGAGCGGCCAATCGGAGCGCGCGGCATGGACGCGGGCATTCACCTGCACGCAGCCGGCCATGATGGACTGGCCGGGCCGGGCACCCGCCACGAGGCGGCGGGCGGCTTCGGAGGTATCGGGGAAGTAGGAGCGGCCGCCGATGTTCAGCGCATAGGCATGCAGCCCGGATTCCGCCAGCGCCACCGCCACCAGCAGGCCCTCGGGGAGGCCGTTCCGGGCCTCCGCCTCCCGCGCCGCGGACAGGCAGGCGGCACGCGGGCTGCCCTCGGCGCGCCCCCCGGCTTCCCCCCGTTCCGGGCGGGCCTGCCTGGCTTCCGCCTTGGCCCCCATCGGCTTGGCCCCCGTCGGCTTGGCCTGGGCGGCCGGCATGGCCATCAGCAGGCCGCCGACGAGCATCAGCGCGCCGCGGGCCGCCAGGCCGCTGCCTCGGGGGACCAGGGATCGACCCTCGATCCTGGCGTGATGGGCGCTCCGCGGCATACCGCTCGGGAACGCCGCGTCTCGTCGCCGACGCGAAGGCGTCGGCCGGCTGCTCGCGGGCGTCATCATCTTCCGCCCTAGCAGCCAGTGGTTGCGAAACAAAGAAGAAAAGATGCCGTCCGCCCCGGGGCGCGCCGTGCCTGTGGCCCGGGGGAAAGGCCCTGCCTTCCCCCCGTACCCCCCATCCGCCAGGAGCCGGTGGCTCCTGGACCTGCCATTCGCCGGCTCTGGCTGTGGCCGGATCGCGCCGGAGAGCCTGGCTCTCCGGCGGGTCCGGATGCCGCCAGAGCGGCCAGGGTGTTGTTTTCTTTCTCCCTGGGGATCAGCCCGCAGGCGGACGGCCACCAGTGGCGCCCACTCCCCGGGGCCGGACGCCGGGTGCCACGGCTGAGGCGGAGGGTATCCTCCATGCGAGCCGCCGCCCGTATCAGACCGGGATGGGCGGCGGCTCACCGGGCGGGAGCCAGTCCGGCACCGGCAGGCTGGCATAGGTATCCCGCAGCCGGTTGGACCAGTTCTCGCGCAGGGCGCGGAAATAGGGATCGTCCTCGGTGATCCGGCGCTGCAACCCGATCCGCAGGCTGCCTTCCACATAGACCAGGAGGTCCAGCGGCAGGCCGACAGTGAGGTTGGAGCGCAGCGTGTCGTCCATGCTGATCAGGGTCAGCTTGATGCCGTCCACCAGCCCGGTCTCGTGGGTCAGCACCCGGTCCAGCATGGGCTTGCCGTACTTGGTCTCGCCGATCTGCAGGAAGGGCGTGTCGGGCGTGGCCTCGACGAAGTTGCCGGCGGCATAGACGAGGTAGAGCCGCATCGGCCCGCCGGCGATCTGCCCGCCCAGCATCAGGGAGACGGAGAAGCCGACCTTGTGGGCCGAGAGGCTCGGCCCGTCCGTCGCATAGATGGCGCGGACCGCGGCGCCGACGAGCTGCACCGCCTGGAACATGGAGGAGACGGTGAGCAGGGTCTGGCGCTGCCCTTCCAGGAAGACGCCTTCCTGGAGCCGGTTCCAGACCGCCTGGGTGATGGCGAGGTTGCCCGAGGAGAGCAGGCAGAGCACGCGCTCCCCCGGCACGCTGACCGCGTAGCTCTTGCTGAAGGTGGCGATGTTGTCGACGCCCGCGTTGGTGCGGGTGTCCGAGAGCATGACCAGCCCCTGGCGCAGGAACAGCCCGACGCAATAGGTCATGCCGCCGCCCCCATGCTCAGCCGTTCAGGAAGCAGCGGCTGATCTCGGCGCCGAGGCGGGTGTGCTCGTTGATCGCCGCGGTCAGGAAGCCGTGCAGCCCAGGGGTCAGGATATCCGCGACCGGCCGGCCGCTGACGCGGGCGAGCAGCCCCGAGGAGATGGTGCGGCAGTCGCCGCAGATCAGCGTCTCCTCCGCCTCGATATCCGCCAGCGTGCGGTCGAGCCGCATGTAGCAGAAGCGCAGCGAGCGCGGCATCTCCCGCCGCAGCAGCAGGAGCTCGGCGACGCGGGAGGGCTCGATCCGCGAGCGGTACATGTACTGGTAGGCGCGCAGCGCGGAAAGGGAGCGCAGCACCGCCTGGCATTGCAGGTGATGCTCGGGATGCTGCACGCCGAACAGGATGTGGCGCGCATCGAGCAGCCGCGCGGTGTTGTCGGCACGCTCCAGCATGGTGCCGAGATGGGTGAAGCGCCAGGCATCGTCGCGCAGCATGGTGTCCGCCGCGGCGCCGTTGAAGGCCAGGGTGCGGGACTTCACCCAGTCCAGGAAGCCGGGAAGCTGGTCGTCCTGCACCGCGTCGGAGCCCAGGCGGTGCAGCGCGATCCAGGTGTCGTTCACCGCCTCCCACATATCCACGGTCAGCGCCGTGCGCACGGTGCGGGCGTTGCGTCGCGCGGCCTCCAGGCAGGAGGCGATGGAGGAGGGGTTGCCGGTGTCGAGGGTGAGCCATTCCACCGCGGCGCGGCCGGAGCATTCCTCGTAGCGGCCCCGGAAGCTGGCATCGGTGCCGGAGGCGACGAGGAGATGCCGCCATTCCCCGTCCTCCCCATCCATGGTGGTGAGCGAGGCCATGCGCAGGCTGGAGGCGAGCGCCCGGGCGAGGTTGCCGGCGCGCTCGTTGTAGCGGGCGAGCCAGAACAGGCTGTCGGCGGTGCGGGCGAGCATCAGGACTTGCCCTCCGTCTCGTCGGCGGGTGCCGGGGGCAATGGCGACAGCGGTGGCATCGGCGCCAGGCTCTGGGTCATGCCCCCCATGGATTGGGTCATGCCGCGCGGCCCCATCTGCTGGACCATGCGGTCCTCGATCACCCAGGTGTCCTTGGTGCCGCCGCCCTGGGAGGAATTGACCACGAGCGAGCCCTCGCGCAGCGCCACGCGGGTCAGCCCGCCGGGCACCATGCGCACCTCCCTGCCCATCAGGACGAAGGGACGGAGATCGACATGGCGGGGGGCGAGCTGCCCGTCCTCCGTCACCGTCGGCACGGTGGAAAGGGCGAGCGTCGGCTGGGCGATGTAGTCCTCCGGCCGGGCGCGGATGCGGGCGGCGAAATCCTCGCGCTCCGCCTCCGTCGCATGCGGGCCGACCAGCATGCCATAGCCGCCGGAGCCGCGGGCGAGCTTGACCACCAGCTTGTCGAGATTGGTCAGCACATGCGCGCGGTCATCGTCGCGGGAGCACATGAAAGTCTGCACGTTCTGCAGCAGCGGCTCCTCGTTCAGGTAGAAGCGGATCATCTCCGGCACGTAGGGATAGACCGCCTTGTCGTCCGCGACCCCGGCGCCGGGGGCATTGGCCAGCGCCACCGTCCCGGCGCGGTAGGCGCGCATCAGCCCCGGGACGCCCAGCGCGCTGTCGGGGCGGAAGACCTCCGGGTCGATCCACTCATCGTCCACGCGGCGGTAGATCACATCCACCCGCTGCGGCCCGGCGGTGGTGCGCATGAAGACCGTGTCGTCCTTCACGAAGAGGTCGTGGCCCTCGACCAGTTCCACGCCCATCTCGTCGGCCAGGAAGGAATGCTCGTAATAGGCGCTGTTGTACGGCCCGGGGGTGAGCACCACCACGGTCGGGCTGTCGCCGGCACCCTCCGGGGCGATGGCCTTCAGCGTCTCCAGCAGCTCCTCGGGATAATGGCTCACCGGCGCGATGCGGTGGGCGGCGCAGAGCTGCGGCAGGAGCCGCATCATCGCCTCCCGGTTCTCCAGCATGTAGGAGACGCCGGAAGGGATGCGGCAATTGTCCTCCAGCACGAAGAAGGCGTCGGGGCCGGTGCGCACGAGGTCGATGCCCGAGATCACCGTCCAGACTCCGGCGGGCGGGGTGAAGCCCGTCATCTCCTTCCGGTAGCCCTCGTTCTCCAGCACCAGGGCGGCGGGGATCACCCCTTCCTCCAGAATGCGCTGCTCGTTGTAGACATCCTGCAGGAAGGCGTTCAGCGCCTTGACCCGCTGTTCCAGCCCCGCCGCCAGCCGGTCCCATTCGGCGCGGGACAGGATGCGCGGCAGGACATCGAAGGGGATCAGCCGCTCAGGGTCGCCACCGTCGGAATAGACGGCGAAGGTGACGCCGATGCGGCGGAACAGCACCTCGGCTTCCCGTCTCTTGGCGTCCAGGGCTGCGGGCCCGTGCTTGTCGAGGTAGCGAGCCAGGCCCGCATAGGGCGGCCTGATCTCCCCGTCAGCGTTCATCTCGTCGAAGGCTTTGGCGACCATGGTATGAGCGTACAGCAAGGCACGTGCCGGAAAAGTGGGACGGTGCGGGTTCCGGGGAGGTCACGCGATATTTCGCATCGCCACCGGTCCGCCGGCCCCGGTAGGGGCAAGAGGAGGAACGCCGGGGCAATTATTTTCCCGTTGTGTTCATGTTTTGTTCGTGCATGATCGGGGCATGACCCAGCCCCTTCCCCCCTGTGTCTCGGCGACGCGCCGCCGCCCACTGCCGATCGTGGTCCGGGAGGCCACCATGGCCGGGCTGCTCGGCCTGCTGGCCTCCTGGGGGCTGGCGGAACTGGCCCTGCTGATCCAGGGCTATTGAGGCGGAGCAGGCCGAAGCGGTGGCGCCATCCGCCGGGCGCACGCCGCCTCCATGGCCAGATCGGTCATTTCATGGGCAGCCGGGCGCTTTCCAGGGCGGATAGCCCCGCCCCGTCACCCGGCTGCCTGGCTCGCGGTCCGGTCCGGGGCCTGATCCAGCGCCTCGTCCAGCGTCTGGATCACGTCCTGGCGCGGGGTGGGCAGCAACCCGGCCGCCCGTTCGGCGGCGGCGAGTTCGGCATCCTCCGGCAGGGCGGCCTCCAGCATGCGCCGTGCGATCTCGCGCTCCCCCATCACCGTGAGATCGCGCCGAGCCGGGACAGGTGCTCCACCGTGGCGTCGGAATGCGCCCGGGCCACGATCTCCAGATCAGGGTTCAGGGCGCGGGCCTGCTCCACCACCTGTCCGGCCTCGAAAGCCTCCGGCACGGTGACGAAGAGGCGCCGGGCGCCGGCGATGTTGCCCAGGGCGAGGACCTGCGGATCGGCGGCATTGCCCTCGATCACCTCCGCCCCGGCGGCCCGGGCGCGCTCCAGCGAATCCTCCCGGTCGTCGAAGACCAGGAGCGGCCGGCCCGCCTCCAGCAGGCCACTGCCGACGATCCGGCCGACGCGGCCATAGCCGATCAGCACGTCGTGGTCGGCGAGCGTGGTGGCCGTCTGCTCGCCGGGGCCGGGGATCTCCTCCTGCACCCGCTCCATCGCCGCGGCGGCATCGGCGGCGGCCGCGGCAGCCACCTCCTCCTTCGGATAGCGGCGGGCGGGGCGGCGCTCTGCCAGGGCGAAGATGAAGGGGTTCAGGAAGATCGAGAGGATGGCGCCGGCCAGGATCAGGTCGCGCCCTTCCTCCGGCAGCAGGTGCAGGCTGACGCCGAGGCCGGCCAGGATGAAGGAGAACTCGCCGATCTGGGCCAGGCTGGCGGAGATGGTGACGGCGGTGCCGTTGGGATGGCCGAAGGCGCGCACGATCAGCCAGGCGGCGACGGACTTGCCCAGCAGGATGATGGCGATGGTGCCGAGCACCGCCCAGGGCGCCTCCACCAGCACCGTCGGGTCGAACAGCATGCCGACCGAGACGAAGAACAGCACCGCGAAGGCATCGCGCAGCGGCAGCGCCTCCTCCGTCGCGCGCTGGGAAAGCTGGCTTTCCGCCATCACCATGCCGGCGAAGAAGGCGCCAAGGGCGAAGGAGACATCGAAGAGCGAGGCCGCCCCCGCCGCCACGCCGAGCGCCAGCGCATAGACGGCAAGCCGGAACAACTCCCGCGAGCCGGTATGGGCGACGTAGTGCATGATCATCGGGATGACCCGGCGGCCCACCAGCAGCATCACCGCGACGAAGGCGGAGACCTTCGCCAGGGTGATGCCCAGGATCGTGGCCACCTCGCCGATCGAGACGGTGCCCCCGGCGGAGATCTGGCCGACCACCGGCAGCAGCACCAGCGCCACCACCATCACCAGATCCTCCACCACCAGCCAGCCGACCGCGATCCGCCCGCGCTCGGTTTCCAGCAGCCGCCTTTCGCCCAGGGCGCGGGTCAGCACCACGGTGCTGGCGACGGAAAGGGCGAGGCCGAAGACCATGCCGGCCGGGATGCTCCAGCCCAGCCCCCAGGCGAGCGCCATGCCCATCAGCGTGGCAACCGCGATCTGCACCACCGCGCCGGGCACGGCGATGTTGCGCACCGACATCAGATCCTTGAGGGAGAAGTGCAGCCCGACCGCGAACATCAGCAGGATGACGCCGATCTCGGCGAGTTCCGCGGCGAGTTCCGCGTCGGCGACGAAGCCGGGGGTGAAGGGACCGACAGCGACACCGGCCAGGAGATAGCCCACCAGCGGAGAAATCCTCAGCCGGTGGGCCAGGAGGCCGAAGGCGAAAGCCAGCACAAGGCCGACACTGATCGTCGCGATGAGCGGCGTGTGGTGTGGCACGGCTCTCCCCTTCCGGTTGCATGGTATGGACGGTCAAAAGATGGATCGGCTGTAAGTTCTTTCAACCATTTTGGGTGATATTGACGCGGTAAATCCGCATCCCATGTGTCAGTTGGGATGACTCTGACTTCCGGGCAATGCCGCGCCGCCCGCGCGCTGCTGGGCTGGACACAGGATGATCTGGCCGAAAGGGCCGAGATCAGCCGCAGCACCGTGCGCGGCTTCGAGGGTGGGCAGCACGAGCTGCAGCGTTCCACCAGCGCGGCCATCCGGCGTGCGCTGGAGGAGGCGGGGATCGTGATCCTGGAGCGCGACGCCTGGGGCGGGGAGGGCGCGCGGCTGCGCTGACCGGGGCGCGGGCGCCCTCAGCCCAGGCCGGACAGCCGTGCCGGCAGGTCGGCCAGGGCTTCCTCCGGCGCATTGGCGAAGGCGAGGCGCAGGTGGCGCTCCTGCCCCGGGCCGAAGAAAGGGCCAGGGAGGGTGAGGAGCCCGTGACTGGCGGCCAGGATCTCCGCGGCCTCGACGGCATCCGGGGCGCCGTCTGGCAGGCGCAGATAGGCGAAGTACCCGCCCAGCGCATCCACGCGCCAGCGATGGCCGATCGGGGCCATCAGCCGGGCGAAGGCGGCGGCGCGGCGGCCCATCAGGTCGCGGTTGCCCTCCCGCCAGCCGCGCAGCGCGGGCACCGCCCAGGCGACCGCCTTCTGTGCCGCGCGGGGCGGGCAGATCTGCAGCGTGTCCACCGACTTCGCGAGCTCCGCGCGGAAGGCCGGGCCGGCCAGGATGGCGCCGAGCCGGTGGCCGGGCACGCAGTAGGACTTGGAGAAGGAGTAGAGCTGGAGGATGCCGTCGCGCCAGGACGGGTCGGCGAAGAGCCCGTGCGGCGCCTCCCGCCCCGGCAGGAAGTCGCGATAGGTCTCGTCCAGCACCAGCCAGACGCGGCGTTCGCGGCAGAGGGTGGCGAAGCGCGCCAGGGTTGCTGGCGGGATGATGGCGCCGGTCGGGTTGTTGGGCGTCACCAGCACCAGGGCGCGGACCTGCGGATTGGCCGCCAGCAGCGCGGCGGCGCGGTCCGGATCGGGCACGAACCCGTCCCCGGCGTCACAGGGCAGCGGCACCGCGCCGATCCCGGCGATCTCCAGCGCCATGCGGTGGTTGAAGTACCAGGGGGTGGGCAGCATCACCGCCTCGCCACTGCCCGCCATCACCGGCATGGCCAGCGAGAAGGCGAGGTTGCAGCCGGCGGTGATCACCACATCCTCCGCCGTCACCGCCGCCGCATAGGCCGCGGCGATATCGGCGGCCAGGGCCTCGCGCAGCGCCGCGTCGCCCTCGATCGGGCCGTAGGTGGCGCAGGAAGCCTCCCCCGCCGCCTCGGCCAGCCGCGCCAGCAGTTCCGGCGGGGGCGGATAGCCCGGCACCGCCTGGGTCAGGTCCAGCAGCGGCCCGGCCGCGCCGTCATAGGCGGCGGCCCAGCGGCGCGCGGCGGGGATGGGCGGGGCGGCGGTGGCGCGCAGGCGGGCCGAAAGGGGCGGGGTTGGGGGCAGGGCGAGGGCGGCGGACATGCCCCATCCCTTCTCATGGCGAAGGGCACCGGTCTATCCCGGCGGAGCGGGAGTCCTCAGCCCGGCGGCCGGAGGAGGGCGGGCGGATAGGTGGCATGGCGCCACCAGTGCCAGAGGAGCCGGGCGGCCAGGGAACGGTGCGGCGCCCAGGCCAGGGCGAGCCGGGCGAGTTCCCGTGGCGGCGGGCGTGACGGCAGGTCCCGGAAATGGGCGAGGCCGGCGGCCAGGGCGAGGTCGCCATCCGGGAAGATGTCCTCCCGCCCCTCGGCGAAGAGCAGATGCACCTGGGCGGTCCAGCGCCCGAGGCCGGGAATGGCGGTCAGATGCGCCAGCGCTTCGGCATCGTTCATGCCGGGCAGGGCTTCGGGACGGAGCCGCCCTTCCACCACCGCCAGGGCCAGGGCGCGCGCATGGGCGGCCTTGGGGCGCGACAGGCCGGCGGTGCCGCAGAGGGCGGCATCGTCCAGGCGCAGCAGCCCCTCCGGCGTCAGCGCGCCCGGCAGGGCGGCGAGGCGCAGCCAGATCGCCGAGGCCGCCCGGTCGCTGATCATCTGGCCGCAGATCGCCCGGAGCAGGCCCGGAAAGCCGCGCGGCCGGGTGCGCCAGGGAAGCGGCCCCGCGACGTCCTCGACCCGCGCCAGCGCCGGATCGGCCAGCAACAGCCGGCGGCGTGCGGCATCGAGCCCCGGCGGGGCGATGGCGTCGAGCTGCTCGGCGGGAGCTGGGGGCGAAACGAAGGGGGAAGGGGTCGTCAGGGCTGCCGGTCCTGTTCCGGGGGATATCCGCCCCTGCCGGAAAACGCGCGCCCTGGAAAGCGGTGCCGCGCGCGGGGATGCGCATGCGGCCGCGATGGATCTGCGGACGCAGATGCCGAAGGGCGAGACCGTGGAACAGAACGGAACGGAGAAGAGGCGGCGGGGAGCCTGAGGGGGGAAGTGCGGCTCTCCCGCCGCCTGCTATCGCCACTGCCCCGTAAGGGGGGGAAGGGCAGCGGCGTATCCTGAAGATGGGCGCGGGGAGACGGAAACCCAAGTCATGATGCATGCGAAAGTGCAACGGCTGGCAACGGGCAGGCGCATTGCAACATATCGTTGCAAGAGATGCGGACGAATCCCGATAAGCCGGCTTATGTAACAGCCATGGAGCCTGCCCCTCACATCCTGATCGTCGATGACGATCGAGAGATCCGCGACCTTCTGTCCCGTTTCCTGGAGAAACAGGGGCTTCGCGTCACCGCCGCGCGGGAGGCGCGGGAGGCGCGGCGCGTCTGGCCGCTCGGCCGCTACCATCTGGTGATCCTGGACCTGATGCTGCCAGGGGAATCCGGGCTGGATTTCGCGCGCTGGCTGCGCAGCCAGTCCGATGTCCCGATCGTGATGCTCACCGCCATGGGGGAGGAGACGGACCGCATCGTGGGGCTGGAACTGGGGGCGGACGACTATGTCGCCAAGCCCTTCAACCCGCGCGAGTTGCTGGCCCGCATCCGCGCCGTGCTCCGCCGCGCCTCGGGCGAGGGGGCGGCGCCCAAGGACCCGCCGCCCAAGGCGATGCGCTTCGCCGGCTGGACGCTGGAACCCGCCCGCCGCCGCCTGCTCGACCCCTCCGGCACCGAGGTCTCGCTCACCGGCGGAGAGTACGAGTTGCTGACCGTGCTGGTGGAGCGGCCGAACCGCGTGCTGACGCGCGACATGCTGATGGACCTGCTGCGCGGGCGGCAGGCCGGGCCCTTCGACCGGGCGATCGACGTGGCGGTGTCCCGCCTGCGGCGCAAGCTGGAGGATGACGGGCGCAACCCCACGCTGATCAAGACCGTGCGCGGCGGCGGCTATGTGCTGGCAGCCAGCGTCGAGCGCGCGGCATGAGGCCCCGGAAGTGAGTCCCGGCCCGGCCGCCGGCCTTTCCAGCCCGTCCGCCGGGCCGCCCCACGCCACCTCCGTTCCTGGCAGTCCCTCCGGCAACCCCTCCGGTAGCGCGCCGGCGCAGGGGCGCGGCGTCTGGCACATCGGCTGGCTGCCGCGCTCGCTGGCGGCGCGCACGGCGATCTTCCTGCTACTGGCCCTGATGCTGGTGCAGGCGGCGGGCCTGCTGATCCATGCGCTGGACCGGGTGGACCTGCAGCGCTTCGTGGAGCGCCGGGAAATCTCTGGCCGGGCCATGGGGCTGTGGCGGACGCTGATCATCGCGCCGCCCGACCGGCGCGACATGATCGTGAACGAGGTGGACCTGCCCGAGGGCCTCACCGCCAGCCTGGACGACGCGCCCACCGCCCGGAACAGCCTCGCCACGCCCGGCGAGGACGTGCTCAGCCTCCTGCCGCCCGAGGCCATCCTGAACCTGCCGCCGCGCCTGCAACCGCGGGAGATGGTGGTGGGCACCGGCAAGGGCCAGGCGCTGCTGATCTCCCTGCGCCTGCCCAACAGCGACCTCTGGCTGAACCTGCGGCTGCGGGTGCCGCCGCCGCGGCCCTGGCACTCGCCCACCTTCCTGATCGCCTTCGGGGTGATGACGGTGGCCGCGGCGCTGCTGATCGTAGCGGCGACACGGCGCCTGATCCGGCCTGTGCGCGACCTGGCGCGGGCCGCCGAGGCGCTGGGGCGGGACGTGAACGCGCCACCCCTGCCGGAGACCGGGCCGCTGGAGGTCGCCACCGCCGCCCATGCCTTCAACACCATGGCCGAGCGCATCCGCCGCTTCGTCGGCGACCGCACGCAGATGCTGGCGGCCATCGGCCACGACCTGCGCACGCCGATCACCCGGCTGCGGCTGCGGGCCGAGTTCCTGGAGGATGACGAGCAGCGGCGGCGGATGCTGACCGACCTCGACGAGATGGAGGCCATGGTGAACGCCACCCTGGCCTTCGCGCGCGACGATGCGGCCGACGAACCCTCCGTGCCCCTCGACCTCGCGGCGCTCTGCCGCACCGTGCTGGATGAGGAAGCGGATGCGCGGCCGGAGGCGGAGGACGTGCTGGCCTATCAGGGGCCGCTGCGGCTGACGGTGCGCGGGCGCCCCATCGCGCTGAAGCGGGCGCTGACGAACCTCGTGAACAACGCGCTGAAATACGGCCATGCCGCCCGGCTCCGGCTGGAACCGCCCAGCGGCCGCCAGAACCCTGTGGTGCGGCTCTTCGTCGAGGATGACGGGCCCGGCGTGCCGGAGGAATCGCAGGAGGCGGTGTTCCAGCCCTTCCGCCGCCTGGAAACCAGCCGCAACCGGGAGACGGGCGGCACCGGCCTCGGCCTGCCCATTGCCCGCAACATCCTGCGCGCCCATGGCGGCGACGTGACGCTGGAAAACCGCGCCGAAGGCGGCCTGCGGGCGGTGGTGACGCTGCCGGTCTGAGCTGGGTGGGCGCCGCCCTCCGGGAGCAAGGCGCAGCCTTTCCCCCGGACCCGGTTCGTTGGTGCTGGCTGATGCCGGAGCGCGCCGCCAGCGCGGAGATGATGATTTTTCCTTTCGGGAGCCCCGCTGACCCACCTGCTCCCGAGGATCAGGCCGCAGGCCGACCTTGTCTCTGGCGCCAACGAAAGGCGGGGTCTGGGGAGATACCATCTCCCCAGCGGAGGGGGGCGGGGGGAGGCGGGCCTCCCCCGGGGTGGCCAGCAGTGCCTGGAAAACCGCTTGCGGAGCGCCGCCGCATCGCCACTTGCGGGGACCAAGGCGTGGAATGGCATGCTGCCCGGCTACCTACTCGATCCCCAAACCATCTTCCTGGAACCCGCCGTGCGAGAAGGCGGGAGAGGGCGCGAGATCCTGGCGCGCTTCCCGGAGGCGCGGCAGGTGGAGGTGGCCTCGCACCAGTCCATCCCGGAATTGCGGGAGGGGAGCGCGGAGGACTGGCTGGCCAGCAAGCGCGACGTGCTGGTGCTGGGCGTCAAGAAGACCCTGGTCTGCCGGCCCAACGGGCGCAGCGCCGATTTCATCGCACCCTCGGTCTCCAACGGCTGCGCCATGGCCTGCGCCTATTGCTACGTGGCGCGGCGCAAGGGCCATGCGAACCCGGTGACCGTCTTCACCAACATCGAGGCGATCACCGGCTTCATCGCCCGCCACGCTGCGCGGCAGGGCATGAAGCTGGAGCCCAACCAGGTGGATGCGCGCGACTGGGTCTATGACATCGGAGAGAATGGCGACCTGTCGGTGGATGCCTCGATCTCCGGCAACGTCCGCGACCTCGTGGCCCTGTTCCGCGGTCTGCCGAACGCCAAGGGCTCCTTCGCCACGAAATTCGTGAATCCGGCGATCCTGGACTACGACCCGCGCGGCCGGACGCGGGTGCGGATCTCCCTGATGCCGGACGCGCGGGCGCGGCTGCTGGATGTGCGGACCTCCCCGGTGGCGGAGCGGATCGGCTTCGCGGGCGAGCTGTTCCAGGCCGGCTACGAACTGCACCTGAACTTCTCGCCCGTGGTGGTGCATGAGGGCTGGGAGGCGGAATGGCGCGAGTTGTTCCGGCAGATCGACGGCCGGCTGCCGGAGGCGGCGAAGCAGGGGCTGGCGGCGGAGGTGATCATGCTGACCCACAGCGCCGGACTGCACGAGGTGAACCTCGCCTGGCATCCGAGGGCCGAGGAACTGCTCTGGCAGCCGCGCTGGCAGGAGGAGAAGCTGAGCCAGAACGGGGCGCGCAACCTGCGCTACCGGCATGGGGTGAAGGGGAGGCTGCTCCAGCGCTTCACCGCCATCCTGGGTGAGGTGATGCCCTATTGCCGCATCCGTTACGCTTTCTGAGAGCGCTGTCCATTTTTTAAGATGAATCCGCGATTTGTAACTTGCTTGTTGCATCGCGGCATGGGATGCCGCGGGTCATGCTCCGCGCCCTCTACAACTGGATCATCGCCCTTTCCGCGCATCCCCGGGCCCCGGCGGCCCTGGGGGCGGTGTCCTTCGCGGAAAGCAGCTTCTTCCCCATCCCGCCCGACGCCATGCTCATCCCCATGTGCCTGGCGCGGCCGGACCGGGCCTACCACTACGCCTTCATCTGCACCGTCACCTCGGTGATCGGCGGGCTGCTGGGCTATGCCATCGGCGCCTATCTCTTCGAGGCGGTGGCGCTGCCGGTGCTGGCCGCCTATGGCCATGCCGACGCGCTGCAGACCTTCGGCGCCTGGTTCGAACGCTGGGGCGCGGCGGTGATCCTGATCAAGGGGCTGACGCCGATCCCCTACAAGATCGTCACCATCGCCGCCGGCGCGGCGCATTTCTCGCTGCCGATCTTCTTCGTGTGCAGCGTCGTCACGCGCGGCGCACGCTTCTACATGCTGGCCTGGCTGCTGCGCGCCTATGGCCCGCCGGCGCGGGAGTTCATCGAGAAGCGGCTGAACCTGATCGCGGGCGCGACGGCCCTGGCGATCGTCGGCGGCGTGCTGGCGCTGCGCTACATCTGAGAGGCCGGGGAGGGGCTGCGCCGCTCCCCGTGCCGTGCCGGCGCCTCAGAGCTTCGCCGCAGCCTCGCGCACCAGGGCGGCGTGCTCGGCCGGCTTCACCTTGCGCCAGACCTGCGCGACCTTGCCGTCCGGGCCGATCAGGAAGCTCGTGCGCTCCATGCCCATGTACTTGCGCCCGTACATCGATTTCTCGACCCAGACCCCATAGCTCTCGGCCACCGCATGCTCGGCATCCGAGGCGAGCGGGAAGGTGAGGTTGTACTTCGCGGCGAATTTCTCGATCGCCTTCATCGGGTCGGGCGAGACACCGATCACCGTCAGCCCGAGCTTGCCCAGGGCGGGCAGGGCCTCCTGGATGCCGCAGGCCTGCTGGGTGCAGCCGGAGGTGTCGGCCTTCGGATAGAAGTAGAGCAGGAAGGGCTTCCCACCGAGGGCCGCCTTGCTGACCGTGCGGCCGCCGCTGGCCGGCATGGTGAAGGGCGGCGCGTCCATTCCCGCTTCGATCACGGCGTGGTCCTTTCCCGATGGGATGTGCCTCCGCCCGGTGGGGGAGGGGGCCGAGATGGCGCTCGAAGAGAGTCCGGACCGTCTCGGCGGTCCTCTGCATCTCCCCGCGCAGCGCGGCGAGGTCAACCGGAGCGGCGGAGTCGGCCGCGCCATCCGTCATGTAGGGCGTGCAGATGCGCAGCAGCGCCGTGCTGGCGGCGGGGGGCAGGGCCTCGGTCCGCGGCCGCCCGACGGTGAGGCGCAGCATGGCCTGGATGCTGCGCCAGAAGCGGTCGGCGCGGATCAGGGCGGCGGCATCCTCGGGCGGCAGCAGCCGCGCCTTGGCCAGCCGCGCCAGCGCCTCGCGCGTCGTCGTCGCCAGGATGCGCGGATGGCTGGCGGCATGGGCGCATTGCAGGGCCTGGGCGATGAACTCCACCTCCACCAGCCCGCCGCGCATGGCCTTCACATCCCAGGGCCCCTCGGGCGGCAGGTCGCGCAGCATCCGGGCGCGCATGTCGCGCGCATCGGAGAGGACCTTCGGCCCGGCATGCAGGGCCAGGGCCTGGCGCACGGTGGCGGCGATGCGTCGCCGCAGCGCCGGCGGCCCCGCCAGCGGGCGGGCGCGGGTGAGGGCCATGCGCTCCCAGCTCCAGGCCCCTTCGGTGTGGTAGCGCTCGAAGCCCGCCAGGCCGGTGGCCATGGGCCCCTTGTTGCCGGAAGGGCGCAGCCGCATGTCCACCTCGTAGAGCCGCCCCTCGGCCCCCGGGGCGGTGAGGGCGGCGATGAACTGCGCGGCGAGCCGGGCGAACCAGGTGGGGGCCGGCAGGCTCCGCGCCCCGCCGCTGCTGTCCTGCACCTCCGGCGGGTGGTCGTAGATCAGGATCAGGTCCAGGTCCGAGCCCGGCTGCATCTCCCGCCCGCCGAGCTTGCCCATGGCGACGACGGCCATGGAACCGCCGCGGATCCGGCCGTAGCGGGCCGAGAAATCGCGCACCACCTCCGGCAGCAGCGCGGCGATGGCGGCATCGGCGAGGTCGGCGCGCGCCAGCCCGGCGGCATCGGCGTCGATCAGCCCCTCCAGCGCATCGGCGTCGATCTCGAAACGCCCCTCGGTGACGAGGCGGCGGGCACCCTCCAGCACCTCCTCGTAGTGCCGCGCCGCGCCGACCAGGGCGGGCAGGGCGGCGGCGGCCGAGCCCGCGCCGCCGGACAGCAGCCCTTCCAGCGCCGAGGGATGGCGGGCGAGGTGGTCGGCCAGCGCCGGCGCGGCGCCCAGGATGCCGGCCACCCGTTCCAGCAGGTGCGGGTTGCGCAGGAAGAGGCTGAGCAACTGCACGCCGGTCGGCAGCTTTTCCAGTAGCGTGTCGAAGCGGGCCAGCGCCGCGTCGGGCTCGCGCTGCCGCGCGAAGGCGGCCAGGAGGGTCGGCATGAGGAGCGTCAGCAGCTCGCGCGCGCGCTCGCTGCGGGTGGCGCGGCGGTGGCCATGGTGCCAGCCGCGGATCATGGCGGAGATGCCGGCCGGGTTGGTGAAGCCCATCTCCCGCAGCGTGCGCGTGGTCTCCGGATCGTCCTCCGTGCCGGTGAAGACGAGGTTGCCGCCCTCGCCGCTCAGGTCGGGCGCGCTCTCGAACAGGCGTCCGTAGTGATGCGCCACGCGGTTGAAACAGGCGGTGAGCGCGGCGGAGAAGGCATCCAGGCTGCTGAAGCCGCTGAAGGCGGCGATGCGGCGCAACCCGTCCTCATCCTCCGGCAACCGGTGCGTCTGCCGGTCCGCCACCATCTGCAGGCGGTGCTCGATGGTCCGCAGGAAGGTATAGGCATCGGCCAGGTCCACCGCCGCGCGGCGGTCGAGCCGCCCGGCCCCGGCCAGGGCCGCCAGAGCGCCCAGGGTGGTCGGGTCGCGCAGGCTGGGGTCGCGCCCGCCCCAGATCAGCTCCAGCACCTGGACCGTGAACTCGATCTCGCGGATGCCGCCACGGCCGAGCTTCACGTCATGGCCCGCGACCGCTATTTCGGTCCCCGCCCCACGATGGCCGTGCGTCGCGTGGATCTGCCGCTTGATGGAATGGATGTCCGCGATCATCGCGAAATCCAGGTGCCGCCGCCACACGAAGGGACGGATCTCATCCAGGAAGCTCTGACCCAGCACCTTGTCCCCGGCCACCGGACGGGCCTTGGTCATCGCCGCCCTTTCCCAGTTCTGCCCCATGCTGCCGTAATAGGAGACGGAGGCCGGGATGCTGACCGCGAGCGGCTGAGCGGCGCCGTCGGGGCGCAGGCGGAGATCGGTGCGGAAGACATAGCCTTCCTCGGTGCGCTCCTCCATCAGCTTCACCAGGTCGCGGGCGAAGCGCACGGCGACGGACTGGGCGCGGTCCTGCTCCGGCATCGCCTCCGGGTCGAAGAGGATCATCAGGTCCACGTCGGAGGAGTAGTTCAGCTCCCGCGCGCCGAGCTTGCCCATGCCGAGCACGGTGATGCCGGCGCCGCGCCCGTTGCGGGCCGGGCGAAGCTCCCGCGCGCCGCCGCCTCGCGCAGCAATTGGTTGGTCGCCGCCTCCAGCGTCGTGTCGGCGAGGCGGGACAGCGCCTCCGTCACCTGGTCGAGTCCCCAGAGCCCGGCGAGGTCGGCGGCGGCCACGATCAGCGCGCCCTGACGCTTGGCCCGGCGCAGCGCGGCGCCGAGCTGGGCGCGCCCGGCATCGGGCAGGACGCGGCCCACCGGGTCGAGCGCCGTGTCCAGCGCCGCCTCCGGCCCGCGCTCAGCCATGCGCAGCAGGGTCTGCGCCTCCCGCAGCGCGAGGTCGGACAGGAAAGGGCTGTTGCCGCCGAGCGCGGCGAGCAGGGCCTGGCCCTCGCCGGTGGCATAGGCACGTTCCGCCGCCCCGCGTTCCGCGAAGCTGGCGATCAGCCGTTCCGCCGCCGCCGGATCGAAGGGGGCGGGGGGCGTTTCATCCCGGGCGTTGTCATCGGCCTTTCGTCCCGTGACGCGGCGGAGCGGTCAAGTCACGACGGTTCCGGCGGGCGATGCCGCCGACCCCGCGGCACGGGCGGAGATGCCCGGCCCCCGCCCGGGGCGCCGGATGCGCCGGGCCCTGGGGCGGCTGATCCGGCGGGGGCTGCTTCCGGCGCTGGTGTCGCTGACCCATGCGGCGATGACGCTGGCGGCGGCGGGCGGGCTGGTGGCCTGCGCCCTGCTCTGGCGGCTGCAGGCGGGGCCGCTGCCCGTGCCGATGCTGGCCACGGCGCTGGAGCAACTGGCCTCGGGCGACGGGATGGACCTGCGGATCGGCGGCGCCGCCCTGAGCTGGCTGCCGCCGGTCGACTCGGCGGGCTCGCCGGCGCTGTCGCTGCGGCTCTACGGGCTGCAACTGCCGGATGCCTCGGGCAAGGCGCGGCTGGATCTGCCGGAGATCGGAGCGCAGATTCCGGCGCGGAACCTCCTGCTCCGGGGCGCCTATGTGCCCGAGACGCTGACGGTGGACGGTCCCCTGCTGGTGCTGGAGGTGGGGCCGGACGGGCTGCCGAACCTGCCCCGGGCGAGGAACGGGGCGAGCTCCAGCCGGGACGGGCGCGGCGCGGCGGCCGGGGAAGGCTCGCGTGGGCCGGCGCGGCCCCTGCCGGACGAGAACCCGCTGCAATACCTGTTGCGCCGGAGCGGCGCGCGCGACCGGCTGGCGGCGCTGCACGAGGTACGGGTGAACGCGGCCCGGCTGGAGGTGCGCGACCATGACGGCGCCCTGCGAGCGGTGATGCAGGGCGGCGACCTGCTGCTGCGCCGCGACCGTCAGGGGGAGAATATGGGCTTCCGGGGCGGTGGCAGCCTGCGGGTCGGGGCCGCAGAGGGCAGCCTGCGCTTCTTCGGCCACATCGGGGCGGCGCCCGCCACGCTGGAGCTGCGCGCCTCGCTGCCCGCGATGCGCCCGGCCGAGATCGCGGCGGAACTGCCGGTGCTGGCGCCGCTGGCCGGGCTGGACGCGCCGGTCGCGCTGGAGGCACGGCTCCGCTACAGCCGCGACGGGGTCCGGGGGCAGCTCGACATGCGGGCGGGCGCCGGGGTGCTCGCCCTGCCGGAAGGGGGGCGGGCGGTGATCGGCGGCGGCCCGGATGCGGCGACCCTCTCCCTGCGGCTGGATGGCGTGGATGCCGAGCGCCGCCCCTGGGGTCATGTCGAGATCGGGCTCCGGCAGGGCGAACTGGAGATGCCGGGCCTTGGGAAGGTGCGGGTGGGCGCCGCCATGCCCGAGCCGGGAGCGCCAGGGCCGGGAGCGCCAGGGCCGGGAGCGCCAGGGCCGGTGGCAGCCGGAAGCACGGCACCGGCGCCCCCTGCCCCCGCCATGGCCGCGATGCCGGCGCTGCGGCTCTCGGCGAGCCTCGGGGAACCCGATGCGCGGGGGCGGTCCTCCGGCGAGGCCGAGGTGACGCTGGGGCGCGTGGCCCTGAGCGCCGCGACCGGGGAGCGGGTGTCCTTCGGTGCGGCGCCATCCCCGCCTCCCGGCCGGGCGGCCCCGGTCCCAGCTCCGGTCCCAGCTCCGGCCCCGGGCGCGGCGCGTTCAGGTGCGGCGGGGGGCGTCAAGGCCCCGGACCAGGGCGCGAAACCCGGGGGCGCTGGCGGCTCCTCCCCGCCCGCCGCCCCGGCCCCAACGCCGGTGGCCGGGGCGGAAAGCAGGATCGCGCTGCACTTCTCGGGCCTCGACCTGCTGCAATGGAACATACCCGACGCCGGGTTGGACCTGCATCTGGGCGCCGGGCAGGTGGCGCAGCCGGACGGCACGCGCATCGGCTTCCGCGGCATCGAGGCGGCGCTGCAGGCCGGGCCGGATCGCGTGACGCTGCAACGCTTCCGTCTCGCCCTGGCCGAAGGAGCCGGGGCACGCGGCATCGCGCCGGTGGCCAGCGCGCAGGGCGAGGCACAGCACCACGCCGAGGGCTGGCGCTGGCGGCTCGGCCTGGGGGTGGACCGGACCTTCCTGCCCGACCTGGCGCTCTACTGGCCCGCCTCGGTGGCGCCGGGCGGGCGTTCCTGGATCGTGGAGAACCTGACCGCCGGCACGGCGCGGGACGGGCACTGGGAGTTCGGCGGCCTGCTGCCGGCGAATGGCGGCGTGCCGAAGCTGGAAACGATGACCGGCCTGCTGACGGTGGAGGACGCGACGGTGCACTGGCTGCGCCCCGTCCCGCCGGTGGAGCATGTGAGCGGCACGATACGCTTCCTGTCCCCGGCGGAGATCCTGGTGGAAGGGCAGGGTGGGCGGCAGCAGGGCACCGCGCTCTCCGCCTCGGAGGTGCGGGTCCGGCTCTACGACCTCGATATCGGCCAGGAGAAGACGGAGATCTCGGGCCGCGTCACCGGGCCGCTGAACGACATGCTCCGGGTGGTGGACCATCCGCGCCTGCACCTGTTGCAGACCGTGCCGGTCGATCTGTCGCGGGCGGGCGGCAAGGCGAATGTCACGATGCGCCTTGCCTTCCCGCTGTTGGCCGACCTGCCGGTGGAGCGCATCGCCGTGGCGGTGAAGGGGCAGGTGACGGATGCGGCCCTGCCGGATCTGCTGCTCGACCAGTCGCTGCGGCGGGGCCGGGCCACGCTGGACCTGACCGAGGCGGGGATGCGCCTCGACGGCACCGCCGATCTCGGCCCGCTGCGCGCGGCGCGGATGGGGATGCAGGTGGATTTCCGCGACGGCCCGCCGGGGCAACTGGTGGTGAAGGGGCAGGTCGAAGGTCCGGCGGAACTGGCGGCGCTGCGCGGCACGCGGCTGGACATCCTGGGCGACCGGATCGGCGGCCAGGCCACCGTCAGTGCCCAGTTCGAGCAGCGGCGCGGCGCCGATACGCAGGTGGAGGCGAAGGCGGATCTCGCCCAGGCGCGGCTTTCCCTGGCGCCGCTCAACTGGCGCAAGGCGCCCGGCCTGGCGGCGCGGGCGGAGATGTCCATGCGCCTGCGCGACGGCGGGCTGCGCGGCATCGAGGGGCTGCGGATCGAGGCGCCGGACCTGATGCTGCGCGGCGCGGCGGAATTCGCGCCCGGTTCCCGGATCACCCGGCTGACCCTGGCCGAAGGGCGGGCCGGGGCCTCGCGCGTGAGCGGCGAGCTGGGCTTCCCCGAAGGGCCGGACGGGCTCTGGCGGATCGTGGTGCGCGGCCCGGTGCTGGACCTGCGCGGCGCCGATCCGGATTTCCTGAGCGGGTCCGGAGACAAGGAGGGGGGAAGGATGCGCCGGAGCGCAGCGCCTTGCCGGGCTTCGATGCCGAGATCGCGCTGGGGCAGGTGCTGACCTCGGACGGCCCCTTCGAGCGGGTCGAGGCCCGGATCCGGCACGATGCGCAGGGTGTGCTGCGGCAGATGCAGGCCTCCGGCCGCTTCGGCGGGCAGGAGGCCTTCGCCGCCAGGGTCACCCCACGGGCCGGCGGCGGGCGGGACCTGTCGGTGCGGGTGGCGGATCTGGGGCTGCTGCTGCGGCTCACCGGCACGACGGGGGATGTCCAGGATGGCCGGCTGCGGGTCCAGGGGCACTGGGCCGCCGACACGCCGGCCTCGCCACTGCTGGGCGAGGCGGAACTGGAGAATTTCGGCCTGCGCGGGAGAGCGCGGCTGGGCAAGCTGCTGCAGGCGCTCTCCCTCTACGGCATCCCGGAGGCGCTGACCGGGCCGGGACTGCGCGTGAGCCGCCTGCACGCCCCCTTCGCCCTGACGCGGGAAGCACTGGGGCTGGAGGATGTGCGGCTCAACTCGGCCTCGCTCGGCGCCACCGCCAAGGGGCGGGTGATGCGCCGGGACGGGCGGCTGGAACTGGAGGGGACGATCGTGCCGTCCTATCTGCTGAACATCCTGGCCGGGCGGCTGCCCCTGGTCGGGCGGCTGTTCAGCGCCGAGCCGGGCGGCGGGCTGCTGGCCGCGACCTTCCGTGCCACCGGCACGCTGAGCGACCCGCAGATCACCGTGAACCCGCTCTCCATGCTGGCGCCGGGGATGCTGCGGAACCTGTTCGGCAGCGATGCGCCGCCCCGGGAGCGTTGATCCGGGCGGTGGCTCATCCTCCCCACCCGATCCGCAATGAGCAGGTCAAACTGACCGCCGCCTGGCTGAACTCCATCGCCAGCAGCCCCATGCTGGTCGGGACCGTGGCACCCGTGGCGGCGATGCTCCACGGTACGGCCACCCCCAAGGGCGGCATTCTCTTTCTGTTCTCGGGGATCGGCCTGCATTTCCAGGCACGACGCCAGATGAAGGAGCCGAGGGAATGAACTGGAGCGAGAGCCTGCTGCTCAGCCTTTCGGCCGCGGGGCTGGCCGCGGCCTTCCTGACGGGCATGTACCTGCGCGGCCGCTAGGCGGCCACCTTCTCCGGCACCAGCCTGGTCAGCCTGCCCGCACCAGCGCGTGCTTCTTGCGCCCGGCGGAAAGCTTGGCGGTGCCGTCGCGCAGGTCGGCCTCGGTGACCTGGCGGGTCTCGTCGCCCACCGGCTGGTCGTTCAGGCGGACGCCGCCGCCGCGCACCAGGCGGCGCGCCTCGCCCTTGCTGGCGACGAAGCCGGCGGCCACCAGCAGGTCCAGCACCGTGGCGGGCAGCGGGGCGGCGACCGTGGGCAGGTCCTCGGCCAGGGTGCCGGCCTCGAAGGTGGCGCGGGCGGTCTCCGCGGCCGCCTCCGCCGCCGCGCGGCCGTGCAGGATCGCGGTGGCCTCGGTGGCCAGGATCTTCTTGGCCTCGTTCACCTCCGCGCCTTCCAGCGCACCGAGGCGGCGGACCTCCGCCATCGGCAGGTCGGTGAAAAGGGCCAGGAAGCGCGCCACGTCGGCATCCTCGGTGTTGCGCCAGAACTGCCAGTAGTCATAGGGCGAGAGCCGGTCGGCATTCAGCCAGACGGCGCCGGCGGCGGTCTTGCCCATCTTCGCGCCGGAGGCGGTGGTGAGCAGGATCGTGGTCACGCCGAAGGCTTCCTTGCCCGCGACGCGGCGGACGAGGTCGGTGCCCATGATGATGTTGCCCCACTGGTCGCGCCCGCCGAGCTGCAGGCCGACGCCGTGGCGGCGGTTCAGCTCCAGGAAGTCGTAGCTCTGGAGCAGCATGTAGTTGAATTCGAGGAAGGTGAGCGGCTGGTCGCGGTCCAGGCGCAGCTTCACGCTGTCCATGGTCAGCATGCGGTTGACCGAGAAGTGCCGCCCCACGTCGCGCAGGAAGGGGATGTATTCCAGCTTGCCGAGCCACTCGTTGTTGTCGAGCTCGATGGCATCGGCCGGGCCGTCGCCGAAGGTGAGGAAGCTTTCGAAGACGCGGCGGATGCCCGCCTTGTTCTGCGCGATGACCTCGTCGGAGAGGAGCTGCCGCGCCTCGTCCTTGCCGGACGGGTCGCCGATGCGCGTGGTGCCGCCGCCCATCAGCACGACGGGCTTGTGGCCGCAGCGCTGCAGCAGCCGCAGCAGCATGATCGGCAGCAGATGGCCGACATGCAGGCTGTCCGCCGTCAGGTCGAAACCCACATAGCTCGGCAGCGGCCCAGCCTTCAGCCGCGCGGCGAGGGCATCCTCGTCGGTGACCTGGTGGATGAAGCCGCGCTCGCGCGCCGCATGCAGGAAATCGTCCATCTGGCGGGGTTCCGCAGTGAAGTGTGCCGGTCGGTGGGCCGGGCGTTAGCACAGTGACACCATGCTGCGAAGAACGGGACTGTCGGGAACGGAAGCCGTGGATCACCGGACCGCGTGGCGGCCTCTGCGCCGCGCCCTGGCCATGCGCCTGCCTCCGCCCGCCTGCCTTGCCGGTTTCCCGGGCGGCCACAGATATCCGGGCGGAGATCGGGGGAGGACGGGGGCTTGGCATCCGGGATCGAGGAAGGGCGCGTCACGGTGCTGAACGGGGCGGGGCCGGCGACTGCGCCCGCCACCGGGGGCCGGTACGTGCTCTGCCTGCTGCAGCAGGCCAACCGGTCGCGCTTCAACCCGGCGCTGGAGCTGGCGGTGGAGGAGGCGAACCGGCTGGGCCTGCCGGTGGTCGCCTGCTTCGGGCTGCTCGATGGCTCCAACGGCTTCCCCGAGGCGAATGCCCGGCACTATGCCTTCCTGCTGGAGGGGCTGGCCGATGCGGCGGAAGGGCTGGCGAAGCGCGGCATCGGCTTCGTGATCCGCAAGGCATCCCCGGCGGAGATCGCGGCCGACCTGTCGCGGGAGGCGGCGCTGCTGGTGCTGGACCGTGGCTACCTCGCCATCCAGAAGCGCTGGTATGCCGAGATCCGCGGGGCCGTGACGATCCGCACCCTCCAGGTCGAAGGCGATGTGGTGGTGCCGGTGGAGATCGCCTCCGACCATCACGAGCATGCCGCCCGCACCCTGCGGCCCAGGCTCCTGCGGCGGATGGAGGATTTCCTGCACCCTCTGCCGGCGCGGAAGGTCCGGCACAGCGCCGCGGGACTGCGGCTGCCGGGGCTGGACATCGCCGACCCGCGCGCCGTGCTCGACGGCATGGCGCTGGACCGCGGCGTGGCGCCGGTGCGCCGCTTCCGCGGTGGGGAGACGGAGGCGAGGCGGCGCCTGCGGGCCTGGCTGGCCGGCCCTTTCACCCGGTACGGCACCGGGCGCGGCCGGCCCGAGGCGGCGGCGGCCTCGCAGATGAGCCCCTACCTGCATTTCGGGCAGATCTCGCCGGTGGAGATCGTCCTCGCCATCCGCGCGGCGCGGAAAGGCAGCGAGGAGGACCGGGCGGCCTATCTGGAGGAGCTGGTGGTCCGCCGCGAACTGGCGATGAACCATGTGCACTATACGGCGCATTACGACCGCTATGGGCATGCCGTGCCGGAATGGGCGCGCAGGACGCTCGCCGCCGCCAGCGCGGACCCGCGCACGCATCATTACAGCGAGCGGGAACTCGCCGAAGGGCGGACGCACGACCATGCCTGGAATGTCGCGATGGCCGAGATGCGGGAGACCGGCTACATGCACAACCATCTGCGCATGTACTGGGGCAAGAAGATCCTCGAATGGTCGCCCAGCCCCGAGGAAGGCTTCGCGCGGACGCTGCGCCTGAACAACCGCTACTTCCTCGACGGGCGGGACCCCAATTCCTTCACCAACGTCGCGTGGGTCTATGGGCTGCACGACCGGCCCTGGGCGAAACGGGCCATCTTCGGCACCGTGCGTTACCAGAGCGAGAATTCGCTGCGGAAGATCGACGCGAAAGCCTACGAGGCCGCGGTGAACCGGCTCTGCGAGGCCGAGCGGCAGGGCTGATCCGGCCGGCGGCTTCCCCGGGCGCCGCACCTTGATCCCGGCCCCCCTCCGCGCTTCCCAAAAAGAAAACAGCGCCGTGCCTGCGCTGGTCGCGTCCGCAGTCGCCGGAGAGCCAGGCTCTCCGGCACGGTCCGGTCGCCGCGAAGAGCCGGTGAATGGCAGGTCCAGGGTCAACCTATCCGTTGACCGGGTTCCTGGCGGATGGGGGGCAGGGCGGAGCCTTCCCCCCGGGCCACAGCCGCAATGCCGGAGCCCCGGCAGGCCGGAGGAGGCCGACCGGCCCAGAGGGAGGGGCCTCAGCGACGCTCGGGATAGAGCGCCGCGAGGCCCTCGGCGCTGGCCTCGCAGCGGCCGCGCTCGGTGATCAGCCCGGTGACGAGGCGCGCGGGCGTCACGTCGAAGGCCGGGTTGGCCGCGCCGCTGCCCTCGGCGGCGACGCGCACCGTGACCAGCGATCCGTCCGGGGCGCGGCCGGTGACATCGGTGACCTCGGCGGCGGAGCGTTCCTCGATCGGGATCTCCTTCACGCCGTCGGCCACGCGCGGGTCATAGGTCGAATGCGGCAGGGCGACCCAGAAGGGCACGCCGTTGTCCTTCGCGGCCAGGGCCTTGAGATAGGTGCCGATCTTGTTCGCCACGTCGCCGTTGCGGGTGACGCGGTCGGTGCCGACGATGACGATATCGACCTGCCCGTGCTGCATCAGGTGCCCGCCGGCATTGTCGGAGACCACGGTATGCGGCACGCCATGGGCGCCCAGTTCCCAGGCGGTCAGCGCGGCGCCCTGGTTGCGCGGGCGGGTCTCGTCCACCCAGACATGGACCTTCATGCCCTCGTCATGCGCCTGATAGATGGGCGACAGGGCGGTGCCGTAATCCACCGTGGCGATCCAGCCGGCATTGCAGTGGGTGAGCACGTTCACCGGCTCGCCGCCCCGGCCCTCGGCCCGCTTGCGGGCGGCGATGTCGCGCAGCAGTTCCAGCCCGTGCTCGCCGATGCGGCGGTTGGTCTCCACATCGTCGTCGCAGATGGCCTTGGCCTCGGCATAGGCGGCCTCGGCGCGGCGCCCGGGTGGCTGGTTGCGCAGCGCCTCCAGCATCCGCTCCAGCGCCCAGCGCAGGTTGATCGCCGTCGGGCGGGTCTCGCCCAGCATGGCGGCCACCCGTTCCAGGTTCTCCGTGGAGGGGTCGCGGCGAAGGGCCAGGGCCAGGCCATAGGCGGCGGTGGCGCCGATCAGCGGCGCGCCACGCGTCTGCATGGAGCGGATGGCATGGGCCACCTGCTCCTCATCGGTCAGGCGGAGGGTCTCCACCGCCCAGGGGAGCTTGGTCTGGTCGAAGATGCGGACGGACCAGCCATCCTCATCCACCCAGATGCTGCGATAGGGAACACCGGCGATCTTCATGGGGGCGGCATATGGCCCATGATGACGCCGGGACCCATGAAATTTCGGCTACACGCGGCTGTGCAGGGCGCAGACCAGGGTGAAGAGCAGGCGCGCCGTCACGAGGTCCACCGCGACCTTGCCCTCCAGCCGCTCCCGCAGCAGGCCGGCGCCTTCGTCATGCAGCCCGCGACGGCCCATGTCGATGGCCTGGATACGGGCATCGTGGCTGTCCTGAGTGACCGCCTCCTCATGCGCCTGGACGACCATCAGGTAGTCCTTGATCAGCCGGCGGAAAGGACTGAGCGACAGGGCGAAGCCGTGCAGGGGCGCGCCGTTGGGGCCGCGGATATCCAGCCAGAGCCGGTTCTCCCGCAGGTCCAGGTGCAGGCCATAGGGACCGGGCGGCAGGCCGGGCGGGTCGAAGCGGTTCCCGGCCAGCAGGTCGGCCACCGCCTGGGCGCGGTCGGCCTCGGCATAGGGGCTGTGCGGCGTCAGCCCTTCCGGCAGCTCGATGCGGACCAGGCGCTGGCTTTCGGCCTGCGACGCCTCGGTGACATGGCCCATCGGGGCCCCGCCGTCAGACATCATGCCGTCCACCTCGGATATGGTCCTGGTTCTCCAGGGGAATGTCCTCGGCCCCGCCGAAGCCCAGCTTGAGCATCAGGCCCACCGTGGCCCCCTTCACCGGCCGCAGCAGCAGCGTCGTCACGATGGCGAAGAGCGGCAGCCAGAGCGCCATGTGGAACCACATCGGCGGCTGGTAGGCTTTCTCCACCCAGAAGACCGGCGGCAGCAGCAGGTGGCCGACGATGAAGATGGTGAAATAGGGTGGGGCATCGTCCGCATGGATGCGCCCCAGCGGCGTGCCGCAATGCCCGCAGGCCGGCGCCACGGCCAGGAAGCCCTGGAAGACGCGGCCTTCGCCGCAGACCGGGCAGCGGTTCCGGAGCCCGCGCCCCATCGCCGTCAGCAGGGAAGGCAGGGCAGGCGCCCCGGCCGGCGCGTCCGGCGGCCCCCGCCGCGGGCTCCAGCGCGCCTCCGGAAGGGGGCCATGGGATGCCCCGGCCTCCACGGGAGCGGTGGCCGGCCTGTGGATGGTCAGGGCCTCGCCGCCCGCATGGGAAATCTGCGTCATGTCCGCGTTGTCTCCGACGTTCCTGCCCATTTGCCCGGGGCTTTCATGCCCCTTGTCTTCGGGGGTCGTACTTGTGCGATGCAACATCGGCCTGCCCGATGACGAAACGCAAGACAGTCGCCCGCTTGTGAACAAAGCTTGGCACAGTGCAACAAATGCGGTCTCGCCCGTGCCGCATCAACCCATGGCCTGGCTTCTCCCGCCATTGCAGACCGTCATGTGGCGCAGATCTGCACCGGCCGGGAAGCCGCCGGGAAGCCGCAGTGGGGGATGGTGCCGGGAAGCGGCGCGGCGGGATAGCCCTGACGGAACCAGGGCCGGGAAGGCAGGGAGCATGTCCGTCGATTCCAGCCTGGGGTGACCGCGGGCTAGGCTGGCGGCATGACCGCGTCCGCTTCTCTTCGCTGCCTCGTCAATCCCCGCCCCGGCATACCGGGCCTCGTGACCCTGCCCGAAGGAGGCTGGCGGCGGGCCAGGGCCACCATCACGGCCTGGGCGGACTATGCCCCGGCGCCCCTGATCGGACTCCCCGATCTGGCGGCGGCACATGGGCTCGCGACCCTGCACTGGAAGGATGAGGAGCGGCGCGCCGGCACGGGTGGCGCCGAGGCGCCCGGCGCCGCCTATGCGGCGCAGCGGCTGCTCTCGGCGGAACTGGCCCGGCGTGGCGTGGCGCGGGCGGCGGAGGCGGCGGAGCTGGAATCCGGGCGGCTCGCGGAGGCGACGCGGGGCATGACCCTGGCCAGCGGCCCGGATGCCGCTTTCGCCCTGGCCGTGGGCGCGGCGGCCCGCCGTTTCCATGCCCGCTGCGTGGCCCTCCTGCCGCCGGGAGGCCCGGATGGCTGGAGTGAGGCGCTGGCGCGGCAGGGCGCGGAGATCCGGGAATGGCCGGGCGGAAGCGTGGTGAGCGCGGCAGGGGAGGCCGTCCGGCGAGCGGAGGCGGAAGGCTGGCTCTTCCTGTCGGACCGCTCCTGGCCGGGCCAGACCGAGGCGGCGCGCGACGTGATGCAGGGCTGCCGCCTCGCGGCGGAGGAAGCCCTTTCCGGCCTGCCCGGGCCGCCCAGCCATGTCTTCGTCCCCGGCGGCAGCGGCGCCCTGGCCACGGCGGTCGCGGTCCAGTCGCGCCGCCTGGGTGGGGCCGCGCCGAGGCTGGTCGTGGTGGAGGCGGAGGGCAGGGGCGGGCTGATGGCGGAGGCCGCCCGTTCCTGGACCACTTCCGGGGAAGGGCGGGGCGGGGCGAAGGAGAGCATGGCGCTGCTGGCCTGGGGGGAACTGGAACGGTCGGCTTTCGCCTGCCTCGCCGTCCCGCCGGAGGCGGCGGCCGAGGCCGGGCGCAGACTGCCCGCCCGCAGTGGTGGGGCGATCCAGGCCGGGGAGCGCGGCGGGGTGGTGCTGGCGGGGCTGCTGCTGGCGGCGCGCGATCCGGTGGTGCGGCCGGCTCTGGGCCTCGATGCCGGGAGCCGTGTCCTGGCCTTCGGTGCCGGTGCGCCCCTCGCCGGGGTCGCGATGGACTGACCGCCGGTGCCCGCCCGCGGAGCAGCTTTCCTGTCAGTCAGATTGACGTTTCTTCATGGTTGACGCGTAATCTGTCCGGATCGGATCCCGCGCCCGGAGCCGGGACGGATGATATTCTGGAGGAACGAATGAGGCGTCGTACCCTGGCGGGGGCTGCCCTCGCGACCCTTGCCGCTCCCGCCGCGCTGCGTGCCCAAGGAAGCTGGCCCAGCCAGCCGGTCCGCCTCGTGGTGCCCTTCGCCGCCGGTGGACCGACCGACATCCCGGCCCGGCTGATCGCGGACGAGTTGTCGAAGCAACTGCCGCAGCGGGTGGTGGTGGAGAACCGCACCGGGGCGGGCGTCGTGGTGGGCTCGGACGTGGTGGCCAAGGCGCCGAAGGACGGTTCGGTCTTCCTCTATACCACCATCGCCCATGCCACGCTGCGGGCGATCTTCGCCAAGCTGCCCTTCGACCCGATCGCGGATTTCGCGCCCGTCACCATGACCGGCGTGATCCCGATGCTGATGATGGTGAACAAGGACCTGCCGGCGAAGACGCTGCCGGAGTTCATCGCCCTGGCGAAGGCCAATCCGGGCAAGTTCGACTATGCCAGCACCGGCGCGGGCGCGGCGCTGCATCTGGCGAGCGAGCTGTTCCTGAAGCAGGCCGGCGGGCTGAAGGTGAACCACGTGCCCTATCGCGGCTCCGCCGCCGCGATGCCGGACCTGCTGAACGGTACGGTGGCGATGATGCTGGACGTGGCCAACAACGCGCTGCCCTTCGTGCAGCGGGGCGAGGTGCGCGGCCTGGCCGTCTCCTCCTCCAGGCGCCTGCCGCAACTGCCCGACCTGCCGACCTTCTCCGAGGCCGGGGTGCCGGGCTACGAGGCCTATACCTGGCACATGGTCTTCGCCCCCGCCGGCACGCCGCCCGCCATCATCCAGGCGATGAACGAGGCGACCAACAAGGTCATGGCCATGGAATCCGTGCAGAAGCGCCTGTCGGACCTGACCATGGAAACCCGCTCCAACTTCACGCCCGAGGCGACCGGCGATTTCCTGAAGACCGAGATCGCCAAATGGGAGCCGATCATCAAGGAAGCCGGGATCACGGCGGGATAGGGCGTTTCCGGTCCGCGGGCGGGACAAGGTGCCACCCCCGCGAAACCCATTCAGGGCGGCGCGGTCCGCACCGCGCCGAGGCTACCCCGCAGCGTGGCTGCTGCCGCCGAGGCCGGGGCCACCGTCACCAGCCTTCCATCCTGCCATTGCGCCAGCAGCGGGCGGGCGCGGGTGTTCTGGCCGCTCTCGTCGAAACGGGCACCCCAGCCGGTGACGGCCTTGCCCTCCGGCAGGTCGGTGGCGAGCACGGCGGCGCGGAGGCGCTCCTTCTCGGCGCTGCCGGCGCGGCCCAGCGCTTCCAGGAAGATCGTGGCCCCGGCATAGCTGGCGAGGCTGTGGCCGGAACGCGGTTCGGCCCCGTATTTGCGCTTATAGGCCTCGGCGAAGAGGCCGGCGCCGGGGGCGGCGGCCTCGTTCGTGGCGAAGGGAGTGACATCGACATTCATCACCCCCTCGATCTCATGCCCCAGGCTGCGGGCCGTGTCGCTGAGGCTGTAGGCACCGCCGGCGCCGATCACCATGCGCGGCTGCCAGCGTGCCTCCCGCATGGCGCGGAAGAAGGGCACGACATCGCCGGGATAGGCGCTGTGCAGCACCACCTCGGCCCGCGCCGTGCGGAGCTGGCCAAGCAGCGTGCCGAGATCCGTGGTGCGGGAGGGAAAGGACAGGCGGGCCGCCAGCGGGATGCCACGCGCGCGCAGCCGGTCCTCCTGGGCGGCGGCGACGCTCTGCCCATAGGGGCCGTCCTCCGCCAGGATGGCGATGCGCAGGGCCTTGGGGTCGGCCTTCCAGAGAGGGGCGAGCCGGTCGGCCACGGCATCCACCGAGACGTGGCCGAACTCCGTGGCGCGCGGGCAACTGCGGAAGACATAGCGGGCGCCGCGCCCGGTCAGCGCGTCGGCGATGGCGCACAGCTCGAAATAGGGCGTGCCCTGTGCCTCGGTGAGCTGGGAGGCGGCCAGGGCCAGGGCGGAGATGGCGGTGCCGAAGACGCAGGCGACCCGGCCTTCCCCGGAGGTCAGGCGGCGGGCCTCGCTCACCGCCTGGGTCTGGTCCGAGGCATCGCCGCGCAGCAGCCGGATCTGGCGCCCGGCGAGGCCGCCGGACTCGTTTCGCTCGTCCGCCGCCAGTTCCAGCCCGCGATAGGCCTCGTCGCCCATCAGCGCGAAGGGGCCGGTGAAGGGGAAGAGGGCGCCCAGGCGCCATTCCCCCGCCGTGGCGGCGGGCGGCGTGGCCTGGCCCGTGCCGCTCGCGGCCGGAGCGCCGCCCGCGCCACTGCCCGCGCCCGGGCTCTGCCCCCGGGCGGCCTGGGTGCCGGGCAAAAGGAGGGCGGCGAGGCCCGCCAGCAGAGGGCGGCGCGCGGCAGGAAGCATCGGAAGGGGAATCTGGCCCGGCTGGAGGAAAATCCGGCGGGCATGCAAGCGGAAGCGTCCCGCCAGCGCAACCCCGGCCGCTCTTGACGCTCCGGCCCCCGGTCCCGACCCTGGGGCCGTACAAGGAGGAGGCCGCCATGGCATTGCCGGACAGCATGCGCTTCATCGAGCATGGCGAGGGGGTGGCCCCGAGGTGATGCGGGTGGCCCAGGGGCCGCTGCCGAAGCCGCGGCCGGAGGAGGTGCTGATCCGCGTGCTGGTGGCCGGGGTGAACCGCCCTGATGTGGCGCAGCGCCAGGGCAGCTATCCGCCGCCGCCCGGTGCCAGCCCGGTGCTGGGGCTGGAAGCGGCCGGCGAGGTGGTGGCCTGCGGCGCCGGTGTGGGCCGCTGGCGCGTGGGGGACCGGGTCTGCGCCCTGACCAATGGCGGTGCCTATGCGGAATACGTGACGGCGCCGGAGACCCAGTGCCTGCCCTGGCCGCAGGGCTATGACGCGGTGCAGGCGGCGGCGCTGCCGGAAAACTTCTTCACCGTCTGGAACAACCTCTTCGGCCTGGGGCGGCTGAAGGCGGGCGAGACGGCGCTGGTGCATGGCGGCACCTCCGGCATCGGCATCACCGCGATCCAGCTCGGCGAGGCCTTCGGCGCGCGCATGCTGGCCACCGCCGGCAGCGCGGAGAAGGTCGCGGCCTGCCGCGGATTCGGCGCGGCGGCGGCCTGGAACTACCGCGAACAGGATTTCGTCGAGGAGGTGAAGCGCCTGACCGACGGGAAAGGAATCGACGTGATCCTGGACATGGTCGGAGGCTCCTATTTCCCCCGCAACCTGCGCTGCCTGGGGCAGGACGGGCGCCTGGTGATGATCGCCTTCCTGGACGGGCCGAAGGCCAGCGAGGTGGATTTGCGGCCGATCATGGTCCGGCGGCTGACCGTCACCGGCTCCACCCTGCGCCCGCGCACGGCGGCGGAGAAGGGGGCCATTGCCCAGGCGCTGGAAGGGCAGGTCTGGCCGCTGCTCGCCGCCGGGCGCTGCGCGCCGCGCATCCACGCGCGCTTCCCGCTGGAGAAGGCGGCCGAGGCGCATGCGCTGATGGAGAGCAGCGCCCATATCGGCAAGATCATGCTGGAGGTGGCGGCCTGACCTCCGCGCCTGGCGCCGCTCCGGGTTTGACGGCTGGGCCATGGCCTGCGAACCAGCGCCATTGCCGGGATGGGGAGAGCCGATGCGCCTGAAGATGCTCGAATCCGGGGCGGGAGAGCCCGTCGCCCTGCTGCACGGGCTGTTCGGCCAGGGACGGAATTTCGGCCTCGTGCAGCGCAACCTCTCGGAGCGGCATCGCGTCCTGGCGCTCGACCTCCGCAACCATGGCGACAGCCCGCACGAGGCCCGCATGGACTATCCGGCCATGGCCGCGGATGTGGCGGACACGCTGCGGGCGGCGGAGGCGCGGCCGGCGGCGGTGCTGGGCCATTCCATGGGCGGCAAGGTGGCGATGATGCTGGCGCTCACCGATCCGGGCGCCGTGGCGCGGCTGGTGGTGGCCGATATCGCGCCGCGCCCCTACCGCCCGGCCTTCGGCGCCTATGCGGCGGCCATGCGGGCCATCCCGCTGCGGCCGGGGCTGACGCGCAAGGAGGCCGATGCCGCGCTGCTGGAGGCGGTGCCGGAAGCGGGGGTGCGGGCCTTCCTGCTGCAGAACCTGGACCTTGCCGCCGAACCGCCGCGCTGGAAGATCGGGCTGGAGGAGATCGCGGCGGCGATGGACGGCATCGTCGGCTGGCCGGACCTGCCGGCGGGCGGGCGCTATGACGGGCCGGTGCTGATCCTGCGCGGGGAGAGCAGCGACTACATCCGCCCGCGGGACGAGGACGGCATCCGCGCGCTGTTTCCACAGGCGCGCTTCCTCACCGTGGTGAAGGCCGGGCACTGGCTGCATGCCGAGAACCCGGCCGGCTTCCTGGAGGCGGTCACGCCTTTCCTGGAGGACCGAGCCTGACCAGGGTGAGCTCGGGCGGCACGCCGAAGCGGATCGGGTAGCGGCTGCAGCCCAGCCCGCCGGAGACGACCAGCCGGCGTCCCCCCTCCTCGACCAGCCCATAGGCATAGCGGCGGCCATAGCGTGAGGGCACGATCGGGGAATAGCCCAGGATGCGGATCTGCCCGCCATGGGTATGGCCGGACAGGGTCAGGCCGACCCGGGCGGGGACGCGCGGGAAGATGTCGGGCTCATGCGCCAGCAGGATGGCCGGGGCATCGTCCAGCGCCAGGGGCGCCAGGGCGGTGGGCAGGTCGTCCGCCCCCTCCCAGTGCATCAGCGGCCAGAAGGCCTGCTGGCTGTCGATGCCGCTCAGCCAGACGCCACCGTCACGCCCGGGCGGGCCGAGCGGCAGGCGTGTCGCCTCGTTGGACAGGAGGCGCAGCCCCGCCTCGGCCATGGCGCGGGCGGACCGGGGCGGGCCTTGCCGGTTCAGCACGGCCTCCCGGTCGTCCCACCAGTCGTGGTTGCCCGTCACCGCGAAGACGCCCATCGGCGCTTCCAGCCGGCCGAGGCGCCAAGCGGTCTCCTCCGGCGGCGGGGCGGGGAAGGCACGGCGGAAGCGCCCGCGCAGCGCGCCGGGCAGGTCGCCCAGCACCACATGCAGGTCGGGCTGCAGCCGGTTGGCCAGATCCACGATGCGCTCCACGCGGCTGAGCGGCATCCAGGGATCGCCACTGTGCAGGTCGGCGGTGGCGCAGATCAGCAGTTCCGGCCGGTTTCCCCAGTTGGCCATGGGGATCCGGTATTCCTGGACGATGAGGCGGAAGCCAGGCTCCACCACCATGGCATAGGCGGAGCCGGAAGCGCCGGTGGCCAGGAGCGTGGCACCGGTGGCCAGCAGGTTCCGGCGGGTCAGCAAAGGCATGCCCGCTTCTGGCACGGGGCTTCCTGGCGCGTCCATGGCGGGCGGGGCGGGATGAAGAAAGCGTCACGCCATGGACCGGAAGCCGTCCGCAGGCTTCAGATGGCCTGGGGCATCTGGAACTGGCCGGCCTTGTGCAGGTCCGCCGCGCGCCAGAGATACCAGGAGGCGGCCGAGCGGAAGGGGGCCCAGGCCTCGCCGATCGTGGCGAGGTCGCGCGGGCGGGGCTGGCTTTCCATCCCGGCGGCGAGGCGATAGCCCTCCCGAACCCCGAAATCATCCACCGGCAGCACGTCGCGCCGGCCCAGGGTGAAGATCAGCAGCATCTCCACCGTCCAGCGGCCGACGCCGCGCAGCGCCACCAGGCGCTCGATCAGCGCCTCGTCCGTCATGCGGCTGGCGGCGCGGCGGGTGGGCACCCAGCCGGCGGCGGATTTGTGGGCGATGTCCAGGATCGCAGCCTGCTTGGCGCCCGAAAAGCCGCAGGAGCGCAGCGCGCCCTCGGGCAGGGCCAGGATGCTGGCCGGGGGCGGGAAGGGGTGGCCGGGCACCAGGGCGATCAGCCGGTTCAGCATCGCCTCGGCGGCCCGGCCATGCACCTGCTGGTGCGCGATGGCCCGGACCAGCGCCTCATAGGGCTCGCGCCCGCTGACGGGTTTCAGGCAGCAGGCGCCGACCTGGGCGATCACCGGCGCCAGGACGGGGTCCTGGGCCAGATGGCGGCGGGCTTCGCGGTTGCTCATGTGCTGTGGCGGCCCATCGGCGAGGATGGCGGGAGGGATGAGAACAAAACTGGCACAAAAGAGCCGTTCCGCCAATCCCGGCCGAGCCGGCCTCACCCCTCCCGGCTTCGGGTTCCCGCCCTAGTTCAGCGAGAAGCAGGTCGAGGGCGCGTGCTTCATCTCGGTCGGCCGGGCCATCATGCTGTTGGTCAGGCCGATGGTGCAGGCCGCCGTGCGGGCGGCGCCGAGCGCCCCGGGCTTGGACAGGAAGAGCATCGGCCCGATCGAGGTGCGGACCTCGAAGCCATCCTTCAGCAGGGCCTCCAGCGACTGGTCGAGATACTCGAACTTCGTCTCGTGCCGCCCGGCCTCCGGGGCGGGGGGGCCGCGGGCGCCGCCGGGGCCGGGGTGGGCGCGGGGGCGGGCTGGGCGACGGCCTGTCCGCCCAGGCTGAGGAAGCCGGCAAGGGCCAGCAGGGCGGCCGGGATGATGGAACGGGTCACGGGAAGGATTCCCTCGGGGTCATGAGTCGCACCGCGCCAAACTGCCGCGCGGGCAGGGGTTGGACCAGGGGTGGGGACGGTCACGGTCGCGCCATCGCGGCGCGGGTTCAGCGCCCGCCGTTCACGCTCAGCACCTCGCCGCTGACCCAGGAGGCGAGGGGGCTGGCGAAGAACAGCACCGCGTTGGCGATGTCCTGCGCCGTGCCGAGGCGGCGCAGGGCGATGCCGTCCAGCAGGGCCTTCTGGCCCTCGGGGCCATAGCTTTCGAACTGCGCGATGCTGGCGGGGTTGGTGGGGGCGAAGCCGGGCGCCACGGAGTTCACGGTGATGCCATGCGGGCCGAGTTCATGGCAGAGCTGCCGGGTCAGCCCGACCAGACCATGCTTGGCCGCGCAATAGGCCTGGATGCCGGTGAGCGAGGCGCGGAGCCCGGCGCTGCTGCTGATGGTGACGATCCGCCCGGTGCCGGCGCGCTTCATGCCGGGCGCCACGGCCGCGCAAAGGTTGAAGGCGGCGTGCAGGTTTATGTCGAACAGCGCGTGCCAGTCCGCCTCCGGCACATCCTCCAGCGGATGCATCACCTGCCCGCGCACGCCGCCGGCATTGCAGACCAGGACGCCGACCGGCCCGCCACTGGCTTCCTCGACACGGGCGATCCAGCCGCGCGCGGCCCCAGGGGCGGTGAGGTCGAAGGTATCGGTCACGATGGCGGTGCCGGCGGCGGTTTCCGACAGCTCCGCGGCGGACAGGTCGCAGGTGAAGACACGCGCGCCCAGCCTGTCGAAATCGCGGGCGATATTGCGCCCGAAGCCGTGGCCCCCGCCCGTCACCGCCACGGTGACGCCGTCGAACCGAATCCGCATGCCGATGTCCCTTCGGGCGATGGGCGAGCCGCATCCCGGTGCTGCCGGAAGAATTGCAACTTTTGGTTGCGTATCCGATGCCGCTTCGTCAAGGCTGCTGCCAGGAGGAGGAAGGCGTCAACCCATCCGGGCGCCCGGGCTCTGGCTGCCCCGTCTTGGCCTGTCGGATTCCGGCATGCCGGGGCGATGCGGCCCTGATCGCCGGCCGTGCCCGCATGTAACGGTGCCACGCTTCAGGACAGCTCTGCCATGCGGGCGTGATGTCTTAAAAATCTGAAATTTTTGTGCTGTGCTAATCTTTTTCGTGGAAGGACGATTTTCTTTTGCTATTGCCTTGCCGTTCGAGAGAAAAAGCAAGGCGCATGGCACCATTCCAGCAAGGCGAGACAGTGGCGCCCGAATCGGCGCATGCCCTCGCGGTGATGCGTGGCCTGGCCCTGGTTCTTTCCCTGGCGGCCCTGGCGATGGCCGGGTTCTGGATCACCCGCTCCAACAGCGATTTCGAGGTGTTCCTGCTGCCCTGGTACCAGACGATCCTGGCCGAGGGCCGTCTGGCGGCCCTGCATGGCGCCTTCTCCGACTACACCCCGCCTTATATCTACCTCCTCGTCCTCTGCACCCTGACCGATGGCTGGCTCAGCCCGGTCGTGGCGGTGAAGCTCTGCTCCCTGCTCTGGACGTTGTTCGGGGCGGTGCAGGTCCATGGCATCTGCCGCGCGGTGGGACGGTCGCGGGAGTTCTCGCTGCTGGCGGCGGTGGTCTTCGCCACGCTGCCGGAGCTCAGCCTCAACAGCATCGTCTGGGGCCAGTCGGACGTGATCTACGTCTCCTTCCTGCTGGCCTTCCTGCACAGCCTGCTCCGGGGAAGGCGCGGCTGGGCCATGGTGATGTTCGGCATCGCCCTGGCCTTCAAGCCGCAGGCCGTGGTGGTCGCACCCTTCCTCGCCTATCTGCTGCTGCGCGATCTGCCGGTGCCGGGGCGCGCCATGCAGGCCCTGCGTGATGCCCTGCTGGTGCCACTGACCTATGCGGCGATGATGCTGCCGGCGGTGCTGGCGGGGCGTCCCTTGCGGGAGCTCTTCACCTTCTATGCCAGCCAGTATGGCGTGCATCCGCTGCTGTCGATGGCGGCACCCAATCCCTGGCTGGTCGTCCAGCAGCTCGTCGCCTATCCGGCGGATTTCCGCGAGCCGCCCCTGCTGTCCCGCCTGGCGCCGGACGCCTTCGCCTGGCTGCAGGGCGTCCTGCCGCAGCATGACAGCATGATCCTGGCGGGCGTGGTCTTCACGCTGCTGGCCTGCGGCCTGCTGCTCCTGTCCTTCCTGGCCTGCCGCGGCCGGCCGGGGCCGGCGCAGCTCGTGACCATGCTGGCCCTGGCGGCCCTGCTGGTGCCCTATTTCGCGCCCCGGATGCATGAGCGCTACTTCATCGCGGCAGGCGTCCTCACCTATGTCCTCGCCCTGATCCGACCGGGCCTCTGGCCGGCCGCGTTGTGCCTGCAGGCCGCGGCCGTGCTCAGCTACACCCGCTTTCTCTTCGACATCGCGAAACTGCCGATGCTGGGCGTGTTCTGCGCCACGGCCGCGCTGCTGCTGCTGTTGCGCCGCCATCTGCGGGACCGGAAGGAGATGGCCGCCGCCGCGCCGGCCCGTCCGGAACGGCTGGGCCAGGACAGGCGGACACCGCAGGCACAGACTTCCTGAGGCCGGGGCGTCAGCGCCCCGGGATCTGCGGCTCGACGCGGATCGAGGCGTACCAGGCGGCGAGATCGGCGATCTGCGCGTCGGTCAGTTCCCGTGCCGCCAGGTTCATCTGCTCCTGCTGCCGGGCGCCGGAGCGGAAGGCGGCCAACTGGGTGCTGACATAATCCGCGACCTGCCCGGCGAGGTTGGGCGCGCCCGGCACCACCGCCATCCCGTCATTGCCGTGGCAGCCGGCGCATTGCCCGCCGGCGAGCCGGCGCCCGGCCCGCGCATCGCCCTCCGCGGCCCATGCCGCCGGAGCCCAGGCCCCCGGCGCCGCGACGCCGAGGGACAGCAGGCCGGCCAGCAGGCGGAGGCGCTTGGTTCTGGTGCCTCCGCTCAATTCCGGTCCCCGTAGGAGATGCGGTAGATCGCGCCCGCCGCATCGTCCGAGACCAGCAGAGAGCCGTCGGCCAGTTGCGCCACATCCACCGGGCGGCCGGAATACTCGTTGGTCTCCTCGTCCAGCCAGCCCTCCGCGAAGGGCTTGCTTTCCTTCACGCTGCCATCGGCGTTCAGGAAGGTGACCATCACCCGCGCCCCGACCGCCTGGCTGCGGTTCCAGGACCCGTGCTGCGCGTCGAAGATGGCGCCGCGATAGCTCTCCGGGAACATGCGGCCGGTGTAGAAGGTCATGCCCAGATCCGCCGCATGGGGCGCCATCTCCACCACCGGCGGAACCACATCCGGCGGCACCGCTTCCTTGGCGTATTCGGCGGTGCGGACCGTGCCGCCGCCATACCAGGGGAAGCCGAAGTTCAGCCCCGCCTTCGTGGCGCGGTTGATCTCGCCGGGCGGGGTGTCGTCGCCCATGCCGTCCACCTGGTTGTCGGTGAACCAGAGCTCGCTGGTGCCGGGGCGGAAGGCGATGCCGACGGAGTTGCGGATGCCGCGCGCGAAGACCTCGCGGTTCTGGCCGTCGCGGTCCATGCGGATGATGCCGCCGATGCCCCACTGGTCATAGAGCGCCCGCTTGGCCGGGGGCGGGACGTTGAAGGGCTGGCCAAGGGCGATATAGAGCTTGTTGTCCGGCCCGATGCGGCAGACCCGGGCGGAGTGGTTGAAGCTCTCCTCGGCGGCCGGAATGAGCTGTCCCTGCGGCACCACCGTTGCCGCCGCGACATCCGGCCCCTCGTAGAAGAACTCCGCCGCCGGGAAGGCCAGGACGCGGTTCTGCTCCACCGTGTAGAGGATGCCGTCGGGGCTGAAGCAGAGGCCGTTCGGGACGGCGAAGCTGACCGAAGGCGCGAAGACCTTCACCTCGTCCGCCACGCGGTCGCGGTCGCGGTCGGTGACGGCCCAGATCCGGTTCTTGCGGGTGCCGACGAAGACCACGCCGGAGGACGGTCCCACCGCCATGTGCCGGGCATCCGGCACCAGGGCATAGAGGCTGATGCGGAAGCCCTCCGGCAGGCGGATGCGTTCCAGGTTCCGGCGGATCTGATCAGCCCGGCGGCCGGTCTGCGGCACGGTCTCCATGTCACGGCTGGCGCCCGTGCCGCGGAATTCCTGCAGTTTCTGCAGGGCGTCCCCGCCGGCCGGCGGCGCGGGCTGGGCCCGGACCGCTCCCTGCGGAACGGGCATGGCGGCCGTCATCAGGGCCGCGAACAGAAAGGCGGTCCCGCTTCTCTTGGAACTCTTCATGGTGCTTCCTCCCGGGGCCACGGCTTCTTCCGCCGCTTTCCCCCGAAGCGAAGACTGCGCCCGCATCCCGCGGATCGCAATGATTGTGCAACGGGACGGCGGATGCGCCGGGAGGGGCGTTCGGGGGGTGTTCCCAGGACTGGAGCGGCCGCCCGCTCCGGCCCCGGTCAGAGCTGCTGCGTGCCGAAGGTGTCGCAGGCCCGGATGTTGCCGCTTTCCAGCCCGCGCCGGAACCAGCGCACGCGCTGCGCCGAGGAGCCATGGGTGAAGGTCTCGGGCTGGACCGTGCCGCGCATCTGCCTTTGCAGGCGGTCGTCGCCCACGGCGGCGGCGGCGTTCAGGCCCTGCTCGATGTCGCCATCCTCCAGGATGTGGCGCTCGCGGTTCGCCAGGTTGGCCCAGACGCCCGCATAGCAGTCGGCCTGCAATTCGACCCGGACCTGGATCTGGTTGGCTTCCGGGCTGTTGCCGCCATAGCGGGCCTGGAACTGGTGCGCGCGTTCCAGCGTGCCCAGCTCGTTCTGCACATGGTGGCCGACCTCGTGCGCGATGATGTAGGCGGCGGCGAAGTCGCCGCGCGCGCCCAGGCGGTTCTGCAACTGGTGCATGAAGTCGAGGTCGATATAAACCTTCTGGTCGTTCGGGCAGTAGAAGGGGCCGGTTTCCGCCTGCGCCGTGCCGCAGCCCGAACGGGTGACGCCGGAAAAGAGGACCAGGGTGGGGTCGTGATAGGTGCGGCCCATCTGCGCGAACTGCTCGGTCCAGACGCGCTCGGTCTCGCCCAGCACCTGCGCCACGAAGCGGCGGCCGGCATCCTCGCGCCCGGCCTGCTGGCCGTTCCCCCCTTGGCCGTTCCCCGCTTGGCCGGGGTCGAAGCGGCGTTCCTGCGGGACGGGCTGGCCCGTGTCGTCCCCGACGATGCCAGTGAGGTCCACGCCGAGGAAGGCGGCGATCAGCAGGATGGCGATAGTGCCGAGGCCGCCGCCGACACGGCCGCCAGGAATGCGGAAGCCGCCGCCACCGAGACCGCCACCGCCGAAACCACCGCCCCCCTGGCCGCGCCGGTCCTCGACATTCTCGCTTTCGGGGCCATCGAGCCGCATCTGTCCCTCCTCGTCCCACTCCGGCAACGTCACCCGGACCGGCCGGTTGCCCAGGCGGAGAATGGCGGCGGAGGATGGCGGCGGATCATGGCGGCAGCATGGTTGCCCGCGAGCGGGATCGCCGGGGAGGAGATCCTAGGCGGGCGGGCCTTGCAGCAGCGCCGCCAGGGCGGGGGAAAGGCCGGTGCTGCCCCGGCCGCGCGGGGCGGCCATGGCGCCCGCCGCCGGCTTGCCCGGAGTCATGCGCACCAGCATCTCCGCCAGCCGGACGCCGCAGGCGATGCCCTCCAGCAGCGGCACGGAGGCATCGCGCCGCAGCCGCCCTTCCATCCCCGCCAGCGCGGCGCCGCCGAGCACCACGGAATCGGCGCCCTGGGACACCAGGCGGGCGATCGCGGCGCCGACCTTCGCGGCCACGCCCTCAGGGTCCTCCAGCGCCTGGGGCGGGGTGGCATCCACCCCCTCCAGCCCGGCGCACCGGGTGGCGAGGCCGTGCCGGGCCATCAGCTCCCGGTACATCTCCACACCACCCAGCGTGACCAGCCCGAAGCGGGCGCCGAGCATGCAGGCGGTCAGGCAGGCGGCCTCGGTCATGCCAAGCACGGGGCAGGGCATGAGCTGCCGCGCCGCCTCCAGCGCCGTGTCGTGGGACACGGCGAGCACCACCGCATCGACCCGGTCTTCACCCGAGGCATGGCCGGCCAGGAGGTCCAGCACGGCATGGGAGGCGATGGCATTCTCGGCGCGGGTGGAGATCACCGCCGGGCCGAAGTGCGGCGTGGCGGGGACGATCTCGGTGCCCGGCGAGGCCGCGGCCCGCGCCGCGGCGGCACAGAGATCGGTGATCGCCTCCGTGGTGTTGGCGTTCGCCAGAAGGATACGCATCAGCTCGCGGCGGCCAGGCTCTGCATCGGCGGTGCCCATTCGGGAAAGTCCATCCGTGTCTGCGATGCCCGGAGGGCCAGGTGGGCGGCCTCGGGCCTGTCGCGCAGCCAGACCAGGAAGGGGTTCAGCACCAGCACGTCGCCGCTCTGCATCGACAGGGGCAGGCCCGGTGCCTCCAGCGCCGCCCGCAGGGCCTCGGGCGCCGCCGCATCCGGCACGGAAGACCCGCGATAGCCCGCGAAGACGCCGCCGGAGACCTGGAAGGCGATGCCGTCGCCGAGGGCAGGGCTGGCGGCGTAGAGCCCGGTCAGCAGCGGCTTGTCCCGCAGCAGCAGGGCATTGTGGACGGAGGCTGCGGACAGCAGCGTGACGCGGGCCGGCGCATCCGGGCGCAGCAGCAGGACATCGCAGAAATTCGGGTCGGCCTCCGCCGGCAGGGCGGTGCCGAGATGCCGGCCCAGTGCCCGGAGCACCGCCGCGGCCGGCAAATCCTGCGGCAGTCCGCGCAGCAGCATGAAGCCCTGGCCGTGGTCCAGCCGGGGGCGCATCGCCCCGGCCAGGGCCTCGATGCAGGGGCCCGGAGCCTCGGGCCCGGCCTCGATCTCGGCCCGCTGTTCCGCCCCCAGGGGCAGCATGTATTCGCTGGCGGACAGCTCCGCGCCTTCCCAGCCCATGGGGCCGAGCTGGGGCATGATCCTTCGGAGGAAGGGTCGCGATGTATCGTTCATTACGGGGAAGGCTAGCCTGCCGCGCCGCATCGCGCGAGATCCCAGCCGTGCGGCGCAGCAATCGGGGCCATTCTGCGGCGGGGAGATGGCCTTGTCCGGGCGATGCGGGTGGGAAAGCATGCGGGGCATGGACTCGCTCTCCGACCCCCTCGCCGCCGCCCTTGCCCTGCCTTTCGAGGCCGATGCCATCCTGGAGGGGCTGCGGCCCTGGGTGGAGTGCGAGAGCCCGACCTTCGACGCCGGGGCCGTCAACCGGATGATGGACCTCGCCGCCCGCGACCTCGCCCTGGCCGGGGCGCGGATTGAGCGCATCCCCGGCCGTCCGGGGCCGGCCGGCGCGATGCTGGGCGGCTGCGTGCGGGCGCGCTTCCCGCATCCGGATGGGGAGAAGCCGGGCATCCTGGTGCTGGCGCATCTCGACACGGTGCATCCGGTGGGCACGCTGGCGGCGCTGCCCTTCCGCCGCGATGGCGGGCGCTGCTACGGGCCGGGGATCGGCGACATGAAGGGCGGCACCTTCCTGGCGCTGGAGGCGATCCGGCAGATGATCCGGGCCGGCATCCCCACCTCCCGCCCGGTGACGGTGCTGCTGACGCCGGACGAGGAGATCGGCAGCCCCTCCACCCGCGACCTGATCGAGGCGGAGGCGAGGCGCCATGCCATGGTGCTGGTGCCGGAGCCGGGGCGGCCAGGGCATAGCCCCGTCCTGGGCGATGTGGTGACCGGCCGCTATGCCATCGCGCGCTTCAACCTGCGGACCACCGGCCGGCCCAGCCATGCCGGCGCCTCGCTGGGCGAGGGGCGGAGCGCGATCCGCGAGATGTGCCGGCAGGTGCTGGCCATCGAGGCCATGACCACCGAGGCCTGCACCTTCTCGGTCGGCGTGGTGCGGGGCGGGCAATGGGTGAACTGCGTCGCCACGCATTGCGATGCCGAGGCGCTGACCATGGCCAGGCGGCAGCAGGATCTCGACGCGGCGGTGGAGCGGATGCTGGGCCTGCGCGCCTCCACCCCGGACGTGGCGCTGGAGGTGCGGCGCGGCGTCACCCGCCCGGTCTGGGAGCCGTCCGAGGCGGATCTGGGCCTCTATGCGAAGGCCCATGCCATCGGGCAGCGCCTGGGCGGCGAGATCGGCCATGGCAGCGCCGGCGGCGGCTCGGACGGCAATTTCACCGGAGCCCTGGGCATCCCGACGCTGGACGGGCTGGGGGTGATCAGCGCCGGGCACCATACACTGGGCGAGCATCTGAGCGTGGACAGCCTGGTGCCGCGGGCGAAGCTCCTGGCCGGGTTGCTCGCCAGCGTCTGAGCCGCCGCCCCGGGAGCCCCGGCGTGGCGGCATTGCGGCGTTTCAGCCCCTGGCGAGGGAGAGCAGCGAGGCGGCCAGGGTGCGGACGCCGGCGGCGAGCTGTTCCGGCGAGGAATATTCCGCCGGGTTGTGGCTGATGCCCTTGTGGCTGGGCACGAAGATCATGCCCGTGGGGCAGACCGGCACCATGAACTGCGCGTCGTGGAAGGCGCCGGAGGGCATGCGGAGCGCGCGCAGCCCCTGGGCCTGGGCGGCGGCCTCCACCGTGTCCAGCACGCCGGCATCGAAATCCACCGGCAGGGCATGGAAGCGTTCGGTGACCGTGACCGCGCAGTTCTTCACGGCGGAGCGGATCGTGTCGTCGATCGCGTCGCCGTTCATCAGCAGCACCTCCTTGTCGGGATGCCGGAAGTCGATGGTGAAGCGCACCAGTTCCGCCACCGAGTTCGAGGTGTTGGGCGTGACCTCGATGCGGGCGACGGTGAAGCGCAGGATGTCCTCGGGATCGGTCATCAGCGCGTTCAGCGCATTGATGGCGCGCACCATGTCCTGCACCGCGTCCTTGCGCAGGGCGAGCGGCGCCGTGCCGGCATGGGCGGATTCGCCGCGCAGCTCCACCAGGAACCAGCGGCTGCCCTGGATGCCGGTGACGACGCCGATGTCATAGCCCTCGGCCTCCAGCCGCGGGCCCTGCTCGATATGCGCCTCCAGATAGGCGACCGGCTGCCGGTCCGGGCCCAGCGGGCGCTGCGGCAGGCCGGCCTCCTCCCGCAACTGCTCGGCCAGGGCCTGGGCGAAGGTCACTCCGTCGGAATCGGCGACATGGTCCCATGTATTGGCGGGGGAATGCCCCGACCAGGCCATGGAGCCCATGCAGCCAGGGGCGAAGCGGCCGCCTTCCTCGTTGGTCCAGGCCACGATCTCGATCGGATGCCGCGTGGTGGCGCCACTCTCGCGAATCGCCTGCACCGCCTCCAGCCCCGCGAGCACGCCCCAGATGCCGTCGAAGCGGCCGCCCATGGGCTGGCTGTCCATGTGGCTGCCGGTCAGCACGGGCGCCGCCTCCGGCTCCGTGCCCTCATGCCGCAGGAAGAGGTTGCCGATCGGATCGACCGAGACGGTCAGCCCCAGCTCCCTGGCCCAGCCGATCAGCAGGCGGCGCGCCTCGCGATCCAGCGGCGAGAGGCAGGGGCGGTTCACGCCGTCGCCGGGAATGGCGCCGATCCTCGCCATCTGCATCAACCGGTCCCAGTGCCGGTTCTGGTCCACCGCCGCGATCAGGTTGGGGGGCGCCGTGTCGGTCATCGTCTCGCCTGTTCCCACTTGGGCTGTTGTTCCGCCGTTTTGGGTGTGGCCGCCAATGGGATCAAGGGCGGGATCAAGGGCGGGATCAAGGGCGGGGATCGGGGTTGGGGCGCGCGAGCCGGTCCTGCTGGCTGCCCGGCCGGAGGGCATTCGCGTGGGACGCCGGGCATTCTCGGTGGAGCGGCCACGCATCCGGCTCCTTCTTTCCAAAAAGCATCCGTCCGTTCCTGTGTCTTTCCTTGACGGAAAGCATCACGGGAGGGGATACGACCGGACCCGGCCCCGCCGGCTACCATCCTCGTTGTGACGGAGCAGGTGATACCCGTGGGACGACGCAGGCACCTGCCGGGGGCCGAAGGCGGCATCCAGCGCTGGCTGCGCGTGTCGCTGATCGTGCTGATGGCCGGGCTGGCCGCGGCGGCGGCCTGCATCGCGGTGCTCACCATCCGCCAGCAGAACCTCTTCGAGGCGCTCACCCGCTACAACAGCATGTTCGAGACCACGCTCGGCGCGGTCGAGTTCATGCGGCTGCAGACCGACGTCGCGGCTTACGCCCTGCCGAACATGCCGGTGGAGCGCGCGGATGTGCAGTTGCGCCTCGATGTCCTGCGCAACAGGCTCTCCGTGCTGCGGGAGGGCGAGGTGCGGATGCTGATCCGCCGCAACCCGGAGAATGCCGGGCTGCTGGACCGGCTGGAAGAGACGATCGGCCGGGTGCAGGCCCTGCTCGACCAGCCGGCCTCGGACGAGAACAGCCGGGAGATGCTCCTCCTGCTGGGCGAGCTGAACGTGCCGATGGTCCGCCTCGCCGCCTCCACGCATATGGAGGGCAGCAACCTCGTTGGCGAGGACCAGGGCGAGCTGCGCGGCCTCTACGTCGCCTTCATCGCGGTGCTGCTGGCCATGATCGCCGCGGGGGCGGGGCTGTCGCTGCTGCTGGTCCAGCAGAACCGCCAGATCCGGCGCATCGCGCTGGAGGACCCGCTGACCGGCCTGCCGAACCGGCGCGCGCTGCTGGACCGGCTGGCGGAGCTGTTGGCGGCGCCGGCCCGCAGGGGCTCCGGCCGCGGCGCGCGGCGCCGGGTGCCGATGCTGCTGCTGGACCTCGACTGCTTCAAGGATGTCAACGACACGCTGGGCCATGTCGCGGGCGACGGGATGCTGCGGGAGATCGCCCGGCGGCTGCGCGGCAGCGTGCCGAAGGGTGGGCCAGGGAAAGACCCGGGGGAATACATGGTGGCGCGCCTCGGCGGCGACGAATTCGCCGTCCTGCCGCCGCCAGGGCTGAAGCGGGAGGCGCTGTCGGATCTGGCCATGCGTCTGGGCCGGGTCGTCAACCGGCCGCTGGAGATGGAGGGGCGCCTCATCATGCCCGGGGTGAGCATCGGCATCGCCGACCTCGCACCCGGGCAGGGCGACGCGGTCACGCTGATGCGCCATGCCGACCTCGCGCTCTACGAGGCCAAGGGGGAGGGGCGGAACACCTGCCGCTTCTTCGAGGAACGGCTGCTGGAAGCGGCCGAGGAGCGGCAGCGGCTGCAATCCGACCTCGCGGTGGCGCTGCGCGAAGGGCAGTTCGAGGTGCATTACCAGCCGCAGGTGCATCTGGTGGATGGGCGGATCACCGGGCTGGAGGCGCTGCTGCGCTGGCGGCATCCCCGGCTGGGGCTGATCGGGCCGCAGAGCTTCATCCCCGTGGCCGAGCAGAGCGGGCTGATCGTGCCCATCGGCGATTGGGTGCTGCGGCAGGCCTGCACCGATGCGGCGCGATGGCCGGAGGAGATCCGGCTGGCGGTGAACCTGTCGCCGCGGCAGTTCGCCGATGGCGGGCTGTTGATCGCCGTGGCGCGGGCCCTGGCGGCCTCCGGCCTCCCGGCGCGGCGGCTGGAACTGGAGATCACGGAATCCCTGCTGCTGCAGGACGATGCGGGCGTGCTGGCCGCGCTGGCGGAGCTGCGCGAGCTGGGGATCGGCATCGCCCTCGACGATTTCGGGATCGCCTATTCCTCCTTCGACTACCTGCGCCGCTTCCGCTTCGAGAAGATCAAGATCGACCGTTCCTTCGTGCATGCCATGGCCACACGGCCGGACTGCCTGGCCATCGTGCGCACCATGGCCGACCTGGCGCGCCGCCTGGGCATGGCAACGACGGTGGAGGGCCTGGAGAGCGAGGAACTGGTGAGGCTTGCCCTCCAGGCGGGCTACACGGAGGGGCAGGGCTATTATTTCGACGGGCCGCTGACCGCCGCCAGGGTGCTGGAACGCCTGGAGCGCGCCCCGCAATACGGATGAGGCCCAGCCCGGCGGCGATGATGCGGCATCGTGACGCTTGGCCCTTGCTGCGCGCCCTCCCGCTCGTCATGCTGCGCCGCAAGGAGATGCGATGTCCGTCATGGCCGATACCCTGAGCGCGCTCGAGGCCGAGGTCCGCCGGCAACTAGAGCTTCTCGATTATCCGAAGCGCCCCTGGGTTCCCGAACGCACGGACGGCGCGCTCGACGTGGCCATCATCGGCGCCGGGCAGACGGGCCTCGCCACCGCCTTCGGGCTGCGGCGGGAGAAGGTCGGGAATGTCGCGATCTTCGACCGGGCCGAGCCGGGCGCCACGGGGTGCTGGACGGTCTTCGCGCGCATGCGCACGCTGCGCACCCCCAAGCATGTCAGCGGCCCCGACCTGGGCGTGGCGGCGCTGACGCCGCGCGCCTTCTTCGAGGCACGCGACGGGGCGCAGGCCTGGGAGGATCTGCACAAGATCGGGCGCGTGGACTGGCAGCGCTACCTGGACTGGTACGCGCAGGTGCTGGCCCTGCCGGTCCGGCACGGGCACGAGCTGCTCTCCATCGGCCACGATCCGGAGTCCGACCTGCTGCTGCTGCGCTTCCGCACGCCGGAGGGGGAGCGCGTGGTCAAGGCGCGCAAGATGGTGCTGGCCACCGGCATGGACGGCACCGGCGCCTGGTCGATCCCGGCGCCCTTCGACGGGCTGCCAGGGGAACGCGTCTCGCACACCTCCGGCCCGGTGGATTTCGCGGCGCTGAAGGGCCAGCGCATCCTGGTGGTGGGGGCGGGGGCGAGTGCCTTCGACAACCTCGCCACGGCGCTGGAGGCCGGGGCGGCGCAGGGCACGATGCTGGTGCGCCGGCGCCGGATGCCGCGCGTCAACCCCTTCCGCTGGATGGAGCAGGCGGGCTTCCTCGGCCAGTTCCACGCCATGCCGGACCCGCTGAAGTGGCGGATGATGCGGCACATCTTCGACCTCAACCAGCCGCCGCCCCAGGAAAGCTGGGAACGCGTGGCGCAGGACCCGCGCTTCACGCTGCATATGGGCAGCCCCGTGCAGGGCGCGCGCATGGAGGGCGGGGAGGTGGTGCTGGAGACGCCGCGCGGCGAGCACCGCGCCGACCATGTGATCGTCGGCACCGGCACGGCCTTCAACCTCGCGCTGCGGCCGGAACTGGCGGCCATCGCACCGCATATCCTGTTGTGGCGGGATGCCTATACGCCGCCGCCAGGACAGGAATTCCCCAACCTCGCCGCTTGCCCCTATCTCGCCCCGGGCTTCGCCTTCCGCGAGAGGATGCCGGGCGAGGCACCCTTCCTGCGGCACATCCACTTCATGGGCTATGGCGCCACCCCGTCGATGGGTCTGTCCGGCGCCTCGATCAGCGGCATGAAGTATGGCGTCGCCCGGCTGGTGGACGGGATCTGCCGCGGCCTCTGGCTGGACGATGCCGAGGCGCACATGGAGGCGCTCCTCGCCTTCGACATGGCGGAGCTGGTGAGCGAGATCCCGCAGGAACTGGAGGCCGCGGAGTGAAGCCTTCCGCCCTGACGACCCATGTCCTCGACACCTCGGCCGGCCGGCCGGCCGCCGGCATGGCGGTGCAGCTCTGGCGCGTGGACGCGCCCGCGCCGGCGCTGCTGGTCGAGACGGTCACCAATGCCGATGGCCGAACCGACGCGCCGCTGCTGTCGCCGGCGGATTTCCTGCCCGGCCGCTACGAGCTGCGCTTCGGCGTGGGCGACTACTTCGCCGACCAGGGCCATGACCCCGGCTATCTCGACTGGGTGGCGATCCGCGTGGGCCTGTCGACGGAAGGCGGGCACTACCACGTGCCGCTGCTCTGCTCGCCCTGGAGCTACAGCACCTATCGCGGCTCCTGATCGCATGGCCCGTCCCGGCATCAGGGTGGTTCGTTCAGCCCTTCCGGTGGCTGCGCGTCGGTCACGGGGGCCAGCAGCGAGGGGCCGTTCTCGCTGAACTTGTTCACCCGCTTGCTGACCGGCCAGACGCGCAGTTTCTCCGCATCCAGCGCACGCATCAGGCCGGAAAGCTCCTCCGCTCCGGCCTCCCGCTCCCCCAGCCAGGCGCCCCAGTGCTCCGGCGGCAGGATGACGGGGGTGCGGTGGTGCAGGGCGGTGATCCTGCCCGCCGCCTCCGTGGTCACGATCGTATAGGTGCGGAGCCAGGTGCCGTCCGGCTGCTTCCAGCCCTCCCAGAGCCCGGCCAGGGCCATGGTCTCGCCGGAACGCAGGGCGATGGCATAGGGCTGCTTCGGCCCCGGCCCTTCCTCCCGCCATTCGTAGAAGCCATCGGCCGGCACGAGGCAGCGCCGCTTCGCGAAGGCGTCGCGGAAGGAGGGCTTCTCCGCCACCCCCTCCGACCGGGCATTCATCAGCTTCGCGGCGCCGCTGGCATCCTTCGCCCAGCGCGGCACCAGCCCCCAGCGCAGCGGGTCGAGGCTGCGCTCCCCCGTGGCGGGGTTGAAGCGCACGACCAGGCTTTCCTGTGTCGGGGCGACATTGTGGTTCGCCGGGTGGTTGGGAAGCGGGTTCTTCGTGTTGAACTGCTTCGCCAGCCTCGCCGGGTCGGCTTCCAGGAAATAGCGTCCGCACATGGTCCGGGATCTGGTGACGGGAGGGCGCTGCAACCAGTCCATGGGCCGCCACGTTCTTGAGGGCAGGCCAACACGACAGAGGAGACCCTCACATGGACAAGGATCGCATCGAAGGCGCCATGAAGCAGGCCAAGGGTGCCGTGAAGGAGAATGTCGGCTCCCTGGTCGGCGACAAGAAGATGGAAGCCGAAGGCAAGGCCGACCGCGCCGAGGGCAAGGTCCAGAACGCCGCCGGCGGCATCAAGGACAAGGCCCGCGAGGTTGCGGGCAAGCACTGAGGCAGAGCCTCGGGCAAGGGCGGCGCGGCTGGGGCTGCGCCGCCCTTTCTATGTTCAGAAGGGCAGGATGGAATCCAACAGTTCCTGCCCATAGCGCGGCTTCTGCACGTCGCTGAGCGTGCCGCGCCCGCCATAGGAGATGCGCGCCTCCGCCAGCCGGTCATGCTTCACCGTGTTGTCGGAGGCGATGTCCTGCGGCCGGATGATGCCGGCGAGCGTCAGGTCGCGCAACTCATGGTTCACGCGCACCTGCTGGCGTCCCGATAGCACCATGTTGCCGTTGGGCAGGACCTGCGTGACCGTCGCGGCGACGCGGAGCGTGATCTCCTCGTTGCGCTTGACCGTTCCCTTACCCTCGCTGGAATTGGCGGAACTGGCCGAGACCATCTTGGTGGGATCGAAGCCGTTCGGGAAGAACCGCAGATAGGAGGCATCGAGGCCCAGCAGGCGCGGGATGCCCATATCCTCCGAGTTGTCGCGGCTGCGCTCCGTGTCATTGGCCAGCGAGGCCTTGTCGGAGATCGAGACCAGCACCGTCACGAGATCGCCCACCGAGGCGGCCTTGGAATCCCGCAGGAAGGTGCGGCTGCCCGGGCGCCAGAGGCTGTTGGCGCCGAGCTGGCGGGTATCGGTGGGAGCGGGTGTCGGCATGGAGACCGGCTTCCAGTCCGGATCGCGCGTCGGATCGGCGATATCGGCCAGGTCCGGCGCGCGCCCCAGCCGGGCCAGGCGCTCGGTGGAGCCGCAGGCCGCGAGCGCCAGCGGCAGGAGGAGGAGCAGGACGCGCCGCATGGGGATCGTCTCCTTCACCGGGCCGGCGGGCCGATGCGGACGCGGCCCGGCCCGATGGCCTGCGCCTCCACGATCTGGCGCGAGGACAGGTTCATCACGTTCACCACCCCGTCGCGCGGCGCGGCCTCCAGCGCGCGGCCCTGGGCGGTCAGCAGCAGCCCGCCGCGTTCCACCACCATCGTCACGGTCGTGTTCTTCTCGATCATCACCGGCGCGCCGAGGTCGCGCAGGACGAAGGGCGCACCCTCCATGACCGGGCGGCGAAGCTGCTGGCCGACCACGAGCGAGGCGTCCTCGGCGAGGCCGGGGCGGAGCCGGTCGGTGCGCAGGCGCTGCACCTGCACGTCGCCGGCACGCACCACCTCGCCCAGCGCGAGGCGCCGCGTGGCGATGGCGACCGGCGCGGTGGCATGGCCGCGCCCGGCGATGCGCAGGCGCTGGGTCGGCATCCCCTCCGCCGCGACGACCAGCGTGGCGCCGAAGCGGCGGCCGTCGAGCCAGGGCTGCGCCACCTCCACCCGCACCAGGCCGGAGAGTGGCACCATGGGGGTGGCGAAACCGGGGATCTCCAACTCCATCGCCGGGTCGAGGCCCTGGGCCGACAGCGCTTCCCGCAGCGGCTCCAGCCATTCCTCGCGCGCCAGGGCACGCCCGGCCCGCTCGATCACCACGCGCTCGTCGCTGGCGAAGGGACGCCAGGAAATGCCGGCGCCGCGCGCGATGGCGAGGAGCTGCGGTGTTTCCACGATGATCCGCTGCCCCGGCGGGGGCGCCGGGCCGAGCACGCGTGCCCCGTCCGGACCGGGATCGGCGAAGATGTCGCCCAGCCGCACCACCTCGTCCTCCACCACCGCATGCGGCCGGAGGCTGGCGAGGTCGGCCTGCGCGAGGCCGGGCAGGCCGGCGAGGAGCAGCAGCGCGAGCAGGGACGGGCGGGCGGCGCGCATCACTTCAGCCGCGTCAGGGTGGAAAGCATGTCGTCGCTCGCCGTGATGACCTTGGAATTCATCTCATAGGCGCGCTGCGCGGTGATCAGGCTGGTGATCTCCTGCACCACGTTGACGTTCGAGGTCTCCACGAAGCCCTGCATGACGTTGCCGTAGCCGGGCTGCCCGGCGGCCGCGACCTGTGCCGCGCCGGAGGCCGGGGTGGCCATCAGCAGGTTGTCGCCCATCGCCTCCAGCCCCGCCTCGTTGGCGAAGACGGCGAGCTGGACCTGCCCGACATTCTGCGGCTGCTCCTGCCCCGCGATCTTGGCCAGCACCTCGCCGGTCGCGTTGATGGTGACGTCGGTGGCATTGGCCGGCACCTGGATGCCGGGGAGGACGGTGAAGCCTTCCGCCGTGACCATGGTGCCGTCGGCGGCGAGGCCGAAGGTGCCGTCGCGGGTATAGGCGGTCTCCCCCGAGGGGAGCTGCACCTGGAAGAAGCCGTTCCCCTTGATCGCCAGGTCGAACTTGTTGTCCGTCTGGTTCAGGTTGCCCTGTTCGTGGATGCGGTAGATCGCGGCGGTGCGCACGCCGAGGCCGACCTGCGCGCCCTGCGGCAGGCTGGTGCCCGTGTCGGAGCTCTGCGAGCCGACGCGGCGGACATTCTGGTAGATCAGGTCCTGGAACGGCCCGCCGGCGCTTGTAGCCGGTGGTGCTCATGTTCGCGATGTTGTTGGAGATGACCTCCACATTGGTCTGCTGGGCCATCATGCCCGTGCCGGCGGTCCAGAGCGAACGCATCGGTCAGTTCCCTTTCGCCGCGCGGGCGCGGACGGTCTTGCTGTTCGGTCGGTTCCAGGGGCGGTTCAAGGAATCGCTCCCGCTCAACGCTTCTTCAGGATGCGGTCGAGAGCGTTGCGGATCCGTTCATCCTCGCGCTCCGCGAACTGCGCGGTGAACTGGAACTCGCGTAGCTCCTCCGTCATGCGGGTCATCTCCAGGATGGGGCGGACATTGCTGCCCTCCACCGCGCCCTGGACGAGCGTCGGGCGATCCACCGCCTCGGGCGGCGTGTCGCTGGCGAAGAGGCGGTCGCCCTCAGCCTGCGGCTTCTGCCCGTCGGCGAAGCGCACGATGCGGATGCGACCCAGCTCGCCATTCTCGCTCGACACCACGCCCTCCCCGGAAATGGTGATGCGGGTGTCGTTCAGGCCGAGCTGGATCGGCTCCCCGCCCGTGCCGAGCAGGGCATTGCCGTCCGGGTCCACCACCGTGCCGTCGGCGCCCAGGGTGAAGCGGCCGGCGCGCGTGTAGCGCTCCCCCTTCTCCGTGCGGAGGACGAACATGCCCTCGCCGGAAATGGCGACGTCCAGCGGGTTGCCGGTGGTCTGCACCGGGCCGGGCGCGGTGTCGCGCCAGGAGGCACGGTCCCAGGTGAAGGCCAGCTCGCCGCCGCCGCGGGGCTCGTCCACCTGATGCTGGCGGTCGAGATACTGGGCGAAGACCGGACGCGCGGCGCGGAAGCCGGGCGTGTCCGCATTGGCCATGTTGTTGGCCAGCATCGCCGTGGTGCGCGCCTGCGCCATCAGGCGGGAGAGCGCGATATAGCCGGCATTGTCCATCCTGGCCTCCTTGCGGATGCGGCGCGTCCCGGGGCGCCGATGGGACCGTGTTCCGCAACCCGCGTGCCAGGCCGGGCGCCGCGCGGGAGGGTGGGCACGGGCCGGAAATTGCCGCCACGTCGGCAGAATCTGCCGGGTGCCGGCGAATCCCTGCCGGGGGAAAGCCTTCCTTAAGGGTTCGGGCCGCATCTTCCGCGACGCAGCAGGCGGCGCGACCCGCGGATCTTCCGGATGGAGGCGGCCAGGACGGCATGGCGAAGACCGAGAAACCCGTGGAGGCGAAGGGCGCGGGCAACCGCAGGAAGCTCCTGCTCCTGGCCCTGCCGGCGCTGCTGCTGGCGGGCGGCGCGGGGGCGTGGTTCTCCGGCCTGCTCGGCGTCGCTTCCGGCAGCGGCCATGCGGAGGCCGCGCCGAAGGAGGAGGGGGCGCAGGATGACGGCCATGGGGCCGATCGTGGCGCCGCGCCGCCAATGGCCGTGACCTATCTCGACATGCCCGAGATCATGTCCAACCTGAACGCGCCCGGCCGGCGCGGCGCCTTCATCCGGCTGCGCTCCAAGCTGGAACTGGCGCGGCCGGAGGATGCGGCGGCGGTGCAGCAGGCCATGCCGCGGCTGCTGGACCTGTTCCAGACCTATCTGCGCGAGATGCGGCCGGAGGAACTGCGCGGCAGCATCGGCACGCACCGGCTGCGCGAGGAGCTGATCGCGCGCGCCAACATCGCCGCCGCGCCGGCCCGCGTGAACGACGTGCTCTTCACCGAGATCCTGGTCCAGTGACGGGCGAGGCGGACCAGGACGATCTCGCCGCCGCCTGGGGCGCCTCCCTGGCCGAGGCCGTGGAGGGGATCGAGGAGATGGCGGCCCCGGGGCCGGATGCCGCCAAGGTGCTGAACCAGGCCGAGATCGACAGCCTGCTCGGCTTCGACCACAGGACGGAGGAGCGGCACCGCAGCGGCATCGAGCGCGTGGTGGATGCCGGGCTGGTCTCCTATGACCGGCTGCCGATGCTGGAGATCGTCTTCGACCGGCTGGTGCGGCTGCTGACCACGACGCTGCGCAACTTCACCTCGGACAATGTCGAGGTCTCGCTCGACACCATGACCTCCATGCGCTTCGGCGACTATCTCGATTCCATCCCGCTGCCGGCCATGCTGGCCGTGGTGAAGGTGAAGCAGTGGGACAACCACGCGCTGATCGTGGTGGACAGCGCCATGATCTACTCGATCGTGGACGTGCTGCTGGGCGGGCGGCGCGGCACCTCCGCGATGCGGATCGAGGGCCGCCCCTACACCACCATCGAGCGCACGCTGGTGGAGCGGCTGATCTCCGTGGTGCTCACCGATCTGGGCCATGCCTTCTCCCCGATCACCGGGGTGGAGTTCTGCTTCGAGCGGCTGGAGGTGAACCCGCGCTTCGCCGCCATCTCACGCCTGTCCAACGCCGCCGTGCTCGCGCGCATGCGGATCGAGATGGAGGATCGCGGCGGCCGGCTCGACATGATCCTGCCCTACGCGACGCTGGAGCCGGTGCGCGAGGTGCTGCTGCAGCAGTTCATGGGGGAGCGCTTCGGCCGCGACAGCATCTGGGAGAACCATCTCGCCGAGGAACTGCGCCACACGCTGGTGCGGCTCGACGTGGTGCTCGACGAGCAGACCCTGCCGCTGTCCACCATCACCGCGCTGAAGCCGGGGGACCGCATCGCGCTCAACGTCGCGCCCGGGGCGCCGGTGCGGCTGCGCTGCGGCGACGTGCCGCTTTTCGAAGGGCAGCTGGGGCGGCGGGAGAACCGGCTGGCGGTGCGGGTGGAGCATGAGCTGCGGCGTGACGGCGCCGGCATCGTGAAGATGGGGTGAGGGCCTTGGCGATGAACACGGTCGAATGGACTCTCCAGGGTGTCGTGGTGCTGCTGCTCTGCCTGGCCATTCCCTTCGTCTGGCGGCTGGACCGGCGGCTGGCCGCCCTGCGCCGCGAAAGGCCGGCGCTGGAAAGCGGCACGGCCGAGCTGGGCGAGGCGGCGCGCCGGGCGGAACGGGCGCTGGAACGCATGCGGCGCAGCACGGAGGAAGCCGATCGCGCCCTGTCGGCCACGCTGGCGCGCGCGGAGCCGCTGGGTGAGGACCTGCGCTTCCTGACCGAACGCGCCGGCCTGATGGCGGACCGGCTGGAGGCCCTGGTGCGTGAGGCGCGGCCCCTGGTGATGTCGCCCGCGACGGAGCCCGGACCCGCCGCCCCGGTGCGGACCGAAGCGCCGGCACGGGCCGATGCCCTGCCGGAGGTCGCCCTGGTGCCCGAGCGCCCGTCCGGCCATGCGGTGCCCGCCGGCAATGCCAATGACGCCCCGCGCAGCCAGGCCGAGCGCGACCTGCTGCGCGCCCTGAGGCTGGCCCGATGAGCCGGCTACGCCTCCTGCCTCTGCTGATGCTGAGCGGCGGGCTGCTGGCGGGCTGCAAGCTCCTGGCCCTGGGGCAGGCGGTGGAATGGCCGGCGGGGCTGGCCATGGGGCGTCTGGACGGCATGCTGATCGCCAGCGCCAGCGCCAGCGCCAGCGCCAGCGCCAGCGCCACCGCCTCCGCGCCGCCCAACGCCGCGCCGCCCAACGCCGCGCAGCATGGGGCCGCGCCCGCCGCGAAGGCGTCCGGACCGGCACCCACCCAGCCCACCATGCCGGCGCCGGAGCCGGACCCGGTGAGCCTCGCGGAACGGGCGGTGCTGGAAAGCCTGCGCGAGCGCCGCGGGCAGTTGGAGCAACGCGAGCAGGCGCTGACGGCGCGCGAGGCCATCCTCGCCGCGGCCGAGAGCCGGCTGAAGTCGCGCCTTGACGAGATGGCGGCGCTGCAGGCGCGGCTGGAGAAGCTGGAGCAGGCCCGCAACGCGCGCGAGGAGGCCGGCTGGCGCGGGCTGGTGAAGACCTATGAGACCATGCGGCCGCGCGACGCGGCCGCGGTGTTCGACGAGCTCGACATGCCCGTGCTCGTCCAGATCGTGGACCGGATGCGGGAGGCCAAGACCGCGCCGGTGCTGGGCGCCATGCGTCCCGACCGCGCGCGGCTCCTGACCTCCGAGCTCGCCCGCCACCGCAACCGGGCCAACGACCCCGGCGGAACCGACAACAGCCAGGATGCCAGGCGATGAACAGGAACACCAACGTGCTGATCGTCGATGACTACAAGACGATGCTGCGCATCATCCGGAACCTGCTGAAGCAGCTGGATTTCGAGAATGTCGAGGAAGCCTCCGACGGGCAGGAGGCGCTGTCGAAGCTGCGGACCGGCAATTTCGGCCTGGTGATCAGCGACTGGAACATGCAGCCGATGACGGGGCTGGACCTGCTGAAGGAGGTCCGCGCCGATGCCCGGCTGAAATCCACGCCCTTCATCATGATCACCGCCGAGAGCAAGACGGAGAACGTGATCGCGGCGAAGCAGGCGGGCGTCTCGAACTACATCGTCAAGCCCTTCAACGCCGAGACGCTGCGCGAGAAGATCGCCAAGGTGATGCAGGATGCCTGACCAGGAGCGCATCGAGCAGGCCGTGCGCAGCGTGCTCGCCAGCATCGGCGGCGACATCACCACCAACGAGATCGTGCTGCTGGCGGAGCTGGAGGCGCTGGGGCGTACCATCGCCCAGGCCAAGGCCGAGATCGCCGCCCTGCGGGTGGAGGAGATCGAGGACGAGCACATCCCGGTGGCGACCGACGAGCTGGATGCGGTGGTGGAGCATACCGCCGCCGCCACCAACGAGATCCTCGACACCTGCGAGACGCTGGAGCGCCTCGTCCCGGAGCTGCCCGCCGCGCCGGCGGCACGGATCGGCGAGGCGGTGACGCGGATCTACGAGGCCTGTTCCTTCCAGGACATCACGGGCCAGCGCATCGCCAAGGTGGTGGCGGCGCTGAAGGAGATCGAGGGACGGGTGCAGAAGATCACCCAGCGCTTCGGCCCGGCGGCCCAGGGCGGCGCGCCGATGGCCGCGCAGGACCGGGTGCCGGAGCGCACCGAGGGCGAGCGCCTGGCGCAGGGGCCGCAACTGCCGGCCGCCGCTTCGTCCCAGGCGGAGATCGACGCCCTGCTGGCGAGTTTCGACTGATGCGGGCCCCCGACCGGCAAAAGGCCGTCGCCGCGGGCCTGGCGCTCGGCGCCTCCCTGATCCTCGCCGCCCTGCCGGGGCGGGCCGAACCGGTCGCGGTGCGATCGGGCGAGCATCCGGGGATGGGGCGCCTCGTCTTCGACTGGTCCCTGCCCACGGGCTACCGCCTGGAACAGCTCGGCGGCCGGGCGATGCTGCATTTCGACAGCCCCGGCGAGTTCCGCATGCCGGCGAAGCTGCCGCGCAACGTGCTGGCCCTGCGCGGCACGGCGGATGGGGTGGAGGTGACCCTTCGCAGCGGCGCGCAGCTCCGCCCCTTCCGCCTCGGGGAGCGCATCGTCCTCGACGTGCTCGATCCGCCGGCCCCCCGGAAGCCGGAGGCGAAGGCCCCGGCACGCCCGGTCCGCGAGGCTGCGACGCGGGAGGCCAGGAACCACGGGCCTTCCCTTCCCGGGCGCCGGAACGGGCCGGAGGGCACCGGGCCGCTCGCCCAGGTTCCGGCCCTACCGCCCTTGGCCCCGGGTCCGGCGGCAGCGCCCATGCCGGACCAGCCCGTATCGCCACCTCCCGCCCCCACGGCGTCCGTTGCTGAAGCCCCAAAGGCCGAACCGCCCGCGCCGGCCCCCTCCGCCGGCCTGCCGGTGCGTGTCCTCGCGCCCCCCGGGGAGGCGCGGGTCCTCGCCCTGCCACTTCCGGCCGAGGCGGGCCTGGCGGTGCTGCGGCGGGGCAATCTGCTGCTGGTGGTGTCGGATCTCGCCCAGCCCCTGGATCTGTCCGCCCTGCGCGACGATCCGGTCTTCGGTTCCGCCGATCTGCTGCCCTTTCCGGAAGCCACGGTGCTGCGCCTCCGCCTCGCCCCTCCCGCCGCGCTGCGGGCGAGGCGGGAGGGGGAGCGCTGGCTGCTGGAGCCGGTCTCCGCGCTGCCACAGGCCCGCTCGATCCGTGCCGGGCAGGAGGACGGGATGCTGGTGCTGCGCGCCGCCGCGCCGGGCCGCGTGGTGGCCCTGCCGGACCCGGAAACGGGCCTGCCGCTGCTGGTGGGCACGGTGCGGGAGCCGGATCAGATGATGCCGCAGGCGCGCCGGCTGCCGCAGGCCGAACTGCTGCCGACCACGCTGGGTGCGGCCCTGCTCGCGCGGGGCGATGCGGTGGATTTCCGGTCCGGCGCCGGCCGTTTCCTGCTTTCGGGTGCCGGGGAAAGCGCGGCGGGGGCGGAAGCGCCCGCCGCCGATGCGCGCGGGATGACGCGTCTCTTCGACCTGCCGGCCCTGGACGCGGCGGCGCTGTCCGAGCGCCTGCGGGCGCAGCAGGCCGGGATCGCGGCGGCCACGCCGCTCCAGCGCGCTCCGCTGCGCCGGGCTGCCGCGGAAACGCTGCTTTCGCTCGGACAGGCGCAGGAGGCACAGGCCATGCTGCGCCTGGCGTTCCAGGAGGACCCGCAGGCGGGCCTCGATCCGGTGCTGCGGGCATTGCAGGGCGCGGCGGCGCTGCTCGGTGGCCGCCTGGGGGAGGCGGGGGCGCTGGAGGACCCCACTCTGGCCAGAACCGACGAAACGGCGCTCTGGCAGGGGCTGCTGCGCGGCGCGCGAGGGGAGGGGCGGGAGGCCGCCCCCGGCATCGCCGCATCCGTGCCGGTGCTGCTGTCCTATCCGCCACCGCTGCGGTCGCGGCTGCTGGCTCCGGCGGTGGAGGCCCTGCTGGCGGGCGGCGAGCGGGCAGCGGCGCGGCGGCTCCTCGATGCCGGGGAGGCCGCGCCAGCCCTGGCGGAGCTGCGCGGGCGGCTGGCCGAGGCGGAAGGGCGGCGGGACGAGGCTCTGGCCGCCTATGAGGCAGCGATGCGGGGCCGCGACCGGCCGGCGCGCGCCCGGGCCATCCGCCAGGCCGTGGAACTGCGCCTGTCGGGTGGGCAGATCGATGCCGGCGCCGCGGCGGATACGCTGGAGGAAGCGCTCTACAGTTGGCGCGGCGAAAGCGAGGAACTGGCGGCGCGGCAGCGGATCGCCGCCCTGCGGCAACAGGCCGGGAATGGCCGCGCCGCGCTGGCCATGTTGCAGGAAACCGCGCGCCTCTTTCCCGATCGGGGGAGCGCGCTGCGCCCGCTCATGCGGCAGGCGCTGGCCACGGCACTGGAGAAGGAGGCGCCGGTGGCCGCCATCGCGCTGGCGGATGCTCATCCGGATCTGCTGGCCGCCGATCCGGATCAGGGCCGGCTGCTACTGGGGCTCGCGGATCGTCTGGTGGCGCTCGACCTGCCCGCGCGCGCGGCGGAACTTCTCCAGCGTGGCATGGTCGGCGCTTCGGGAGAGGCGCGTGCGCGTCTGGGGCTGCGCCTCGCCGGCCTGCGCCTGGAAGGCGGCGATATCGCCGGTGCCGCGGCGGCGCTGCCGGATGGCAAGGCACAGACCCTGCCGCCGGATCTGGAGCGGGAACGGAAGCTGCTGTCCGCCCGGCTGCTGGCGCGGCAGGGCAGGGAGGATGATGCCGTGGCCTTGTTGCGCGGCCTGGGCAGCGATGGAGCGGAGCCGCTCGCCGAGATCCTCGCCGGGCGCCATGACTGGTCCGGTGCTTCCGAAGCCTTGGCCGCGCTAGCGGCGGCGGGTGAAGGGGAGATGGACGATACGCGGCGTCAGTTGCTCCTCCGTGCCGCCGCCTATGCGGTGCTTTCGGGCGATGCCCAGCGCCTGGGCGGCCTGCGCGCGCGCTGGGCAGCGAAGCTGGGCGATGGGAAATTGGCTCAGGATTTCAATGCCCTGACCCTCGATCCGGTGCAGGGGATGGCGGACCTGCCAAGGTTGCAGCGCGAACTGAACCTTTTCCGGGGATTTTCCGGTCGGCTGGATGACTTGCGGGCCGATGCGGGGGCGGCGCGTTGAGCGTCGTGCGCGGCGCGGGGGAGGGCCGCATTTTTTTCGGCCCGTGAGGTCCCGATTTCACTTGCCCCCCACCCCCCTATGGGCCATATGCGCGCTCCGCAACAACTGACCTGATCGGCGCTGCCGGCTCACAGGTCGTCTTCTGGTGGAACAGGGGGCCGATATGGACGCTCTTACCGCTCCGCTGGGGATGGTCTCGGAATTTCCGAGCGACGCCCAGGGAAACTTCTCCTCCGGCGCCGATGAGGCAAAGGATTACTTCGTCGAGAAGGATGGTGTCCGCTTCGCGGGCACGCACCTGATCATCGACCTGTGGGGCGCGACGAATCTCGACGATCCGGCGCATATCGACGACGTGCTGCGCGAGGCCGCGATCGCCACGGGCGCCACGATCCTGCACGGGCACTTCCACCACTTCCAGCCCAACGGCGGCGTGTCCGGCGTGCTGGTCCTGGCGGAGAGCCATGTGTCGATCCACACCTGGCCGGAAAAGGCTTTCGCCGCGCTCGACATCTTCGTCTGCGGCGTCTGCGATCCCTACAAGGCGATCCCGGTGCTGAAGAAGGGCTTCCTGCCGGAGCGCGTGCAACTCGGCGAGCATCGCCGCGGCATCTCCGTCTGACGCCAAAGCGTCACGTGCGATGACCGGGGGCGGGCCCTAGGGTCCGCCCTCTCTCTTTGCGGAAACCTTTCCGAAGCTTTTTTGGGCGAGGGATTCGAGATGACGACCGATTCCTGGGTGAACGAGACCCTCTACTCCGACTGGGGCCAGCGCTTCCGCGTGAAGCGTGAGCTGGCGCGCGTGCAGTCGGACTTCCAGGACATCATGATCTTCGAGTCCGACAGCCATGGCCGCGTCATGCTGCTCGACGGCGTGACGCAGATCACCGAGATGGACGAGTTCGTCTATCAGGAGATGCTGGCCCATGTGCCGCTGCTGGCGCATGGCGATGCGCGGCGCGTGCTGATCATCGGCGCCGGCGACGGCGGCGTGCTGCGCCGCGTGCTGCAGCACCGCAATGTCGAGAAGGCCGTGATGGTCGAGATCGACGGCGAGGTGATCCGTCTGGCCAAGGAGTTCCTGCCGAAGATCGCCGGCGATGCCTGGAATGACCCGCGCGCCGAGGTGATCGTCGGCGACGGCATCGACTATGTGCGCAAGGCGCCGGCCGGTTCCTTCGACGTGGTGATCGTGGACAGCACCGACCCGATCGGCGTCGGCGAGGTCCTCTTCACCGACGAATTCTATGCCAACACCGCGCGCCTGCTGTCGGATCGCGGGTTGGTGGTGAACCAGTGCGGCGTGCCGATCATGCAGGCCGACGAGCTGCGCGAGACGAGCCTGCGCCGCGGCAAGGTCTTCGCCGATGTCTGGGCCTATGTCGCCGCGGTGCCGACCTATGTCGGCGGCTACATGACGCTCGGCTGGTCCGCCAAGGACCCGGCGACGCGCCATGCGACGGTGGAGCAGTTGCGTGAGCGCGCGGAGAAGGCCGGCATCCTCGGCCAGACCCGCTACTGGACGCCCGAGATTCAGGCCGGCGCCTTCCACCTGCCGCCCTATATCGCGGAGCATCTGCCCGCCAAGGGCTGACGCTTCCGGCTGGCTGCCGCCTTCCACCGGTTCCGCCGTGGCGGCGCGCCCTTGCCGGGTCGCGCCGTCCTTTCGGGACGCGGGGAGGCGGCGGCCGCTTCCCCTCCGGCCGTCACCGTTCCACCGGCCCCGCCGCGACCGCCCTCCCTCCGAGGCGTGTGGTCCTTTCGGGGCGCGGGGCGGTGACGGCCGCTTTCCCCTGATGACGGACGGCTCTCCGGCCGTCGCGCTCCACCGGTCCCGCCGTGGCCGCGCCCCCGTTTCCGGGGTTGCGCCGCCCTTTCGGGACGCGGCGACGCGGCGGCCGGTTTCCCTTCGGCCGCCGCCTGTCACCGGCCCCGCCGTGGCCGCCCTCCCTCCGGGAGGCGCGCGGCCCTTTCGGGGCACGGGACGGCGGCGGCCGCTCTCGTTTTCCGGGGCGCGCAGGGCTATATGTTCCCGAATAGTTCCTGTTTTCGGGATCGGAGTCCCCCGCCTTGGCCAAGCCCGTCACCCGCTATGTCTGTCAGTCCTGCGGCACGCCTCATCCGAAATGGCAGGGCAAGTGCGAGGGCTGCGGCGAGTGGAACACGCTGGTCGAGGAAACGGTGGAGGCCCGCTCCCCCGGGCCGGCCGGGCGCACCGCCGGCGGGCGGCGGGTGGAGTTCGTCGGGCTGAAGGGCCGTTCCGCCCCGCCGGCGCGGACGGCGGTGGGTATCGCGGAGCTGGACCGTGTGCTGGGCGGCGGCTTCGTGCCGGGCTCGGTGGTGCTGGTGGGCGGCGATCCGGGCATCGGCAAGTCCACGCTGCTGCTGCAGGCGGCGGCGCGCGTCGCGCAGGGCAGGCGCACCCTCTACATCTCGGGCGAGGAGGCGGTGGAGCAGGTGCGGCTGCGCGCCCTGCGCCTGGGCGTGGCGGAGGCGCCGATGGGCCTCGCCGCCGCCGGCAATCTCCGCGACATCGTGGCGAGCCTGAAGGATGAGCGCGATATCGGGCTGGTGGTGATCGATTCCATCCAGACCGTCTGGCTCGACAGCCTCGACAGCGCGCCCGGCACGGTGAGCCAGGTGCGCGCCTGCGCGGCGGAACTCTCGCGCCTGGCCAAGTCGCGCGGCTTCGCGCTGGTGCTGGTCGGGCATGTGACCAAGGAAGGCACGCTGGCCGGGCCGCGCGTGCTGGAGCACATGGTGGATGCCACGCTCTATTTCGAAGGCGATCGCGGCCACCAGTTCCGCATCCTGCGCGCGGTGAAGAACCGCTTCGGCGCCACGGACGAGATCGGCGTCTTCGAGATGACCGAGGCCGGGCTGATGGAGGTGCCGAACCCCTCCGCGCTCTTCCTGGCGGAACGTCGCGGCAATGTCTCCGGCTCCGCCGTCTTCGCCGGGCTGGAAGGCACGCGGCCGGTGCTGGTGGAGGTTCAGGCGCTGCTCTCGCCCTCCAATGGCGGCTCGCCCCGGCGGCAGGTGGTGGGCTGGGATTCCGGGCGGCTTTCCATGCTGCTCGCCGTGCTGGAAAGCCGCTGCGGGCTGAGCGTCGGGCAGAACGACGTCTATCTGAACATCGCCGGGGGCCTGCGCATCACCGAGCCGGCGGCGGACCTCGCCGTGGCGGCGGCGCTGGCCTCGGCGGCGACGGACCAGCCGAGCAGCCCGGGCATGGTCTATTTCGGCGAGGTCGGCCTGTCCGGGGAGATCCGGCAGGTGGCGCAGATGGAGACGCGGCTACGCGAGGCGCACAAGCTCGGCTTCGACGCCGCCACCCTGCCGCGCCGCGTGGCGCGCGGCGGCCGGGCGCTCAGCGCGCCGGAAGGGCTGCGGCTGGTGGAGAACGGGCATCTGGTGGACCTGGTGGCCGAATTCGCGGCAGGGGCGCGCCCGCGCGCGAAAAAGGCGGCCGCCGGGACGGAGTGAGGCCCTCGCCAAGCCTGGCGCGATGCGGAACATTTCCGTGCGCACCAGACTCGGCCGGCGCCCATCGCCCCGCAGGAGGCCCCATGCCCCAGACGCATCATATCGCCGCGACGCCCGAGACCGTGCGCTGGGGGGTCTTCGATCCCGCCTTCCCGCCGGTCGCCACGGTGGAGTCCGGGGATCTCGTGGTCCTGCAATGCGTCTCCGGCGCACCGGAGATCATGCCGCCGCCGGAAAGCGGCCTCGCCATCCCGCCCGCCCTGGCCGCGATCCATGCGGCGCAGGTGCCGCGCCTGGGGGCGGGCCATATCCTGACCGGACCTGTGGCGGTGCGGGGCGCGGAGCCCGGCGACATGCTGCGCGTGGAGATCGAGCGCATCGATCTCGGCGCCGACTGGGGCTTCTGCGGCTTCCGCCCGCTGATGGGCACGCTGCCGGAGGATTTCCCCTTCTCGCGCATGCTGCACATCCCGGTGGACCGGGAGGCGATGACCTGCCGCCTGCCGATGGCGCGCGAGATCACCCTGCCGCTCGCGCCCTTCTTCGGCGTGATGGGCGTGGCGCCACCGCGCGAATGGGGGCGCATCAACACCAAGGAACCGCGTGCCCATGGCGGCAACCTCGACAACAAGGAACTGGGCGCGGGGGCCACGCTCTACCTGCCGGTGCATATGGAGGGCGCTCTCTTCTCCGCGGGCGATGGGCACGGCGTGCAGGGCGACGGCGAGGTCTGCATCAACGCGCTGGAAATCTGCCTCGACGGGCATTTCCGCCTGACGCTGGAAAAGGGCGGCGGCGCGAAGGACCCGCTGCTGCGTTTCCCGCGCGCGGAGACGGCGACGCATTTCATCACCATGGGGATGAACGAGGATCTCGACCTCGCCATGAAGCAGGCGCTGCGCGAGATGATCGCCTTCATCGCGTCGCGCACCAATCTCTCGCCCGCCGATGCCTATCAGTTCTGTTCCCTCGCGGTGGATTTCCGCGTGACGCAGACGGTGAACGGCGAGAAGGGCGTGCACGGGATGCTGCGCAAGGGACTGTTGTTCTGACGCCGCTTCTCCCCGGTATCCACAATCCGTCCACAACTTTTGCGTGCCTGGGAACTGTTCTGCATCTTGTGGGAAAGGGGCGCATTCACCTACCGTATTTAGCGGTGCTGGATACGGAGGAGTCCCTGATGGAGTGGACCGCCGAAGCGATCGAGACGCTGCAGGCTCTCTGGGCCGAAGGACATTCGACGGCCGAGATCGGCCGCCGCATGGGAATCTCGAAGAATGCCGTGGTGGGCAAGGCGCATCGCCTGAACCTCTCCGCGCGTCCCAGCCCCATCCGGCGTGAGGAGGCGGGAGAGGCGCGCATGGCCGAACCCGCCACGCCCCGTGCCGTCGCGGAAGCCCCGCGCCCCGCCGCGCCGCCGCCCTTGCCCGTGCCGCCCGCACCGCGCCCGGCGGCGGCCGCGCCGGCTGTCATGGCGCCCCCCGTTTCCGCACCGGCTCCGGCCCCGCGCAGCGCTCCGGCGCCCCGCGCGCCGGTCGCTCCGCCGCCGGTGGTGCGGCCCTTCCAGCGTACCGGCGCGCGCACCTGCTGCTGGCCGATCGGCGAGCCGGGCACCCCGGAATTCCGCTTCTGCACGGCCGAGGCGGTGCAGGGCCGTCCCTATTGCGCCGAGCATGCCTCCATCGCCTATGTGAAGGCGCGCGACCGGCGAGAGGACGCCGCCTGATCCGCCTGCCGGCACGACGCCGCTGACGGTCTTCTTCACCGCCGACACGCATTTCGGCCATGGCGGGGCGCTGGGTCTCTACCGGCGCCCTTTTCCGTCCGTGGCCGCGATGGATGCGGCGCTGACCGCATGCTGGAACGAGGTTGTCGGCCCGGGGGACGAGGTCTGGCATCTCGGCGATGTCGCGCTGAACCGGACGGCGCCCGCCGTGGCGGCCCTGCTCGATGGCCTGCATGGCCGGAAGCATCTCGTCACCGGCAACAATGACGGGCCGGCCGTCACGGAACAACCGGCCTGGGCCAGCGTGCAACCCTATGCGGAAATCGTGGTGGAGGATGTGCCGCTGGTGCTGTGCCACTATGCCTTCCGGAGCTGGCGGAACATGCACAAGGGCTGGCGCAACCTGCATGGGCACAGCCATGGCAGGCTGAAGCCGATCCCGCGCCAGACGGATGTCGGCGTGGATGTCTGGGATTTCCGGCCGGTCAACCTCGCCTCGATCCTGGCGGCACGCGGCGCCGGCGCCTGATCCCGCCGGTCAGTCGGGCGTCATGGAGGTGGGCGCCGTCGGCCTTTCGGAACGGTCGGCGAAGCTCATCAGCACATAGCCGACGATGAAGACGATGTTGATCACCACGAGCCAGAGCAACTGCCGCTCGCTGACGGTGTCCTCCAGCCGCATGAGCGCCTTCAGCAGTGCCACCGCGGAGATGGCCGCCATGGAGGCGAAGAGCTTCCGCTTCAGCCCGGCGAAGTCCACCGTGGTCAGCCAGATCGGCCAGCCCCTGCTGCTTTCGGGGCTGAGCCGGGAGATGATGTTCTCGTAGCTGGAGAACACGACGATCACCACCAGGCTGCCGACCAGCGCCAGGTCAATCAGCGTCAGCAGGCCGAGAATGGTCTCGTGCTCGCTCATGCGGCCGATCCTGAGGGCCAGCCCCAGCAGTTCCCGCATGAAGGTCGCGATCAGCACCAGGAGCGAGACGATCAGCCCCAGGTGGAGCGGCAGGACCAGCCACCGGCTGAGGGCGATGAAGCTCTCGATTCGCTGTACGGCAAGCCGCTTCTTGTCTTCCATGCGGGCAGGATAGGGGTGGCGGCGCCCCCCTGACATCCCATTGTTTCCGCCATCCTGCATGGCGGGCCTGGAACAGCTGGCGTCAGCGGGGCGGGGCGGCGATCTGCCGTGCGATGGTGTCGGCGAAGGCGGCGGCACCGGGCCAGCCGGTGATGCGGCCGGCCACGCGCCGCCCCCGGAACAGGAAGAAGACGGGGATGCCGTGCAGGCCGAAGCGGGTGGCCATCTCCGGATCGTCATAGACATTGTCGTGCAGCCAGCGCAGCTCCGGCCACTGGAAGCGCTCGGGCCGCGCCAGCATCGCCGCCTTGGCGATATCGCAGTTGGGGCAGTCGCGGCCCCAGAGGAAGAGCAGCGTCAGGGCCTGCGGCACATCCTCGGCCAGCACGGCATCCAGCCGGTCATGGGTGACGGGCCGCATGGGAAAACGCGCAAAGAACTCCGGATGCGCCGTGTCTGTCACGCCGGTTCCGCCCCCTGGGCCGCCTTGCGGGCATCCGCCAGGGCCAGCAGGCGCAGGGAGGAGGCCAGCGGCATCCCGGTTTCCGTGCGCGCCGCATCGACCTCGGCCACCAGCCGGACGAGGGGCAGGTTGCGCCGGAGGGCCATGCCCTCCAGCGCCGTCCAGAAATCGGGCTCCAGCGCGACGGAGGTGCGATGCCCCGCCAGGCTGAAGGAACGTTTCACCAGATGCCGCATCGGCCTCGTTTCGGAATATCCGCCGCGATGGGGGGTCAGCCCCCGGCGCCGGACAGGCTGGCCCCGGGATGGATCATGTCCTCCGGCCGCACCCAGCGGTCGAAGTCCTCGGGCTTCACATAGCCCAGCTTCCCGGCCGCGTCGCGCAGGGGCAGGTTCTCCTTCAGCGCCAGCTTCCCGATCTGCACCGCCTTGTCGTAGCCGATATGCGGGTTCAGCGCCGTCACCAGCATCAGGGAGTTGGCGAGGTTCTGGGCGATGCGCTCGCGGTTCGGCTCCAGCTTGTCCACCATGTTGTGGGCGAAGCTCTCGGAGGCATCGGCCAGCAGCGTGCAGGATTGCAGCACCGCCTGGATGATGACGGGCTTGAAGACGTTCAGCTCCAGGAAGCTCTGCGCGGCCCCGAAGGTGACGGTGGTGGTGTTGCCCATCACCTGGGCGCAGACCATGGTCAGCGCCTCGCTCTGCGTCGGGTTGGTCTTGCCCGGCATGATCGAGGAGGAAAGCCCGTCTGCCGGGATGACCAGCTCCGAGATGCCGGAACGCGGGCCGGAGCCCAGCAGGCGGATGTCGTTGCCGAGCTTGTTCAGCGAGACGGCGATGGTGTTCAGCACGCCCTGGAGCTCGACGAAGGCGTCGTGCGCGCCCATGCCCTCGAAGGGATTCGGGCTGGCGGTGAAGTGCAGGCCGGTGAGCGCCGCCATCCGCGCGGCGAAGGCCTCGGCGAAGCCGGCATGGGTGTTGAGGCCCGTGCCCGCCGCCGTGCCGCCCTGCGGCAGCACCAGCAGGCGCGGCAGCGCATCGTGCAGCCGGGCGATGCCGAGCCGCACCTGACGCGCCCAGGCGGCGAATTCCTGGCCCAGCGTGACCGGCACCGCATCCATCATATGGGTGCGGCCGACCTTCACGATGCCGTCCCATTCCTTCGCCCGCTTCTCCAGGCTGGCGAGCAGCACCTCCAGCGCCGGGATCAGCCGGTGCGTCACCGCCTCGGCGGCGGCGACATGCATGATGGTGGGGAAGCTGTCGTTGGAGGACTGGCCGCGATTCACGTGGTCGTTCGGATGCACCGGCTTCCGCGAGCCGAGCGGCGAGCCCAGCATCTCGTTGGCGCGGTTCGAGATGACCTCGTTGGCGTTCATGTTGGTCTGGGTGCCGGAGCCGGTCTGCCAGACGGGGAGGGGGAAGTCCTCGTCCCTCTTGTTCTCCGCGATCTCCTTCGCCGCGGCGATGATCGGGTCGGCCAGCTCGGCGGGCAGCTCGCCCAGCGCCTTATTGGCCTCGGCGGCGGCCTGCTTCTGCAGCCCGACGGCGCGGATCAGCGCGGGCGGGAACTTCTCCGTGCCGATGCGGAAGAGCTGGCGGGCACGCTCCGTCTGCGGGCCCCAGTAGCGGGTGGCGGGAATTTCGATGGTGCCGAGGCTGTCGGTCTCGGTGCGTGTGTCGGCCATGCGCGGGTCTCCTTTCGCGAGGAGGGCAATTTAATTGATAATGATTATCAAGTTCAATTCATGCGAGTCCAGAGCGCCTTGCCGAAGCCCCGCGCATCCAGATCCTGCACCGTGCCCACCACCTCCGCCCTTCCGTTCCGGCAGCGCCATTCATAGGGCGTGTCATGGCCGGTCGCGGCCATGGGGATGGAGTCGGAGGCCGGGTTCTGGCGGCAGAACTCCTCCGCCCCGGCATTCTCGCGGCGCTGGTCCAGCTTGTCGCAGGGCAGGTTGGCCCCGGTGAAACAGGCATAGAGATGCCCGTCCATGCAGCGGTAATGCGACTGGGCGCGCAGCAAGGCCTCATCCGGCTTCGTTGTCCCGCCAGGGAAGCTTTTCCGCCAGGCGCGCAGGAAGCCGTCGCGCAGGGAAGGGTCATAGCCCCGGACCGTGTCGTCATCGCCGATGCGGGCGCAGCGAGCGGCCGGGCCGGAGGACTCCGCCGGCCCGGCGGCGCGTGCCGCCGCGGGCAGGGTCAGCAGGACGGCGGCGGCAAGAAGAACGGCCGGAAGCCGGGCGGCACCGGCCCTGCACGGGAATATCGCCGCCCGATCCTGTTCTCGCATCCGTCTGCCCCTCCGATGCCTCGCTGCCCATTTGGGGGCGATCCCTGGCGGGTGGGTGCCGTGAACGGGCAAAACCCCGTGAGGCGCCCCCTGGGAACCGTAAGGGGTGGCGGCAGATGCCTCAGGAATGGTTGGAGTAGGTCGAGATCTCGATCAGGTTGCCATCCGGGTCCCGGCAATAGACCGAGGTGATGGGACCCAGCGCGCCATATTTCGGCGCCGGCCCGTCCAGGATGGCCACCCCGCATTCGCGCAGATGCGCCGCGATGTCCTCGCCCGAGACGGCGACGACAAAGCAGAGGTCCTGCACCCCCGGGGTCGGGTTGTGCCCCGTTTCCCAGTCCTCCGCCGAGGCGTCCATGGGGCGCAGGTTGATCTTCTGGCCCCCGAAACGCAGCGCGGTCCGGTTCTTCGGGCCGAAGGCTTCCCGCTCCATCCCCAGCACGCGCTGGTACCAGGAGGCACTGGTCTCCAGGTCGCGGCAGGTGATGACGAGGTGGTCCAGCCGGTCCACGGCAAAACGCATGGGTCAGAGTTCCTCGAACAACAGGTGAGCCGTCGATCCGGCCGGCGGGGGGTCACGCCACGATAATCCGGTCTTTTCCAGCGGAATACCCGGCGGCCGGCCCCGCGTCCCGGGGCATGGCGATCAATCGAAGGCGATCTGCGTCTTGATGACCTCCGGCCGCCCTTCCGCCGCGAATTCGAAGGCCTCCACCGCCTGCCCGAAGGGGAAGGTGCGGGAGATCAGCGGCTTCACGTCGATCCTGCCGGAGGCCAGCAGCGCCACGGCGCGTGGGAAAACATGGGCATAGCGGAAGACGTTCTCGATCCGCAGCTCCTTCACCTGCGCCGCGCTGACATCGAAGGGCACCGGCCCGGGCGGGATGCCGACCAGCACCACCGTGCCGCCGGGGCAGGCGAGGTCCATCATCCCGGCGAAGGCGCGCGGGCTGCCGCTGGCCTCGAAGACCACATCGGCGCCCCAGCCGCTGGTCAGGGCGCGGACCTTCTCCGCCACATCCTCCCGCGCGACATTCACCGGGTGGAGGCCGGCATAGCGGGCCGCGATCTCCAGCTTCTCCGCCTGCACATCCGTCACCACCACCTCGGCGCATCCGGCGGCCAGGGCGGCGAGGGCGGTCATCAGGCCGATCGTGCCCGCGCCCAGCACGACCGCGATCTGGCCGGGGGCGATGCGCGCCTTCACCGCCGCCTGCATGCCGACGGCCAGGGGCTCGACGAAGGCGCCCTCGGCGAAGCTCACATGGTCCGGCAGGCGGAAGGTCAGGCTGGCGGGATGCACCACCTCCGGCGCCAGGCAGCCATGGACCGGCGGCGTGGCCCAGAAGCGCACGGCGGGATCGAGGTTGTAGAGGCCCTGCCGCGAGGCGCGCGAGGTCCAGTCCGGGATGCCGGGCTCCATGCAGACGCGGTCGCCGGGTTTCAGCGTCGTGACGCCGGCGCCGACCTCCGTCACCACGCCGCTGGCCTCGTGGCCGAGCACCATCGGCTCCCGCACCACGAACTGGCCGATGGCACCGTGCAGGTAGTAATGCAGGTCGCTGCCGCAGATGCCGACGCATTTCACGGCGATCCGGACATCGCCCTCGCCCAGGGCCCAGGGCAGGTCGATGTCGCGCAGTCGCAGCTCGTGCTGCCTTTCCAGGACCAGGGCGCGCATGGGCGGTCTCCGTTTCCCCTGGCGCCGATGTTGGCGCGGGGGTGCCCGGACGTCCAGCCGGAGCCACGCTCCCGGCGGGCGGTGCCGTGCCTCAGGGCCTGGGGGCGGTGAACTGCTCCACAACCACCTTCTCGGCCTTCTCGCGGCTCGGATAGGGGCCGGAGACCAGGTCACCCTGGTCGTCCAGCACATACCAGCCGGGGCCGTTGAAGCGCGTGGCGCGGGAGACATGCTCGCCCGCCACGCTTTCCAGGTAACGCACCTCCATCGCCTGCCTCCTGCTCCGGGGGCGCCGCGCCGGGGAAAGGGGCGGCATCCTCTGCCGGAACGGAAAAGGGCGCGGGAGCGTTGCCGCCCCCGCGCCCCCTTCGGGCCATCGGACCGGGAAGGGGCCTATTCCAGCCCCTCGTAGAAGTCGTTGCCCTTGTCATCCACGACGATGAAGGCGGGGAAGTCCACCACCTCGATCTTCCAGACCGCCTCCATGCCGAGCTCCGGATACTCCAGCACCTCGACCTTCCTGATGCAGTCCTGCGCCAGCCGGGCGGCGGGGCCGCCGACGGAGCCGAGATAGAAGCCTCCATACTGCTTGCAGGCATTGGTGACGGCCTTGGAGCGGTTGCCCTTCGCGAGCATCACCAGCGACCCGCCCGCGGCCTGGAAGGCGGCCACGTAGCTGTCCATGCGCCCGGCGGTGGTGGGGCCGAAGGAGCCGGTGGGCATGCCCTCGGGCGTCTTGGCCGGGCCGGCGTAATAGACCGGGTGGTCCTTGATGTACTGGGGCAGGCCCTCGCCACGGTCCAGGCGCTCCTGCAGCTTGGCATGGGCGATGTCGCGCGCCACCACGATCGTGCCGGTCAGCGAGACGCGGGTCTTCACCGGATGCCTCGACAGCTCGGCGCGGATCTCGTCCATCGGGCGGGAGAGGTCGATCTTCACCACCTCGCCGCCCAGGGATTCGTCCGTGTGCTCCGGCAGGTACTTCGCCGGATCGTGCTCCAGCTCCTCCAGGAACACGCCCTCGGCGGTGATCTTCGCCTTGATCTGGCGGTCGGCGGAGCAGGAGACGCCGATGCCGATGGGCAGCGAGGCGCCATGGCGCGGCAGGCGGATGACGCGCACATCATGGCAGAAATACTTGCCGCCGAACTGCGCGCCGATGCCGATGTTCTGCGTCAGCTTGTGGATCTCGGCCTCCAGCTCCCGGTCGCGGAAGCCATGCCCGGTGCGGTCGCCCTTCTCCGGCAACTCGTCGAGATACTTGGTCGAGCCGAGCTTCACCGTCTTGAGGTTGGCCTCGGCCGAGGTGCCGCCGATCACGATGGAGAGGTGGTAGGGCGGGCAGGCGGAGGTGCCGAGCGTCTTGATCTTCTCCTCCAGGAAGGCGAGCAGCTTGGGCTTGTTCAGCACCGCGCGCGTCTGCTGGTAGAGGAAGGTCTTGTTGGCCGATCCGCCGCCCTTGAGCACGAACATCAGGTGGAACTCGTCCGCGTGGTGCTCGCCGGGGCTGGCATAGATGTCGAACTGCACCGGCAGGTTGTTGCCGGTGTTCACCTCCTCGAACATCGAGAGAGGGGCCATCTGCGAATAGCGCAGGTTGGTCTCGGTATAGGTGCGGAACACGCCGTAGGAGAGCGCCTCCTCCTCGTCGCCCTCGACCCAGACGCGCTGGCCCTTCTTGCCGAAGACGATGGCGGTGCCAGTGTCCTGGCACATGGGCAGGACGCCGCCCGCGGCGATGTTGGCGTTCTTCAGCAGGTCCAGCGCCACGAAGCGGTCGTTCGCACTGGCCTCGGGGTCGTCGAGGATCTTGCGGAGCTGCGCCAGATGCGCCGGGCGCAGCAGGTGCGAGACATCGTGGCAAGCGGCGAAGGCCAGGTCCTCCAGCGCCTTCTCCGGGATGGAGAGGACGCGCTTGCCGTTCACCTCGATGGCCTTCACGCCCTCGATGGGCAGGCGGCGGTAGCGGGTCTTGTCCTCGCCGAGCGGCAGGAGCGGACTGTAGCGGAAGTCCTTGCTCCGCTGCGACACCGGCATGCCGGCATCGGCCTCGGCGCCGGAGGAGGCGTCGGGCGAGGGGGTGGTCAGGACGTCGGTCATTGTTGGGGCTCTCCGGGCAGAGGGGGAGAAGAACGCGTTTGTCCACGCTCTACTCCAGCCATCCCGGCCACGCCACCGCCCCGGGGCCTGCCTGGCCCTGATGGCAGCCCTGATTCCAGGCGGAAACGACGCTGTTCCGGCGCCAGCCATGCGGCGGGGCGGGATCAGGCTCCCGCACGCCGATGACCCCTCGCGGATCGCCCCGCCCGGATCGTCCTGGCCCGCTAGTCCTTGCCGCTGGGGCGCCGGCGGAAGGCGTCCAGGCTGACCACCTCGGCCGGGCCGGAGGGCGGCGGGGCCTCGGGCTCCGCCGCGCGCGCCTCGGCGGGGGGCAGCAGGCTCGGCTCCTCCGGGGCTTCCCCGGCGCCGTCCGGCGGGTTGAAGCGGAGCCCGACCCGGACATGCGGGTCCAGGAAGCCGGTCAGGGCGGCAAAGGGGATGACCAGCGTGGAGGACACGCCGCCGAAGCTGAGGCCGACGGAGATCTGCCGGGCCTCGCGGTCCACCTTCAGGTCCCAGAACTGGTGCTGCAGCACCACCGTCATCTCCTGCGGGTATTTCGCCCGCAGATGGCCGGGGACGATCGTGCCGGGCGCGTCGGTCCGGAAGCTCAGGTAGAAGTGATGTTCCCCGGGCAGGCCGTGTTCCGCCGCGTATTCGAGGGCGCGCAACGCGACCTCGCGCATGGCGTCCTCGGTCCAGCGGTCATAGGGCAGCAGACTGTCGGCCAGGGGGGCTGGTCACTCATGTCACAGTCAATCCTGTTGCCCCGGATTTTAGGAATGATGGCGGGGTGGCGCCAGTAGGATCGCCGTGGGATGGCGCCAGCGGACAGGATTGGCAAGAGCCCCGGAGGCGGAGAACGCGCCGGGGGAGCCCATGGGCAGAGATGAGTGGGGGGATTCTGTTGCCCCGTTCCCCCCGGACGGCGCTTACCTATTTAGGCAGCGAGCGCCACAGCCTCGCGGCTGTTATCGTTGGCACTTGTGAATTAGCCCGATAACGGCGGTACAATGCCGGGCAAAAGACAGGGCTTTACCATGCGCGTCGAACCTGTTTCGCCCCCATCCTGCCCCGAACGACCTCGAGGGATGAATGGTGGAGGCGCCGGGCACTGCCCCCGGGTCCGCAACACTTATTCCACCTGCCGTTTATCGCCATAGCCACCCGAAGGTGAGCAACACCCATATAGGCGATCCCCGGACGGAAATCGAGGGGGTGTCCGCGACGGCTTGCCGCTTCCCGCGCCCAGGCTCCATCCTTCCCGCCGGCGCCGCAGAGCGCCCGCGGAACAGGGAGGAAGACATGCCAGGAACGATAGGCCGGCGCCGGCTGCTGGCGGGCGCCGCCATAGGCGCCGCAACCGGGCTTGCCACGGGAACCACCATGCGGGCCGCCCGGGCGGCGGAGGAGGACCGCTTCTTCGATTCCGCCGGGGTGAAGATCCACTACATCGAGGCGGGGCAGGGTGATCCCGTCATCCTGATGCACGGCTACACGGACGACATCCAGGGGCAGTGGGTGAAGACCGGCATCTTCCCCGCCCTGGCCAAGGGCTACCGCACCATCGCCCTCGACGCGCGGGGCCACGGCCTGTCCGGCAAGCCGCATGACCGTTCCGCCTACGGGCCGGAAATGGGCTATGACATCACCCGGCTGATGGACCATCTGTCGATCCCCAGGGCCCATATCGTCGGCTATTCCATGGGCGCGCATGTGGTGGCGCAACTCCTGACCAGACAGCCGGAGCGCTTCGTCACCGCGACCCTGGGCGGCGCCTCGGGCCGGCGGAACTGGACCGAGGAGGACCAGAAGCGCGTCGATATCGAATCCACCGAGATGGACGAAGGACTGCTGCGTTCGCAGATCCTCCGCCTCTGGCCCCGCGACCAGCCGCCGCCGACCGAGGAGCAGTTGCGCGAGCGTTCGGCCCAGGCCCTGGCGGGCAAGGACCCGAAGGCGCTGGCAGCGGTGCGGCGGTCCAACCCCGACCAGGTGGTGACCGAGGCGCAGATGCGCGCCGTCACCGTGCCGGTGCTGGGCATCGTCGGAACGAGTGATCCCTATCTCAAGGATTTCCAGGCGTTGAAGGCGGCGATGCCGCAACTGGAACTGGTGACCATCCCGGGTGCCAGCCATGGCACGGCCCCGGGGCGGCCGGAGTTCATCGCCGCGCTGGAAACCTTCCTGAAGGCGCATCCGGCGGCTCGCGCGGGGTAGACGGGCGCTGAGCCGTTATGGCGCGGTCTTCCCGGTCATTCTAGAAGGGCCGGACCTGGCGCGACGACCGCGCCGTGATCGAGGGGGGCGGCATGGCGCTGACGGAGCAGCAACAGGCGGAACTGGCGGAAGCGCGGGCGCAGCGGCACGAAACGCGCCGCCCCACCGTGCCGGCGCTGGAGGCGATGCTCTTCGAGGCCCTGCCGGTGCTGGACCACGGCTTCGTCCGGGTGGTGGATTACATGGGCGACGACGCGGCGGTGGTGCAGGCCGCCCGCGTCTCCTATGGCCGCGGCACCCGGGCGGCCAATGAGGACCGGGGGCTGATCCGCTACCTGATGCGGCACCGGCATTCCACGCCCTTCGAGATGTGCGAGATCAAGCTGCATGTGAAGCTGCCGATCTTCGTCGCCCGGCAGTGGATCCGGCACCGCACGGCCAATGTGAACGAGTATTCTGCCCGCTATTCGGTGCTGGACCGGGAATTCTACATCCCCGAGCCCGGCGCCCTGGCCGCTCAGTCCGCCAGCAACCGGCAGGGCCGGGGGGAGATCCTGGGCGGGGAGGAGGCGGAGCGCGTCCTCGCCCTGCTGCGCGAGGATGCCGGGCGGAACTACGACCACTATATCGAGATGCTGAACGAGGGCGAGGACGGGCAGGTGCTCGACCCAGCCCGCCAGGGGCTGACGCGCGAACTGGCGCGGATGAACCTGACGCTCAACGCCTACACGCAGTGGTACTGGAAGGTGGATCTCCAGAACCTCTTCCACTTCCTCTCGCTGCGCGCCGATGCCCATGCGCAATACGAGATCCGCGTCTATGCCGAGGCCATCCTGCGCGCGGTGGAAGCCTGGGTGCCGCTCTGCGCCGAGGCCTTCCGCGACTACCGCCTCGGCGCGGTGACCCTCTCCTCGCGGATGCTGGCGGTCGTGCGCGGCATGCTGGACGGGAAGGCGCCGACGGCGGAGGAGGCCGGGCTGAGCAAGCGCGAATGGCGGGAACTGATGGCGGTGCTCGGCCGCGCATGAGCGGCGCGGCGGCCAAGCGGCCTGGCACGGCCGGGAAGCCGGGCTCCGGCGCCACGCCCCGGCCGCCGGGCAAAACCGGGGCACGTTCCCCTGGCAAGGGCGCGCGCCGGCCCGGCAGCGGCAAGGGCGCCCGGCTGCGGGCCGCGTTGCAGGGGCGGCCGGGCCTGCCCTGGTGGCGCCGGCCGCTGTCCATCATCCTGATCCTGCTGGCGCTCTTCGTCGGCCTGCCGGTGATGCAGGCGCTGTTCGGGGAACTCGGCGCCATCATGCTCGGCTGCCTCGCCGCCGGCTTCGCCCTGGGGCGCGCCACCGCCCGCTGAGTTTCAGCCGCCGCCGCGGAGCTTCTTGAGGTCGAAGGCGCCGAGCAGGTCGGTCATGAGTTTGGGGTCCTCGATCCCGCTGCCTTCCAGCTTGATCATGAGGTTGCCGCCGACCAGCGTCACCTCGCCCGACTTGTTGTCCGCCTCGTAGTGCAGGATGGCGTCCTCCTCGCCCAGGCGGACGCGCTTGTCGCCGGGGCGCATCATCATCGGGTTGCTGGCCACACTGGCCAGGGACTGCACCAAGGGCGAATCCACCATCACCTGCGCCTTGATCTCCGCATCGTCGGAGGCGCGGGTATAGGTGCGCTCCACCATCACGCCGCCGCCGAGCATCTGGGTGGCCAGGGCGCTGCCCTCCTCCTCCTTCTCCATCTCCGCCAGGCTCCAGCCCTTGGGCGCGGGCGGGAAGAGCTTCGCATAGCGGGTGCGCCGCTTCAGATCGATGTCGCGGGCGGCGAAGGCCAGCTCCTTCGCGGCACCCTTCAGATCACCCGAGCCATAGAGCTTCTGCGCCCGCTCCAGGGCCTCCGAGGTCTCGTCGGCCCGGGCCTGTGGGGCGAAGGCGATCAAGGCCAGGGCCAGCACGGCCAGGGCCGGGCGGCGGCCGGCAGGCCGCGGCGGCCGGGATGCATGGGGGATCAAGGGTGGCTCCTCCTTCGGGGCGGCCCGGCCGGGCCGCATCCTGTCCAATCTGCCAAGGCACCGCGCCGCTGCCCATCCCGCGCGGCGGGCGCGGAGAGGGCGGGCGGGAACACGGCTGAGCGAGGCAGGCGGCGGCGCGTGCCTATTCCAGGGTGATCCGGGGGCCGGCGGGGGTCTCGGCACCGGCCTTCTCCCAGACCCGCGCCGCGATGGCGCGATAGGCGGCGGCCTCCTCGCTGTCCGGCCGGGCCAGGACGATCGGCGTGCCCGCATCGGCGGTCTCGCGGATCGCCAGGCGCAGCGGCAACTCGCCCAGGAACTCCACGCCCAGCTTCTCCGCCTCCGCCCGCGCCCCGCCATGGCCGAAGATCTCGGAACGGTGGTTGCAGTGGGGGCAGCAGAAATAGGACATGTTCTCGATCAGCCCGAGCACCTGGACATTGACCTTCTCGAACATCCGCACCCCGCGCCGCGCGTCGATCAGCGCCACGTCCTGCGGCGTGGAGACGATCACCGCGCCCTTCAGCGGCACGCGCTGGCTCATGGTGAGCTGCGCGTCGCCCGTGCCGGGCGGCATGTCCACCACCAGCACGTCCAGCGCCCCCCATTCGACCTGGGAGAGCATCTGTTCCAGCGCGCCCATCACCATGGGGCCGCGCCAGATCATCGCCGTCTCCTCATCCACCAGGAAGCCGATGGACATGGCCTTGAGCCCCCAGCGGGACAGCGGCTCGATCCGCTGGCCGGCGCTGCGCGGCCGCTCCTTCGTGCCCAGCATCTGCGGCAGGGAAGGGCCGTAGATATCCGCGTCCAGCAGCCCGACCCGCAGCCCCTGCGCCGCCAGCGCGACGGCGAGGTTCACGGCGGTGGTGGACTTGCCGACGCCCCCCTTGCCGGAGGCCACGGCGACGATGGCGCCGACCTCGGGCAGCAGCATCTTGTTCTGCCCCGGCGGCGGGCGCACGGCCCGGGGCGCGTCCGCCGGCGGCGCGGCGCGGTGGGCGGTCAGCACACAGGTCGCCGACAGCACGCCCGGCACGGCGGCCACGGCGCGCTCCGCCGCGCGCGCACCGGCTCCAGCGCCCGGGCCCGCTCGCGCGGCACCTCCAGCGCGAACTGCACCAGCCCGTCGCGCGCCACCAGGCCCTGGACCCAGCCCGCGGAGACCACGTCCAGCCCCGTCTGGGGGTCCCTCACCTCGGCGAGCGCCGCGCGGATCGCCTCGGTCAGCGCGCTTTCCATGCCTCGTCCCCTTGACCTTTTCCGGATTACGACAAAATGAACAAAATCTAATGTAATGGCGGAAACTGCCGCATCATCACATGGCCTATCCCGGTCCGGAGGGGCCGGGGCTTCCCCGGTCACCGTTGCCGGGCTTCCCTTGGGGCCGCTCTTGCGCCCATGCTGCGGCTTCACGCAAGCGGGGGCGAAACGGCGCCGATCCGCCAGAGCCCCCGGGCCATGCGGGCGGAAGCCCGCACGGGGTGGCCCTGGTTCCGGCGCTCCCCGGTTCCACCCTCTCTCCCCTTTCGCAGGCGGGAAGGCAGGGCGGGAGCCGGCGGCCGCGCCTCCGGCCAGGGAGGAGGCCAGGACGGGGGGCTTGACCCCCGCCGGGTGGCGAACGGATAGCAGACGCGACCAAACCAGGGAGTACCTGACGGCCCATGCCGTGGAACAGCAACGGCGGACCCAATCCTTGGGGCAATCCCCGCCCGCCCTCGGGCGGCGGGAATGGCAACAACCAGGGCAACGGTCCCGGCAACGGCCCCTGGGGCCAGCCCCCCGCAATGGCGGGGGCGGTAACCCCTTCGGCCGCGGCCCCGACCTCGACGACGTGATCCGTCAGGCACAGGAAGCCGCCCGGCGCTTCCTGCCGCGCGGCGGCGGTGGCGGGAAGGGCATCGCCCTGGTCGCCGTGGCCCTGGTGGCCGTCTGGGCGGCCTCCGGCATCTACCGGGTGCAGCCGGACGAACAGGGCGTGGTGATGCGCTTCGGCGCCTTCCGCGCGACCACCGGCCCGGGCCTGAACTACCACCTGCCCTGGCCGGTCGAGAGCGTGACCACGCCGCGCGTCACCCGCATCAACCGCATCGACATCGGCTTCCGCTCCTCCGCGGACAGCAGCAGCACCAATGTGCGCCCGAATCCCTCGCGCAACGTGAGCGAGGAATCGATGATGCTGACCGGCGACGAGAACATCATCGACATCGATTTCGCGGTGTTCTGGCGCATCCGCGATGCCGGCGAATTCCTGTTCAACACGCGCAATCCCGAGCAGACGGTGAAATCCGCCGCCGAGAGCATGATGCGCGAGGTCATCGGCCGCACCCCGATCCAGCCCGCGCTGACCGAGGCCCGGGCGCAGATCGAGCAGGCGGTGCGCCAGGGCACCCAGGCGATCATGGACCAGTACGGCGCCGGGGTGGAGATCACCCAGGTGCAGATGCAGAAGGTGGACCCGCCACCCTCCGTGGTGGATGCCTTCCGCGACGTGCAGCGCGCCCAGGCGGACCGCGAGCGCGCCCGCAACGAGGCGGAATCCTATCGCAACGACATCATCCCGCGCGCCCGAGGCGATTCCGAGCGGCTGATCCAGGCCGCCCAGGCGGACCGCGAGGCGCAGGTGGCAAGGGCCAAGGGCGAGGCGCAGCGCTTCACCAGCGTGCTCACCGCCTATCGCACCGCGCAGGACGTCACCCTGCGGCGCATGTATCTGGAGACCATGCAGGAGATCCTGCAGAGCAGCCCGAAGGTGATCGTGGACGAGAATGTCCGCGGTGTCCTGCCCTTCCTCAACCTGGACGGGCAGGGGGCGCCGCGCCCGGGCGCGCCCCGCCAGAACGGCGCCACCGGTTCCGCCCCGGCGCCGAATCCGGCATCCGGCAACACGCAGGGCATGACCAGCAACCTCGTGCCGCAGGGGGGCAGCCGATGAACCGCCTGATCGCGCTCGGCGCCGCCGTGGTGGTGGTGCTGATCCTCCTCAGCTCCACCCTCTTCACCGTGCACCAGACCCAGCAGGTGCTGATCACCCAGTTCGGCGAGCCGATCCGCGTGATCCGCGACCCGGGGCTGCATGCCAAAATCCCGCTGATCCAGAACGTGATCTCCTTCGACCGCCGGCTGCTCGACTTCGAATCGCCGGGCGAGGAGATCATCCTGGGCGACCAGCGCCGCCTGATCGTGGACAGCTTCGCGCGCTTCCGCATCAGCGACCCGCTGCGCTACTACCAGACCGTGGGTTCGCTGGAGAGCGGCATCCGCGGGCGGCTGTCCTCCATCATGTCGGGCTCGCTGCGCCGCGTCCTGGGCAACGAGCCGCTGCTCTCGGTGCTTTCGGCCGACCGGCTGCGGATCATGAACACCATCCGCGACCAGGTGAATGCCGAGGCCGATTCCTTCGGCGTGCAGGTGGTGGATGTGCGCATCCGCCGCGCCGACCTGCCGGAGGAGAACACCCAGGCCATCCTGTCGCGGATGCAGTCGGAGCGTGAGCGCGTGGCGCGCGAGATCCGCGCCGAGGGCGCCGAGATCGGCACCCAGGTCCGTGCCCGCGCCGACCGCGAGCGCACCGTCCTGCTGGCCGAGGCCCAGGCCCAGGCCGATGTGCTGCGCGGCGAGGGCGAGCAGGAAGCGACCGGCATCTACGCCAGGGCCTATGGGGCGGACCCGCAGTTCTTCTCCTTCTGGCGGAGCATGCAGGCCTATCGCTCGGCCTTCGTCGAGGGGCAGGCGGAAACCCGGCTGCTGCTGGCACCGGACAGCGACTTCTTCCGCTATTTCCGCTCGGCGCCCACCCCCGGGACCATCGCGGCCCCGGCCCCGGCCCCGGCCCCGGCCCCGGCCCCGGCCCCGGCCCCGGCCGTGCCTGCCCCCGCCCCGTAAGGGCCGGGCGGTTTCCCGAACGGGGGGAATGGCCATGCCATTTCCCCTTTTTCGTGTCCGCCGGGACTGTCCGGGGAGGGCCGGCATCCCGGCTGAACAGGCTTTGATGCGCCTCCCCCTTGATCAGCGGCGGCCTGGGGGAGAGGCTGTCGCCGAATTGGCCGATTGTGACCCTTTGTGGCTTTCCCTCACGGCATGAGTGGTCACATTCCAGGCTGATTTCTCAGACCGACAGGAAGGCAGAATCACCGTGCGTCCTTATCTGCTCGCCTCGGCGGCCATTCTGGCTGGCTTCGCCGCCCTCCCGATGGCGCCCGCCCGGGCCCAGGCTCCCGCGCCTTCCGCCCCGGCCCCGGCGCCGGCTCCCTCCACCATCCCGGCGCCCGGCAGCACGCCCTCGCCGCAGATCCCGCTGCGCGACGCGCCGACCTCCTTCGCCCCGCTGGCGCGGCAGCTCCTGCCGGCGGTGGTGAATGTGCAGACCACCACCACGCTGCAGGCGCGCGGGCCCAACCGGCCGGATGCCCCCGACATCCCGCAGGCACCGCCGGGCAGCCCCTTCGAGGAGTTCTTCCGCGACTTCCTGGAGCGCAACCGCCCCGGCGGGCCGCGCCCCAACCAGCCGCCGCGCCGCGCGCAGTCGCTGGGCTCGGGCTTCATCGTCGATGCCAAGGAAGGCATCGTGGTGACCAACAACCATGTCATCGACGGCGCCGACGAGATCAACGTGGTGCTGCAGGACAACACCACCATCAAGGCGGAACTGCTCGGCACCGACCAGCGCACCGACATCGCGGTGCTGAAGATCAAGACCGACCACCCGCTCTCCCAGGTCGAGTTCGGCGACAGCGACACCGCCCAGGTCGGCGACTGGGTGCTGGCGATCGGCAACCCCTTCGGCCTCGGCGGCTCGGTCACGGCGGGCATCGTCTCCGCGCGCGGCCGCGACATCCGCCAGGGCCTCTATGACGACTTCATCCAGACGGATGCCGCCATCAACCGCGGCAATTCCGGCGGCCCGCTCTTCGACATGCATGGCAAGGTCGTGGGCATCAACACCGCGATCTACTCTCCCTCCGGCGGCTCGATCGGCATCGGCTTCTCCATCCCGGCCAACCTCGCCAAGAACATCGTGGCGCAGCTCCGCACCGGCGGGCAGGTGCGGCGCGGCTGGCTGGGCGTGAACATCCAGCAGGTGACCGACGACATCGCCGAATCCCTGGGCCTGAAGGGCGGCGCGCGCGGCGCCCTGGTGGCGCGGGCGCAGGATGACGGGCCGGCGGCCAAGGCCGGCATCCGCGCCGGCGACATCATCCTGAAGTTCAACAACCAGGATGTGCAGGAAATGCGCAACCTGCCGCGCATCGTCGCCGAGACGGCGGTGGGCAGCGAGGTGCCGGTCCTGCTCTGGCGTGAGGGCAAGGAGCAGACCGTCCAGGTCAAGGTGGTCGAGATCCCGGCCGACCAGCAGCAGGCGAGCGCGGGCAATGCCCCGGCGCAGCCCGCCCTGCTGGAGCTGGAAGGCACGGGGATGAAGGTCGCCGCCATCACGCCGGAGCTGCGCGACCGCTTCTCCATCGCAGCCGACGCGAAGGGCGTGGTGGTGGTCGAGGTCGCGCCCGGCAGCGCGGCGGCGGATCGCGGCATCAGCGCCGGCGACCGCGTCGTGGAGGTGCAGCAGGAGCGGGTGAACACGCCGCAGGAGCTGAAGGCGAAGCTGGACGACCTGCGCAAGCAGAACCGCCCCAGCGCCCTGATGCTGGTGGAGGGGGCGCAGGGCCAGCGCTTCGTGCCGCTCAGCCTGCGCGCCGCCGGCAACCGGTAAGGGGGCGTCACCCCCGGATAGGGAAAGGGTCTGCCCGGAGCACCGGGCAGGCCCTTTTTCGCGTTATCCTTCCCGCTCGGGAGAGGGCATTCGCAGATCAGGGGCGTTCGTAGAGCAGCCGGGCGCGGATCGTGCCGGGCAGGGCGCGCAGGTCGGTCAGCACCGCCTGCGGGTCCGCCACGTTCTCCGCATCCACCACGACATAGCCGATCTCCGGATCGGTCTGCAGCACCTGGCTCGCGATGTTGAGCTGGAACTTGCGGAAGGTGTCGTTGATGGCCGCCAGCATGCCCGCGATGTTGTGGTGCACATGCATGAAGCGCGTGCCGCGCGCCCGGGCCGGCAGGTTGGCCTCGGGGAAGTTCACCGCGCCCAGCGTGGCGCCAGTGTCGGAATAGTTCACCAGCTTGTCCGCCGTCTCCTCGCCGATGCGCTCCTGCGCTTCCTCGGTGGAGCCGCCGATATGCGGCGTCAGGATCACGTTGCGCAGCCCCTGCAGCGGCGAGACGAAGCGGTCGCCGTTGCGCTTGGGCTCGGAGGGGAAGACGTCCAGCGCCGCACCGCCGAGATGGCCGCCCTCGATCGCCGCCTTCAGCGCGTCGATGTCCACCACCTTGCCGCGGGCGTTGTTGATCAGGATGGCGCCGGGCTTCATCGCCGCCAGTTCCGCCGCGCCGATCATGCCGGTGGTCTCCGGCGTTTCCGGCACATGCAGCGTCACCACGTCGCTCTGCGCCAGCAGCTCGCCCAGCGAGGCGGCGGACTGCGCATTGCCATGGCCCAGCTTGCGCACCGCGTCGTGATAGATGACGCGCATGCCGAAAGCCTCGGCCAGGTTGCTCACCTGGGTGCCGATATTGCCGTAGCCGACGATGCCCAGCGTCTTGCCGCGCACCTCATGCGCGCCGGTGGCGGACTTGTCCCAGCCGCCGGCATGCGCCGCGTTGGAGCGGCCGGGGATGCCGCGCAGGAGCATCACGATCTCGCCCATCACCAGTTCCGCCACCGAGCGGGTGTTGGAGAAGGGGGCGTTGAAGACCGGGATGCCCCGGTGGCGCGCCGCGGCGTGGTCCACCTGGTTGGTGCCGATGCAGAAGCAGCCGATGGCGATCAGCCGGTCGGCGGCCTTCAGCACCTCCTCCGTCACCTGGGTGCGGGAGCGGATGCCGAGCAGGTGCACGCCCTGCACCGCCTCCAGCAGCGCCTCGCCCTCCAGCGCCTTGGCCTCGCGCCGGATGGTGGCGTAGCCGGAGGTGTTGAAGGTGGCGACGGCGCTGTCCGAGATGCCCTCCAGCAGCAGGATCTTGATGCGGTCCTTGGGCAGGGAAATCACGTCGGGACGGGCCTCGGTCGGAGTGTTGGAAGAGGGGAGGGGAGCCATGGCCAGGAAGTTCCTTCAGCCGAGGACCTGACGGGCGGCCGCGGCCAGTTCCTCCGGGGTGGCACCCGGCCGGAACATGCCCCGCAGCGCCCCGTCCGGACCCAGGAGGTAGACGAAGGCGGAGTGGTCCATCAGATAGTCGCTGGCCCCCGGCGGCGTCACCTTGGCGTAATAGACGCGATAGGCCCTGGCGACCTGGGCGATCTGCTCCGGCGTGCCGGTCAGCCCGGCCAGGGCGGGGTGGAAGAGGCCGACATAGTCGGCGAGCTTCTCCGGCGTGTCGCGCTCCGGGTCCACGGTGATGAAAAGGGGCTGCACGCGGGCGGCCGTGTCGCCGAGCTGGTCCATGGCGGCGGCCAGGGTGCTGAGCTCGGTCGGGCAGACATCCGGGCAATGGGTGAAGCCGAAGAAGATCAGCACCGCCTTGCCGTGATAGCTGGCCGCCGTCACCGGCTTGCCTGTCTGGTCGGTGAGCGCGAAGTCGCCGCCGATCCGCGCCCCGGAGGGCAGCGTGACCGCGTTCGGCGAGGACACCATGGGACGGGCCGGCGCCTGCGGCCGCGTGACCAGGCGCGCGAAGGAATCCGTCCAGCTTTCCCCGGGGTCCCGCTGGAACCAGGCGAAGCCCCATCCCCCCGCGAGGACCAGGACGAGCACGGCGATCAGGATCCGGAAGGCGCGCATCATGCGCCGCCCTATACCCTTCCCTGGCCCGAAGGCGAATGTCCGTCGAGCGGGGCGGGACTGCGCCCCAGGCGGGAATGCGGCGGGAATGCGGCGGGAATGCTCCGGAGGATGAGGGACGAGACCCCTTAACCCTCTGTTCAGCAAAGGGATGCGAGAAGGCTGAAGGCCAGGAAGGCATTGGGACAGGCGTGCCAGGACGGCGTGCCGCAGAAGCGCGGATGCTGGGGGCTGCCTCCGGATGCTACAGATCTCGGGCCAGGTGCCCGGAACCATCCTGGAGAATTCCGGCGCGGGCGACTGGTCGGCCCGGCTGGCCCTGTCCGACAGCGGCGGGCTGGCCACGGGCGTGCTGGCGGTGGCCCTGACCGGCGCCGATGCCGGCGCCTTCACCGCCACGCTGGATGCCGCGAGCCAGACCGTCACCATCACCCCCGCCCGGCTGCTGGACCGGGAGGCCTGGGCCGCCGGGGCGGACCCGGTGCTCGCCTTCGGCCTGCGGGTGCAGACCGCGGCCGGGTGGCAGGATCTCGGCGCCGGCTGGGCCGTGACGCTGCTGGGGGTGGACGACACGCCACCCTCCGGCCTCGCCTTCTCCAGCGGCGGCAGCGTGCTGGAAACCGATGTGGGCGGCATCATCGGCAGCCTCACGGCCAGCGACCCGGACACCGCCGCCGCGCAGCTCACCTTCACCGTCGCGCCGCAGGACGAATGGCGCTTCGAGGTGGTGGACGGCAATGTCCTCAAGCTGCGCGACGGCTATGACCTGCTGCGCTCGGGCGGCAGCACCCTGCCGGTTTCGGTCATCGTCTCGGACGGGCACCAGGACGCGGCGATGACGGTGGATGTCGCCGTGCTGAACGTCACCAGCGAGGACGACACGCCCGTCCCGCCGGTGCTGCGGATCGCCGATGCCAGCCTCGCAGAAGGTGATTCCGGCAGCGGCACGATGCGCTTCGCCATCAGCCTGTCGCGCGCGGCGGATGCGCCGGTGACGCTGCGCTGGAACACGCTGTCCGGCACCGCCACGGCGGGGCAGGATTTCCAGGCCGCCAGCGGCCAGGTCACCATCGCGGCCGGGGCCAGCACGGCCAGCATCGCGGTGACGGTGCTGGGCGACCGGCTGCGCGAGACCGATGAGAGCTTCCGGCTGGTGCTCACCGAGGTCAGCGGCGCCGTGGTGGAGGATGGGGAGGCCATCGGCACCATCCTAAACGACGACCGCCCCACGGCCCTGGCGGCGGGCGGCTGGGTGGAGGGCGTGGCGCGCGGCACCGGCAGCGTGGCGGTGGTGGAGGCGGCGGCCTCGGGCAGCCGTCTCGGCCTGAACGGCACCGCGCTGGAACTGCGCCTCGCCAGTGGCGCGCTGTTCGACCTGGGCTCGGCGCGGCAGGTCGATTTCATGGACGGGCAACTGGAACTGGCCGCGGATTCCGCCGCGGCGCAGGCGACGCGCCTCTACCAGACCCTGCTGCTGCGCGATCCCGATGCCGGCGGCCTCTCTCTGCACACGCATCTGCTGGAAAACGGCGCCCTGACCCTGCTGGGCATGGCCCGCAGCCTCTTGTCGAGCCCGGAGGCGCAGAGCCGCTTCGGCACGTTGTCCGACGCCGATCTGGTGACGCGCCTCTACACCATCGCCCTGGGGCGGCAGCCGGATGCCGGCGGCTATGCGGCGCATCTGAACGCCCTGGCGCATGGCATGGACCGGGCACAGATCGTGCTGGGCTTCACCACCTCCGCCGAGGCCACCGCGCGCTACGCGGCCTCGCATCCGGGCGGCACCTGGGTCGTGGACAGCACGGCGCGGGAAATCCTCTACGCCTATGACGCGGTGCTGGACGGCGTGCCGGACGCGGCCGCGCTGGCCCGCTGGGAAAAGGCGATCGCGGCCGGCACGGCCAGCCTGACGGATCTCTATCGCGGCCTGATGCAGACCCAGGCCTATCTCGCCCGGCACCCCTCCGGCGAAAGTGAGGCGAGCTTCCTCACGCGACTCTTCGCGGATGCGCTGGAACGCGCGCCCAGCGCGGCCGATCTCACGAGCTGGCACAGCATGATCGCCAGCCATGGCTGGTCGAATCTCGACGTGCTGATGCTGATCGGCCGCTCGGCGGAGGCCATGGCCGCCTTCACCGCCCCTGCCGTGGCCAGCGGCGCGCTGATGACGGAACTGCCGGCCCCCGACAGCGCCACGGTGATCCGGCTTTCCCCGGGCGGCGTGGCGCAGGACATCGCCTTCTCCACCACCGGCATGGCGGTGCTGGATGGCGTCTCCGCCGATGCCAGCCACTGGATCGCCACGCCCAGGGGCCTGGAACTGACCTGGGAAGGCGACACGCTGCTGCTGTCGGGCGCGCAGTCGGTCCGCTTCGACGACGGGCGGCTGGACATCGGCAGCGGCACCGCCGCGGCCTGGGTGGTGCGGCTCTACGAGACCATCCTGATGCGGGAGCCCGATGCCAGCGGCCTCGCCACCCATACGGCGCGGCTCGATGCCGGCCTCACCCCGGCGCAACTGGCTGCGGACCTGGTCGGCAGCGCGGAATTCGCCAGCCGCTTCGGGGCCCTGACCACCGCGCAGCAGGTCTCGGCCTTCTACCAGGGCGCGCTCGGCCGTTCCGCCGGCGCGGCCGAGATCGACTATCAGGTCGGGCTCGTCACCGCCGGCATGAGCAAGGCCGCGCTGGCGGCCGGGATCGCCGGGTCGGTGGAAAGCCGCAACCTCTTCCTGGCGCAGCACCCGCAGGGGATCTGGCTGGCCGATCCCCAGGGCGCGAAGGTGGCCCGGGCCTATGAGGCGGTGCTGGACAGCGGGCCGGACGCCTCCTCCCTGCTGCTCTGGTCGCAGAAGCTCGCCGCCGGCACGGCCCTGCGCGACCTCTATGCCGAGCTGATGCAGACGGAGCTTTTCACCACCCGCCATGGTGGGCAGGGCGATTCCGGCTTCATCGCCGATCTCTACGGCTCCGCGCTGGGGCGCGGCGCCTCGGCGGCCGAGATCGCGAGCTGGAGCAACTGGCTCAAGGCGGGTCATGGCTGGCTGGACCTCGCCTACGCCATCGGAGAATCGGGGGAGGCGCAGTCGCACAGCCATGCACCGGCCGTGACGGTGGCCTCGGACTGGCAGTTGTGACGGGCCGCCCCTCGGAGCGGATGCGATGGCGTTATGGCGGGGCCAGGCCCTTTTGGTGCGCCATGAATGCCACCATGGGTTGAATGGGAAGTGTTTTTCTCGCGAAAAAGCGATAGGCTCCGGGTAACCATCGCCAGCCGGATCGCATGAGGATGCCTGTGCCGCGCCGCCTTTGCCCGCGAAACACGATCGCGATCCCACCGCTGCTGGTGGCGGTCGCCGCCCTCCTGGCCTCGCCGCCTCCGGTCCTGGCGCAGAGCGTGAGGACCGTCGTGGTGCCGTCCGGTTCCGGCGTGGTCGTGGCACCGCGCAGCGCTCCGCCCCGGCTGGCGGCCCGCCCGCCCGCCATGCTGCCCGCTGTCCCCCGCGGCCTTCCGGAAGCGGAGCCGGAAACCGGCAGCGTCATGCCCCTGCTGAGCCTCGTGCCGCTCGCCGCCGCGGCGGCGCTCTTCGCGGCGGGGGCCTCGGGCGATGGCGGGGCGCCGAGCCGGACGCGATAGGCGGCGGATTTCGCCCCGGGCCTTTCCTTCGTCCTCCCTCCGTCGCAACCTGTGGCCCGTCTTCCCCGGAACCGCAGGAGAGTCTGGCCATGGCAACGCGGCAGGGCGCGCTGGATCGCGCGCGCGAGTATTTCGACACGGGGTTCCGGGACCGCCTGGCCGCGCTGGTGGCGATCCCCTCCACCTCGCAGGACCCCGCCCATGCCGCGGATTGCCGCCACTATCTGGAGGCGGCGCTGCGCCCCTGGCTGGAAGGGATGGGCTTCGCGGTCGCCATCCACGACAATCCGGCGGCAGGCTTCGGCCCGATCCTGACGGCGGAGCGGATCGAGGACCCGTCGCGGCCGACCGTGCTGCTCTACGGCCATGGCGACACCGTGCACGGGCTGGACGAGCAATGGTCGGAGGGGCTGAAGCCCTGGACGCTCACCGAGCGCGACGGGCGCTGGTACGGGCGCGGCACGGTGGACAACAAGGGCCAGCACGCGCTGAACCTTTCGGCGCTGGAGGCGGTGCTGGCGGAGCGCGGCGGCCGGCTCGGCTTCAACGTGAAGGTGCTGATCGAGACCTGCGAGGAGCGCGGCTCGGCGGGGCTGCGCGACTTCGTCTTCGCGAACCGGGAGGCGCTGGCGGCCGACGTGCTGATCGCCTCGGACGGGCCGCGCGTGGAGCCGGAACTGCCCACCATCGCCACCGGTACGCGCGGCACCTGGCATTTCGACCTCGTGGCGCGCTTCCGCCAGGGCGGCGTGCATTCCGGCCACTGGGGCGGGCTGACCAATGACCCGGCGGTGGTGCTGGCCCATGCCCTGGCCAGCATCTGCGACCGCAACGGCAGGATCATGGTGCGCGGCTGGCTGGCCGGGGAAACGGTGCCCCCCGCCATCCGCCACGTGCTGGAAGGCTGCCCCGTGGGCGGCGCGGGGGAGGCGGCGGCGATCATCGAGGGCTGGGGCGAGCCCGGCCTGACCTCCGCCGAGAAGATCTATGGCTGGAACTCCTTCATCGTGCTGGCCATGCTCTCGGGGCGGCCGGAGAACCCGGTGAATGCCGTGGCGCCCTGGGCGAAGGCGACCTGCCAGATCCGCTACACGGTGGACACCGACCCCTCCACCTTCGAGGCCACGCTGCGGCGCCACCTGGACGAGCACGGCTTCCCCGAGATCGGCATCGAGAATGCCGGGCTGCGCATGCCGGCCAGCCGCACCGATCCCGACCATCCCTGGGTCCGCTGGGCCAGGGCGAGCATGGAAAGCGCGCTGGGCAGCCGGGTGCAGGTGATCCCCAACACCTCCGGCGGGCTGCCAGGCGATGTCTTCGTGGACGCGCTGGGCGTGCCGCTGGTCTGGGTCCCGCATTCCTACAATGGCTGTAAGCAGCACGGGCCGGACGAGCACGCCCTGCCGGCCACGCTGCGCGAGGGCATCGCCGGTTTCGCCGGCATGTACTGGGACCTGGGCGAGCCGGGCACGCCGCCGCGCGGCTAGGCCCCGCCAACCCCCGGCACGGGCCGGACCCCGTTTCCGGCCCGTGCCCCCATCCGTGCCCCCATCCGTGCCCCCATCCGTGCCATGGTTCCACCATGACAAGGCCCTGGCCTTGCCATGCCCGGCAGCCAGTCTTCCTCCTGGTCGTTCAGGAAACGGGAGGACCGCCATGACGATGCGACGCCGAATTCTCACCGGGTTTCTGCCGGCCCTGCTGCTGCTTCCTGCCCTGCTGGCCCCGGCCCGGGCGCAGCCCTTCGATCCGGGGCAGCGCCTGTTGCAGGAAGGGGCGCGCATCCAGGCCGACCAGCAGCGCCAGCGCGCCGAGCAGGACCGGCGCCGCGTCGAGATGGACCAGCGCCGGGTCCAGGAGCAGCAATGGCGCGACACGCAGCGCCAGCGCGATTTCGCCATCCAGCAGCGGCGCGAGGCGGAATGGCGCCGGGAGCAGGACATGCGCCAGCGCTGGGAGCAGCAGCGCCGCTGGCAGGAGGCGGAGCGCCGCCGGAACGATCCCTGGCGCGGCTGGTAGCGTCCCCTGGCCGCGTGCCAGGCAGGCGGCGCGCGTGAGGGGCGGGGATTTCGTCACTCTTCCTCACGCGGCGGCCCCTGGCCCCGTTACATCCCCACCCCAACTGGCGGCACTTTCCCACCAGGACATGCCGCCATGACCTCATCCTCCACCCCGGCCCGGAACCGCTGGCACGGCCTGGCCCTGGCCGCGCTTCTCGGCCTGCCTCTGGCCGGCCCCGTGCTGGCCCAGGGCACCGGCCAGCCGCCGGCGGCCGCGCCCCATGCCAGCCCCCAGGCCAATCCACAGGCCAGGCAGGCCCCGGCGCCGGACCGGCTGCCGCGCGGCATGGCACGGCTCTTCGCCGAGGCCGATTCGAACCATGACGGGAAGGTGAGCTGGGACGAGGCCTGGGCCGCCCTGTCCGCCCGCTTCGCCGCCATCGACGCCGACCATGACGGCGCGGTGACGCGGGAGGAGCTGCGCGCCTATGTGGCCAGCCAGCGCGCCGCCGGGGGCCGGCGGGCCGACCGCCCTGTGCCGCCCGCCCTGGAGGCCCGGGCCGAGGCGCTGTTCCGGGCCGCCGATGCCAATGGCGACGGACGCGTCACCCTGGCGGAACTCCAGCCGGTGGCGCAGGCTTTCTTCCGCATGGCCGACCGGAACGGGGACGGCTTCCTGACCCCGGACGAGTTGCGCCCGGCGGGCCGCAAGGCGGCTCCGGCGCGCTGAGGCGCCGTTCCCCGCGCTCTCCCGTAACAAGGGTCGGCCCGAAGGGGCCGACCCGGGAGACCGATCCGGCGCCGCGCTTGCCGGGCGGCCCGATCGGCGCCAAGTCTCTCCGCTCCATCCCCGGTCCCTGCCGGGGGTGGGGATGCCCTCTGCCGGGAGACGCCGCCATGACCGTGACCCATCGCCATGAGCCGGGATTCCGGTTCCCCCGCCAGGATGGGGCGGGCGCGGCATGAGCTTCCTTTCCCTCTACCGGCACGGCTTCGCCCGCATCGCCGCCTGTAGCGCCCGCAGCCATGCCGCCGACCCGGCGCGCAATGCCGAGGCGCTGCTGGATCTCGCCCGCCGCTGCGACGCGCGGGGCGTGGCGGTGGCGGTCTTCCCGGAACTCTGCCTGTCCGGCTACGCCATCGACGACCTGCTGTTGCAGGACGCGGTGCTGGAGGCCGTCGAGACGGCGGTGGCGCGGCTGGTGCGGGATTCTGCAGGGCTGATGCCGCTGCTGCTGGTCGGCGCGCCGCTGCGCTACGAGGGGCGGCTCTACAACTGCGCCCTGGCGATCCAGCGCGGCCGTCTGCTGGGCGTGGTGCCCAAGATCCACCTGCCGAACTACCGCGAGTTCTACGAGCGCCGGCACTTCGCCTCGGGCCTCGGCACGGAGGGCGGCACGATCGCGGTGGCGGGGCTGGAGGCACCCTTCGGGCCGGACCTGCTCTTCGCGGCCGAGGATCTCCCCGGCCTCGTGGTCCATGCCGAGATCTGCGAGGATGTCTGGGTGCCGCTGCCGCCCAGCACCGAGGGCGCCCTGGCCGGGGCGACGGTGCTGGCCAACCTTTCCGCCAGCAACATCACCGTAGGCAAGGCGGAGACGCGGCGCCTGCTCTCGCAGAGCCAGTCGGCGCGCTGCCTCGCCGCCTATGTCTATGCCGCGGCGGGAACGGGGGAATCCACCACCGACCTGGCCTGGGACGGGCAGGTCTCGATCTTCGAGAACGGCGCGGTGCTGCGCGAGAGCGACCGCTTCCCCGCCGGCGACCAGCTCGCGGTGGCGGATGTGGATCTCGACCTGCTGCGGCAGGAACGGGCGCGCCAGGGCACCTTCGACGACAACCGCCGCCGCCATGGCCGGCCCTTCCGCAGCATCGGCTTCCGGCTGGAGGCCCCGGTGGGCGATCTGGGCTTCGAACGGGCGGTGGAACGCTTCCCCTTCGTGCCCGCCGATCCGGCACGGCTGAACCAGGATTGCTACGAGGCCTACAACATCCAGGTCTCCGGCCTCGTGCAGCGGCTGCGCGAGGCCCGCATCAGGCGCATCGTCATCGGCGTCTCGGGCGGGCTCGATTCCACCCAGGCGCTGATCGTGGCGGCCAGGGCCTTCGACCTGCTGGAGCGGCCGCGCACCGACATCATCGCCTATACGATGCCGGGCTTCGGCACGAGCGCGGGGACGAAGACCAACGCGCACCGGCTGATGGAATCGCTCGGCGTCACGGCGCATGAGCTCGACATCCGCCCGGCGGCGAAGCAGATGCTGGCCGATCTCGGCCACCCCTTCGCCCGCGGCGAGCCGGTCTACGACATCACCTTCGAGAACGTGCAGGCGGGGCTGCGCACCGACTACCTGTTCCGCGCCGCCAACCTGCATGACGGCATCGTGCTCGGCACGGGCGATCTTTCGGAACTGGCGCTGGGCTGGTGCACCTATGGCGTCGGCGACCAGATGTCGCACTACAACGTCAATGGCGGCGTGCCGAAGACGCTGATCCAGCACCTGATCCGCTGGGTGATCGCCACCGGCCAGTTCGACGCGGCGGTGGGCGGGACGCTGGCCTCGATCCTGAACACCGAGATCTCGCCGGAGCTGATCCCGGCCACGGAGGGGCAGGAGATCCAGAGCACGGAGGCCAAGGTCGGCCCCTATGCGCTGCAGGACTTCAACCTGTTCTACACGCTGCGCTACGGGTTCCGGCCCTCGAAGATCGCCTTCCTGGCCCTGCGCGCCTGGGCCGATGCCGGGGCGGGGCGCTGGCCGCCGGGCTTTCCGGAGGAAGCGCGCCGGGCCTATGCGCTGCCGGAGATCCGGCACTGGCTGGAGGTCTTCCTGCGCCGCTTCTTCGCCTTCAGCCAGTTCAAGCGCTCGGCCATGCCGAACGGGCCGAAGGTGGTGGCGGGCGGCTCGCTCTCCCCGCGCGGCGACTGGCGCGCGCCCTCCGACGGCAATGCCGAGGCCTGGCTGGAGGAACTGCGCCGCAATGTACCGGACGCGGAGGCCGGGAAGCAGGGATCGCGATAGCCCCCCCGTCCGGCCTGCATCCTCCCGCCCCGCCGCTCGTTCGGAAGGCGGGAGGAGCATGGAACATGGATCAGGAGGACATGCCGCAGGTGCAGGACGGCCTGCGCTTCGGGCCGCTCGGCGACCGCTGCCTGCATCTCTGCGTGGACATGCAGAACCTCTTCTCGAAGGGCAGCCCCTGGGAGACGCCCTGGATGGAGCGTGTCCTGCCCGCCGTGGAGACGCTGGCCGGGCGCCATGCGGAGCAGACCATCTTCACCCGCTTCATCCCGCTGCGCTCGCCGCGCGAGGGGCGTGGGACCTGGCGGCGCTACTACGAGCGCTGGCCGGAGATGCGGCTGGATGCGCTGCCGCCCGGGGCGATCGACCTGCTGCCGCGGCTCGCGCGCTTCGTCCCGCCGGCGGAGCTGCTGGACAAGACGGTGTACTCGCCCTGGACCGAACCGGGCCTGGAGGAGAGGCTGCGCGCCCGCGGCGTGGACACGCTGGTGATCACCGGCGCCGAAACCGATATCTGCGTCCTGGCGGCGGTGCTGGGGGCGGTGGACCGTGGCTATCGCGTGGTGCTGCCGACGGACGCGCTTTGCTCCTCCTCGGACCGGACGCATGACGCGCTGATGGCGCTCTACCGGGAACGCTACGGGCAGCAGGTGGAGACGGCCCGGATGAGCGAGATCCTGTCCGCCTGGGATTAGGGCAGGGCCGGACCGGACACGGTAATGGCGGCAGCCAGCCCATTCCGCTGGCAGGGATCCACGTCCAGAATTTCGTGAAGCCAGCCTGGTGGGTGCGACAGGGATTGAACCTGTGACCCCTGCCGTGTGAAGGCAGTGCTCTCCCGCTGAGCTACGCACCCAGGCTGTGGGCGCTCAACTATCCTCCCTCGCCGGGGGTGTCAACGGGGGGATGGCCCACGATATGTGGGTCTCGCCAACCGGAGGCTCCTGGATGCGGACAGGCCCAGTCGTCCCGCGCGCCCTCTGCGGGGATATTTCCCGGCCTGCCTCGTGGCGGGGCCTCCGGTCCACCTTCCCGCCCGCTCTCCTGGCTATCCTGACGCTCATCCTGGCCGCCCTTCCGGCCCGCGCCCAGCCCATGAAGGCCAGCTACACGGTCCGGGCCGCCGGGCTGACCGTGATGGATGTCGAGGCCAGCTTCGACCTGTCCGATTGTCGGGCGGCTATGTGCTGGAGGTCCGCACCCATATGCGCGGCGTGGCCTCGCTCTTCCGCAGCGGCACCATGACCACCCGCGCGATCGGGGCCTGGGCCGATGGCAGGCCCCGGCCCCGGCGCTATGTCGCCCAGGGCGTCTGGGGCGGGGAGCAGCGCAGCACGGTCGTGGACTATGTGGACGGCCAGCCGGTGCTGCGCCAGCTCCTGCCGCCCCTGGATACGGATGAGCGGGAGCCGGTGCCCGCCGCGGCCCAGCGCGGCACCATGGACAGCCTGACCGCGGTGGCGGCGCTGCTCCGCCAGGTGCAGGACAGCGGGCGCTGCGAGGCCCAGGCGGCGGTCTTCGACGGGCGCCGCCGCAGCGAATTGTCGGCCCGGACCCTGGGCTGGGAGATGCTGTCGGGCCACTGGCCGGGCCGGGCCCTGCATTGCCATTTCAGCGGCCGGCTGACGCATGGCTTCAAGCTGGACGACGGCCCGGCGGAGCGCCAGCGCCTGCAGGAGGGCGATGCCTGGCTCGCACAGCTCCATCCCGGCGGCCCGTTCCTGCCCGTGCGGCTGGAGATTCCGAACCGCTGGTTCGGCCAGACCACGGTCAGCCTCGTGCGGGTGAGCGAGGCGCCCTCCCTGGCCTCCCAGCGCTGACCAAAGCCGGTCCGGCCCGCTGATCCGGCGCGCTCAGCCTTCCATCCGGGCGAGGAGCGGCGGCAGCTCCGCCGGGCTCCTGGCCACCGGGGCGCCATCGGCCATCTCCGGCAGGCCATAGCCCCAGGCCGCGAAGACCGGCGCCGCCCCCGCGCCCCGCGCGGAGCGGATGTCGTTGGCATGGTCGCCCACCATGACTACGCCCGGCGGGGCCGAACCTTCCGCCGCCACGCCCATCAGCCGCAGCGTGCCCAGCAGGTGGCCCGGATCGGGCTTGCGCACCGGGAAGCTGTCGCCACCCGCCAGCGCATCGACCAGGGGCGCGAGGCCCAGATGCTCCAGGATCAGCCGTGCCGCCGCGACCGGCTTGTTGGTGCAGACAGCGAGGCGCCAGCCCGCCCGGCGCAGCTCGGCCAGGGCCTCCGGCACGCCCGCGAAGGGGGCGGTCCGGTCGTTCGCATGGGCCTCGTAATCCGGCACGAACTCCGCCAGCGCCGCCGGGTCGAAGGCCAGGCCGCGAGCCTCCAGCGCCCGCCGCACCAGCACCGCCACGCCGTCGCCGATCATGCGGTGGACCTCCGGCATGGCGAAGCCGGGCAGGCCGCGCCGGGCCATCAGCCGGTTCAGCGCGTCGCGGATATCGGCCGCGCTGTCGATCAGCGTGCCGTCGAGGTCGAGAAGGCAGATGCGTTCCATGCGGCGGAGCCTAGCCGGGCGGGGAGGGCGCGTCTCGGCACCGGAACCCGCCGCTGCCATGCGCCCGCTGCCATGCGCCCGCCGCCATGCGCCCGCCGTCATGCACCGGAATGGCCCCCGGCCCGTCACAGCCGGCAACAAGGTTTGAAACCCCCGGGGCGCCCCCGGTGCTGGACGGGGCATGGGGCGGGGGCTAGGTCCATGGGCCAAGATGCCCTCCGCCGCCATTCTTCTTGCCGCCGGTCTCGGGACGCGGATGCGTTCGAGCCTTCCCAAGGCCCTCCACCCGCTGGCGGGCCGGCCCATGCTCAGCCACCTGATCGCCGCCTGCGAGGACGCCTTCGACCATATCGTGGTGGTGGTCGGGCCGGAGATGCAGGCGGTGGCCGAACTGGCCGACCCCTATCCCTGTGTGGTGCAGGAGGAACGCCTGGGCACCGCCCATGCCGCGCTCCAGGCCGCCACGGTGCTGGAGGGGTTCGAGGGCGATGTCGCCGTCCTCTATGCCGACAACCCGCTGATCACGGCGGAGACCATGCTCCGCCTCCAGGCGGCGCGGCGGGAGGGGGCGGACCTCGCCCTGCTGGCCATGCGCCCGGCTGATCCGGCGCGCTATGGCCGGGTCCTGCCGCATCCGGATGGCGGCATCTCCCGCATCGTGGAGTTCAAGGACGCCACCGGGGAGGAGCGGGCGGTCGGCCTGTGCAATGCCGGGGTGGTCTGCGCCGCCGGTACGGACCTGTTCCCCTGGCTGCGCCGGGTGCGCAACGACAACGCCGCCGGGGAATACTACCTGACCGACCTCGTCGCGCTGTGCCGCGCCGATGGCCGCCGCGCCGTGGCGGTGGAGGGGAGCGAGGCCGAGTGCCGTGGCGTGAACAGCCGCGCCGAGCTGGCCGGGGCCGAGGCCACGGTCCAGGCGAGCCTGCGCCTCGCCGCGATGGAGAACGGCGCCACGCTGATCCGGCCGGACAGCGTGACCCTCTGCCACGACACGGTGCTGGGCCGCGATGTCACGGTGGGGCCGGACGTGGTCTTCGGCCCGGGCGTCGTGGTGGAGGACGGGGTCGAGATCCGGGCCTTCTCCCACCTGGAGGGCTGCACGGTTCGGCGGGATGCGGTGATCGGCCCCTTCGCCCGGCTGCGCCCCGGCGCGGTGGTGGAAAGCCGCGCCCATGTTGGCAATTTCGTCGAGCTGAAGAACGCCGTGCTTGGCGAAGGCGCCAAGGCGAACCATCTCTCCTATCTCGGCGATGCCGCGATCGGGGCGGGCGCCAATATCGGGGCCGGCACCATCACCTGCAATTACGACGGCTTCGCCAAGCACCGCACCCGCATCGGCGCGGGCAGCTTCATCGGCTCCAACAGCACGCTGGTCGCGCCCCTCGCCCTGGGCGACGGCGCCTTCGTCGCGGCGGGCAGCACGGTGACGGCGGATGTGGCGCCGGATTCCATGGTCTTCGGCCGGGCCCGGCAGGAAGAGAAGCCAGGCATGGCGGCGGCCTTCCGCGCCAGCCGGCGCAAGGAGAAGCGCTAGAATGTGCGGCATCGTCGGTGTGGTGGGGCAGCAGGATGCCGCCCCGCGCCTTCTGGAGGCGCTGCGCCGCCTCGAATACCGCGGCTATGACAGCGCCGGCATCGCCACGCTGGTCAATGGCCATATCGAGCGGCGCCGGGCCGAGGGCAAGCTGGTGAACCTCGCCCATGTGCTGGAGCGCGAGCCGCTGGAAGGGCGCACCGGCATCGGCCACACGCGCTGGGCGACGCATGGCGCACCCACCGAGCGCAACGCCCATCCGCACGGCACGAAGCGCGTCTCCGTGGTGCATAACGGCATCATCGAGAACCATGCCGAACTGCGCGCCGAGCTGGAGGCGCAGGGCGCCGTCTTCGAGACGGAGACGGACACGGAGACCTTCGCCCGCCTGCTGGACCGCCACCTGGCGGAAGGGCAGGGGCCGGAGGAAGCCTTCTCCGCCGCGCTGAAGCGGGTGCGCGGCGCCTTCGCCCTGGCCGCGATCTTCACCGGGCACCCGACCACGCTGCTGGCCGCGCGGCAGGGCGCGCCGCTGGCCGTGGGCTATGGGGAGGGCGAGATGTTCGTCGGCTCCGACGCCCTGGCGCTGGCGCCGCTGACCCGCCGCATCGCCTATCTGGAGGAAGGCGACTGGGTCGTCGTCTCCGACCGCGGGGCGCGCTTCTTCGATGCGCAGGACCGGCCGGTGGAGCGGGCGGTGAGGACCACCGCCTTCTCCGGCGCGGCGGTCGGCAAGGGCAACTACCGCCACTTCATGGAGAAGGAGCTGCACGAGCACCCGGTGGTGATCGGCGACACGCTCCACCAGTATGTCGATCCCGGTTCCCGCGCCGTCTCGCTGCCGGCGCTGCCCTTCGATCCCACCCGCCTGCCCCGACTCTGGATCTCGGGCTGCGGCTCCGCCTTCCTGGCGGCGCAGGTCGGGCGCTACTGGATCGAATCCCTGGCGCGGCTGGCGGTGGATTCCGATGTGGCGAGCGAGCTGCGCTACCGCGACCCGCCGGTGCCCGAGGGCGGCGCCGCGCTCTTCGTGTCCCAGTCCGGGGAGACGGCGGACACGCTGGCCGCCATGCGGCTGCTGCGCGGGCAGGGGCAATCCGCCCTCGCCGTGGTCAACGTGCCCGAAAGCAGCATGTCGCGCGACGCGGATGCCACGCTGCTGACCGTGGCGGGGCCGGAGATCGGCGTGGCCTCGACCAAGGCCTTCACCGCGCAGCTTTCCGTGCTGGCCTGCATGGCCATCGGCTTCGCCCGGGCGCGCGGCACGCTCACCGCCGCCGAGGAAGCACGCCTGACCGGCGCGCTGCTGGAGGTGCCGGAACACGCCGCGCGGCTGCTGGAGGATTCCAGCGAGATCGAGGCCGTGGCCGCCGAGGTGGCGAAGGCGCGGGACGTGCTCTACCTGGCGCGGGGCTCGCTCTTCCCCATCGCCATGGAAGGGGCGCTGAAGCTCAAGGAGCTCTCCTACATCCATGCCGAGGGCTATGCGGCGGGCGAGATGAAGCACGGGCCGATCGCGCTGATCGATGCCTCCGTGCCGGTGATCGCCCTCTGCCCCGGCGGGCCGCTCTTCGAGAAGACGGCCTCCAACCTCCAGGAAGCGGCCGCGCGCGGCGGGCGGATCATCGCCTTCACCGATGCCGAAGGCGCCCCGGTGCTGCGCCGCTTCGCCGAGCGCGTGGTGGTTCTGCCGACGGTCGATCCCTTCGTGGCACCGATCCTGCACGCGATCCCGGTGCAGATGCTGGCCTATCACGTCGCCGTGCTGAAGGGCACCGACGTGGACCAGCCGCGCAACCTCGCCAAGGCGGTGACGGTGGAGTAGGGCAGTCCCGGCCCCCCCACCGCATGGGCGGGGCCCGAGACGAAGAAGAAGGCAGGCCCGACGTGACACGCCAGCAGGTTTTCCCCCCGTCCACCAAGGGCCTGCTGAGCCGCCTGCCGGTGCCCGCCTCCTGGGCGCTCCTCGTCCTCCTCTCGGCCGTGCTGGCCGGGGGGCTGATGACCACCGGCCTGCCGGCCGCGTTGCTGCTCGGCCCCATGGTGGCGGCGATCCTGGTGGCGGTGGGCGGCGCCGCGCTGCGCATGCCGAAATTCGCCTTCACCGGCGTGCAGGGCATCGTCGGCACGCTGGTGGCGGTCTCCATCACGGCGGAGATCATCCACACCTTCCTGTCCGACTGGCCGCTCTTCCTCGGCGTGGTGCTGTCCACCCTGGCGGCGAGCAGCGTGCTGGGCTGGCTGATGAGCCGCTGGGGCGTGCTGCCGGGCACCACCGCGGTCTGGGGCTCCACCCCCGGCGCCGCCTCCGCCATGGTGCTGATGGCCCAGGCCTTCGGCGCGGATGCCCGGCTGGTGGCCTTCATGCAGTATCTCCGCGTGGCCTTCGTGGCGGTCGCGGCCTCGCTGATCGCGCGGATCTGGGTGGACACCTCCGGGGCGCAAGCGCCCGCCCTGGTCTGGTTTCCGCCGCTCGCCCCGGTTCCCTTCCTGGGCACGCTGCTCGTGGCCTTCGGCGGCGGCGCCCTGGGCCAGTGGTCGCGCATCCCCGCCGGGGCGCTGCTGGTGCCCATGCTGATCGGCGCCGTGCTGCACGCCACCGGCCTGCTGGAGATCCAGCTCCCCGAATGGCTGCTCGCCGCCAGCTATGCCGTGCTGGGCTGGCGCATCGGGCTCAGCTTCACCCGCGCCGTGCTGATGCACGCGCTGCGCGCCATGCCGCGCATCGCCGTCTCGATCCTGCTCCTGATGGGCTTCTGCGGCGGGCTGGCGGCCCTGCTGACGCATGTGGTCGGCATCGACCCGCTGACCGCCTATCTCGCCACCAGCCCGGGCGGCATCGATTCCGTGGCGGTGATCGCCGCCTCCAGCCAGGTGGACCTCTCCTTCGTCATGGCCCTCCAGGCGATCCGGCTGGTGATCGTGATCCTGCTCGGCCCGGTCATCGCCCGGCTGGTCGCCCGCCATGGCGGGATGCGGGACGTGCCGGTGGTCTGAACGGACCGCTTCCTGGAGATGCCCCGGCGAAGGGCGTAGAACCCCTGCCATGCCCCAAGCCGATGCGCCCCGTTTCGACGACGCCTTCCGGGCGGATCTGGCGGCCCTGTTCCGCTGGCGGCGGGATGTGCGCCATTTCCGCCGCGACCCTTTGCCGGACGGGCTGCTGGAGCACCTGCTGGAGATCGCCAACCTCGCCCCCTCGGTCGGGCTGAGCCAGCCCTGGCGCTTCGTCACGGTGGAGGACAAGGCGCGGCGCGCGGCGATCCGGGCGGATTTCGCCCGCTGCAACGCCCTGGCCCTGGCCGGGCAGGCGGAGGAACGCGCCGGCCTCTATGCCAGGCTGAAGCTCGCCGGACTGGAGGAAGCGCCCTGCCACCTCGCCCTCTTCGCGGAGGGCGATCCGGCGCAGGGCCATGGGCTCGGCCGGGGGACCATGCCGGAAACCGTGGCCTATTCCGCCGTGATGGCGCTGCACACGCTGTGGCTGGCGGCGCGGGCCGAGGGGGTGGGTCTGGGCTGGGTCTCCATCCTCGACCCGGCAGAGGTCCGGCGCGTGCTCGACCTGCCGGCGGACTGGCTGTTCATCGGCTATCTCTGCCTCGGCTGGCCGGAGGCGGAGGAAGCGGCGCCGGAGCTGGAGCGGCTGGGCTGGGAGCGGCGGCGGCCCGCCGCGGAGCGGCTGCTGCGGCGCTGAGGCGGGGGATGCCACCGTGGCGGCATCCCTGGCGGGGACTACTCCGCCGGCCTGGCCACCTTGATCTCCCGCACCCCATGGCTGCGGATCACGCTCATGACCAGGAAGGTCATCAGCGCCCCGAGCACCAGGCAGGCGGCGAGGAAGAGCATCGGCATGGTGTTGCTCCCCGTGCTGTCTCGGATCCAGGGGATCGCGTTCTGCGCGATGAAGCCGCCGAGATTGCCCACCGAATTGATCGCCGCCAGGCCCGCCGCCGCCGAGGCGCCGGTCAGGAAGGCCGAAGGGATGGCCCAGAGCACCGGCTGCGGCGCGAAGATCCCGGCCGCCGCGCCGCAGAGGAAGACGAAGCGCAGCGTGTTGTCCGGCACATAGACGCTGAGTACGAGGCAGACGGCGCCGAACAGGGCGGGGATGACGATGAAGGCGGTGGGGCTCTTCCCCGCGGCGAGCTTCGGCCAGACATAGAGGGCGAGCGCCACCAGCAGCCAGGGGATCACGTTGATCCAGCCATTGGCGGTGTTGCTGACGCCGAAGCCCTTCACGATCGTTGGCAGCCAGTAGCTGAGCCCATAGGCGCCGAGCGGGAAGGCAACATAGTAGAGCGACATCAGCAGCACCCGCCGGTCCGCCAGCACGGCGAGGGGGTTGTGGTGCTCGGTCTTGCGCATGCGCTGCGTCTCGTCCGAGAGGCGGCGCGCCAGCCAGTCCTTCTCCTCCTGCGTCAGGATGCGGGAATCCTGCGGCCCGCGGTCGAGGTAGAAGAGCGTCACGATGCCCATCAGGATCGCCGGCACGCCGGTGACCAGGAAGACCCATTGCCAGCCCTGGTGGCCGCCCCGGCCGTCGAGGTCGAGCAGCATGCCGCCGATCGGCGCGCCGATGGCATTCGCGAAGGCGCTGAACACCATGAAGGAGCCGACCATGCGCCCGCGATACTCATGCGGGTACCAGAGCGTCAGGAGATAGAGCACACCGGGGAAGAAGCCGGCCTCGCAGACACCCAGCAGGAAGCGCAGGATGTAGAACATCGTGGTGCTCTGCGTGTAGGCGAGGGCAACGGTCACGGCGCCCCAGGTGACCATGATGCGCGCGAACCAGCGCGGCGCGCCGAACTTCTCCAGGAAGATGTTGCTCGGCACCTCGAAGATGAAATAGCCGATGAAGAACAGCGATGCGCCGAGCCCGTATGCGTATTCCGACAGGCCGAGCGCGCCGACCATCTGCAGCTTGGCGTAGCTGACGTTCTGCCGGTCGATATAGGCGATCAGATAGATGATCCCCAGGAACGGGATCAAACGCCGGGTGATCTTGGCGATCACCTGCTTCTCTTGGACCACGATACTTCCCCGATTTCGGTTCGCATCCCGTCCCTCCCCACCCAACAGAGGGACCGTGCGGACGGCGAAAGGTATTGCCCGCCGGGAACAGAGGCGGGGGCCGGGAATGCCGCCCCAGGATAGGCGGGCCAGGGGGCAGGATCATGTTACCGATATGTAACGCCCCGGAAGGGCCGGGGGAAGGCGCCAGGCGGACCAGGGCCCTACCGGCGCATGGGGCGTTCCTCCAGCCGTGTCTGGACGGTCCGGCCGCTTTCCCAGGAATTGGCGCCCTTCGCGATCTCCGGCATGGGGAGGTCCTCCCGCTTGCGCCGCCGCGCGCCGGTGGAAACGCCCAGGCGCCGGTCCCGGGCCTCGACGAGGTCCGGACGGACCTGCCCATCGCCGGTGAAGCCCATCATCAGTTGCGGGATGCCATAGGGGAAGTCGTCCCGGTCATACTGCCAGGTGTGGAAGGTCTTGCCGTAGGTCGAGACGAGATCCTTGAAATAGGCGCGCTCCGCCAGCTCCGGGATTCCGGGCGCCACCAGCAGGCCCGACTTCACCTCGTAGCGATGGCTGTGCCACAGGCGCTTCTCCTCCTCCGGCAGGCCGCGGAAGCGCTCCTCGCTGATGATGTACTCGATGCCGATCAGCCGGGCATCGGGACGGTTGGAATCGAAGATCACGCATTGGTGCAGGTCGTGCCTGAGATGGATGCAGAAATGCGTCGCCTCCACCTGCCGGCCCATGTCGTCCGCATACATGTGGAAGCCGTTCAGATAGGTGCTCATCGCCTCCAGCGGATATTTCGCCTGCATGGCGCCGGCCGCGAGGTCGAGGACGCGGTGCTTCAGCGGATGGCCCTGGCCGATGCGCGCCGTGGCCAGCACCTTCCGGCCCAGCAGCAGCCCCGCCGCCGCGGTGACGCCGGCGGCGACACCCAGCCCGATGGCCGAGAGCGGGCCGCGCCCGCCACAATGCGCACAGGACCTGTCGTGGAACCAAGCCATGGCCTTGCCTCCTCTGCGCAGGAGGAACGCGGGGACGCCGGGAAGGTCACGCCGGCGCTACCGGGGGTGGCGGCACGGTGCTCGCATGTGCCGGGGAAGAGCAGGCAGCCCGGAGCAGGAAGACCTCATGTCCGACATCTATGCCGCGCGTGGCTATGGCGCTGCGGAGATCGGCTTCGGCGAGAAGCCGGGCCTCGTCGTGGTGGATTTCCAGCGCGGCTTCACCGATCCGGCCTTCCCCATGGGCGGCGCACCGATGGTGGACCGCGCGGTGGAGGCCACGGCACGGCTGATGCGGGCGGCGAAGGCGGCAGGGCTGCCGGTGATCGCCTGCGTCAACGCCTATGACAGTCCGCGCGCCGCGCCGCACTGGAAGATCGCGGCGGTGACGGCGTTCCACCCGGACGGGCCGGAAGCGGAACTCGACCCGCGCATCGCGGCGGAGGCACCGGATGTGAGGCTGGTGAAATCCGCCCCCTCGATCTTCTTCGCCACCCCCGCCGCCGCGATCCTGACGCGGGAAAGGGTGGATACCGTGATCGTCACCGGCTGCATCACCAGCGGCTGCATCCGCGCCAGCGTCAACGACGCCTTCAGCCTCGGCTTCCGCGTGATGGTGCCGCGCGACTGCGTGGGCGACCATACGGAGGAGGCGCACGAGGCCAATCTCCGCGACATCGGCCGCCGCTATGCCGACATCATCGATGCGGAGACCGCCCTGGCCGCCATCGAGCGCTGGCGCGGCGACAACCGGCGCGCCTGACCGGTGGACCTGTGCCTCAGCGCTGCGTCCTGGGGCAGAAGAAGGTGCTGCGCCCGGCCTGCACGATGCGGGCGATGCCGGGGCATTTCGGCGGGCCGGGGCAGGCGGGGCAGGCGCCGCCCTCCCGGTCATAGACGTGGAAGCGTTCCTGGAAGAAGCCGACCTCGCCATCCGCCCGCACATAGTCGCGCAGGGAGGAGCCGCCGGCCTCGATGGATTCCTCCAGCACCGCCTTGATCGCCGGCACCAGCCGCGCGGCGCGGGCGCCGGGCACCGTGCCGGCCAGGCGGCGGGGAGAGATCCCAGCCCGGTAGAGCGCCTCCGAGACATAGATGTTGCCGAGCCCGGCCACGACGCGCTGGTCCAGCAGGGCGGCCTTGATCGGCGTGGCCTTGCCGGCCAGGGCGCGGGACAGGACGGCGGGGGTGAAGGCATCGTCCAGCGGCTCCGGCCCCAGCCCGGCGAGGAGGCGGTGCGAGTCCTCCGCCGCGGTGGGCACGAGGTCCACCATCCCGAAGCGGCGCGGGTCGCAGAACCCCACCCGCCAGCCATCCTCCGTCTCCATCACCAGATGCTCGTGCCGCTCCGGCGCCGCGCCCCGGGCATCGGAGGCCGCACCCTGCGGGCCGAGGGAAGGAACGGGCGGCGCCTCGTCCAGCCGCGCCACCATGCGGCCGGACATGCCGAGATGGACCAGCATCGAATCGCCGGTGGAAAGGCGCATCAGCATGTATTTCGCGCGGCGCCGGAACCCCTCCACCCGTGCCCCGGTCAGGCGCATCGCCAGATCGGGCGGGAAGGGCCAGCGCAGCCCGGCGCGGCGGGTCTCGGCGCGGGCGATGACGCGGCCGGTGAGCACGGCGGAGAGGCCCCGCATCACGGTCTCGACCTCGGGCAGTTCGGGCATCTCGTCTCCAGTGGGGGCCTGGCACGCCATGGCCCGGGGGGAACATCGGGCGGGGAACATCGGGCGGGAAACATCCGGGGAGGCGGATATCCCGGCGCGGCGTTCCGCTCTAGATAGGGTGCCATGTCCGACCAGACCGATTTCGGCTTCCGCCAGGTTCCGCGCAACGAGAAGGCCAGCCTGGTGCGGGGGGTCTTCGACAGCGTCGCCCCCCGCTACGACATCATGAACGACCTCATGTCGCTCGGCATCCACCGGCTGTGGAAGCGCGCCTTCGTGGCCGCCATCGCCGCCTCGCCGCGCGAGACCCTGCTCGACCTCGCCGCCGGCACGGGCGACGTGGCCTTCCTGGCGAAGGAGCGCGGGGCAGGCCGGGTGATCCTGTCGGACATCAATGCCAGCATGCTGAGCGTCGGGCAGGGCCGGGCGCTGTCGCGCGGGCTGGCGGAGGGGCTGAGCTTCGTCTGCTCCGATGCCGAGCACATCCCGCTGCCCGACCGCAGCGTGGAGAAGGTCTCCATGGCCTTCGGCCTGCGCAACTGCACGGACAAGGATGCCGTGATCCGGGAGGCACGGCGGGTGCTGCGGCCGGGCGGCCGCTTCCACGTGCTGGAATTCTCCCGCCTGCGGATCGACGCGCTGGCGAAGCTCTACGACGCCTGGAGCTTCAAGGCCCTGCCGGCGATCGGCGCCAAGGTGGCCAACGACGCCGAGAGCTACCAGTACCTCGCCGAGAGCATCCGACAGTTCCCGGACCAGGAGACGCTGGAGGAGATGTTCCGCGCCGCCGGGCTGGAGCGCGTGTCGCACCGCGACCTCTCGGGCGGGATCGTGGCGATCCACACCGGCTGGCGCCTCTGAGGGCAGCCATGGCCGGCACCCCCGTGGCCGGTGCCGGGGTGGATGTTGCGGTGCAACGCCGGGCAGGGATGCGCATCGGGCGGGGCTGAGCCTATCCGCCCCGGCGCCGCTCTCGCCTATCTCGGTCCGGATCGACGAGCCTTCCGGGCACGGCCACCGGCCATGCACCCACTCTCCCGGGGTGGAAGAAGGCTTTCCACCGCAGCGGAAGAGGTGATGCATGGCGGACAGCGCGGCGGAATTGCGCGAGCATGATGGCGGCCCGTCCTCCGGGCTGATCCTGCTCCTGGCCATCTCCTGCGGCATGGCGGTGGCGAACATCTACTATGCCCAGCCGCTGATCGGGCTGATCGCCCCCTCCATCGGCCTCGGCCCGGCGGTGGCGGGGCTGGTGGTGACGCTGACCCAGCTCGGCTACTGCGCCGGCCTGATCCTGCTGGTGCCGATGGGCGACCTCGTGGAGAACCGCCGGCTGGTGGCGCTGACCCTGGCCGGTTCCACCGTGGCGCTGCTCGGGGCGGGGCTCGCGACCTCCGCGCCGGTCTTCCTGCTGGCCTCCCTGCTGGTCGGCATCGCCTCGGTGGCGGTGCAGATGCTGGTGCCGCTGGCCGCGCATATGACGCCGGAGGCGAAGCGTGGACAGGTGGTGGGCAAGGTGATGAGCGGCCTGCTGCTCGGCATCCTCCTCGCCCGTCCGGCCTCCGGCCTCATCGCCGACCATTTCGGCTGGCGGGCGGTCTTCATCCTCTCCGCCGCGCTGATGGCCGGGCTGGTCGTGATCCTGTCCCGCCGCCTGCCGCAGCGCCGCCCGCATCCGCAGGCGGGCTATGGCGCGCTGCTGCGCTCGCTCTGGCCGGTGCTGCGCGACACCCCGATCCTGCGCCGCCGCGCCGCCTACCAGACGGCGCAGTTCTGCAATTTCAGCCTGTTCTGGACGGCGGTGCCGCTGCACCTGATGGAATCGCCCTTCCACCTCTCGCAGTCCGGCATCGCGCTCTTCGCCCTGGCCGGGGCGGCGGGGCGCTGGTCGCCCCCGTGGCGGGCGGGCTGGCGGACCGGGGGCTGACCCGGCCGAGCACGGCGCTCGCCTTCGCCCTGGTCCTCTGCGCCTTCGCCATCGCCTGGCTGGGGCGGGACTCGCTGGCGGCGCTGGTGGTCGCGGCGATCGTCCTGGATGCCGGGGTGCAGATCACCCAGATCCAGGGGCAGCGCGCCATCTACACGCTGCGGCCGGAGATCCGCTCGCGCCTCAACGGGCTCTACATGGCGATCTTCTTCCTGGGCGGGGCGGCGGGCTCCACCATGGCCAGCCTGCTCTTCACCCAGGGCGGCTGGACGGGCGTGGCCTGGTTCGGCGGCGCCGTCGCCCTGGCCGGCATGGCCTACTACCTCACGGAACTGACCAGGCGGCAGGCGGCGCTGGCCGGCCGCTGACGCGGCGCCGATGGAGCGGGGGGCTGTCGGAGCCCCCCGATCCCTGCTTCAATCCCGCCCGGACGCGGCCCGACAGAGGCCGCGCCGACAGGGCAGGAAACCTCCGATGCAACGTCGCAGCCTTCTCGCGGCCACGGGCGCCGCGCTGGCGCTCCCCGCCATTCCCTCCACGATCTCCCGGGCCCGGGCGGCCGGCAGCAGCAAGGTGCTGCGCTATGTCCCCGCCGCCGATATCGCGGCGCTGGACCCGGTCTGGACCACGGCCTCCCAGACGCGGGACCATGCCTTCCTCGTCTATGACACGCTCTACGGCCTCGACGGCGCGCTGCAGCCGCAGCCCCAGATGGTGGCCGGCCATGTGGTGGAGGAGGATGGCCGGCTCTGGCGCATGACCCTGCGCGACGGGCTGCGCTTCCATGACGGGGAGAAGGTGCTGGCCCGGGACTGCGTCGCCAGCATCCGCCGCTGGGCGGCGCGCGACAGCTTCGGCCAGACGCTGATGGCGGTGACGGAGGAGGTCGCCGCGCCGGACGACCGCACCATCGCCTTCCGCCTGAAGCGCCCCTTCCCGCAGCTTCCCGCCGCGCTGGCGAAATACTCCTCGCCCACCTGCGTCATCATGCCGGAGCGGCTGGCGAAGACCGATCCCTACACGGCGGTGACCGACCCGACCGGCAGCGGCCCCTTCCGCTTCCTGCCGGGCGAGCGCGTGCCGGGCGCGCGCATGGCCTATGCGCGCTTCGACGGCTATGTGCCGCGCCCGGAGGGCAAGGCCGAGGGCTCGGCCGGGCCGAAGCACGCGCATTTCGAGCGGGTGGAGGTGCTGGTGATGCCGGACGGCGCCACCGCCGCCGCGGCGCTGCGCCAGGGGGAGGTAGACTGGCTGCGCTGGCCGCTGATCGACCTCGTGCCCGCGCTGCGCCGGGCGCCCGGCGTCACCGTGGATGTGATCGAGCCGCTGGGGCTGATCGGCAAGTTCCGCTTCAACCACCTGAACCCGCCCTTCGACAAGGTGGCGGTGCGGCGGGCCATCCTGCCGGCGCTGTCGCAGGCCGAGTACATGATGGCGGCCCAGGGCGACGACAGGTCGCTCTGGCGCGACGGGGTAGGGTATTTCTGCCCGGGCACGCCCATGGCCTCGGAGGCCGGGATGGAGGCCCTGACCGCGCCGCGCGATCTGGCCAGGGCGAAGGCGGCGCTCGCCGTCAGCGGCTATGGCGGGGAGAAGGTGGTGGTGATGATGCCCACCGACTTCCCGATCTACAACGCCATGGCCGAGGTGACGGGGGAGCTGCTGCGCAAGATCGGCTTCGACACCGAGGTCCAGGCCATGGACTGGGCCACCGCCATGCAGCGCCGCGCCAAGCCCGATCCGGTCGCCCAGGGCGGCTGGAGCATCTTCCACACCGGCTGGGGCGGGTCGGAGGAGCTGAACCCCGTGACCAATATCTGGCTGCGCGGCAACGGCAAGGATGCCGCCCCGGGCTGGCCGGACAGCCCGAGGCTGGAGGCGCTGCGGACCGAATGGCTCCAGGCCCCGGATATCGCGGCGCAGAAGCGCGTGGCGGAGTCGATGCAGCGCCAGGCCTTCGAGGACGTGCCCTATATCCCGACCGGACAGCTCTTCACGCCCGTGGCCTACCGCTCCGACCTGACCGGGGTGCTGAAGGGCCTCCCGGCCTTCTGGAACGTCCGGCGCAGCGCCTGACGGCGCGCGGGGGGGCCTCAGCGCGTGCCGGTGGAGCCGAAGCCGCCGGTGCCGCGCTGCGTCGCCGGCAACTCCGCGACCTCCGCCCAGTCGGCATGGGTCACGGGCGCCAGCACCGCCTGGGCGATGCGCATGCCGCGCTCCACGGTGAAGCTCTCCTGCCCGGCATTCATCAGGATGACCGAGAGCTCGCCGCGATAGTCCTCGTCCACCGTGCCGGGCGTGTTGGGCATGGTGATGCCGTGCTTCAGCGCCAGCCCGGAACGGGGGCGCACCTGCAGCTCATGCCCCGCCGGCAGGGCGACGCGCAGCCCGGTCGGCACCAGGGCGCGGCCCCCGGGCGGGATGGTCAGCGGCGCCGTCACCGCCGCCAGCAGGTCCATCCCCGCGGCCCCCGGCGTGGCATAGGCGGGCAAAGGCAGGCCCTCGGCATGCGGCAGGCGGGTGACCTGGATGGTGGCGCGGCTCATGCCAGCACCTCCGCGATCCGGGCGGCGAGGCGGCGCGCCACCTCCTCCTTCGGCAGGCGCGGCCAGTCCTCGATGCCGTCGCGCGTCACCAGATGCACCCTGTTCTCCGCCCCGCCCATCACATCCCCCGAGACATCGTTCGCCACGATCCAGTCGCAGCCCTTGCGCGCCAGCTTGGCCTGGGCATGGGCCAGCAGGTCGTCCGTTTCCGCCGCGAATCCCACCACGAGGCCGGGGCGCTTCGCATGGTGCGACAGCGTGGCCAGGATGTCGGGATTGGGCACCAGCCGCAGCTCCGGCGGGGCCGCACCATCCCGTTTCTTGATCTTGCCGTTGCTGGCCTCGGCCACGCGCCAGTCCGCCACCGCCGCGGCGCAGACCGCCGCATCCACCGGCAGGGCGGCCTCGCAGGCGGCCAGCATCTCGCGCGCGCTTTCCACATGCGCCACGGCGACCCCCGCCGGATCGGACAGCGTCACCGGGCCGGACACCAGCGTGACCCGCGCGCCCAGCGCGGCCAGGGCGGCGGCGATGGCATGGCCCTGCTTCCCGGAGGAACGGTTGGCGAGATAGCGCACGGGGTCGATCGGCTCATGCGTCGGGCCGCTCGTCACCAGGACATGGCGCCCCACCAGCGGCCGCGAGGCCGAGGCGGCGGCCGCATTCTCCACCGGCCGCGCGGCGCGGAGCGCGGGCACGTCGCCCAGGGCGGGCGTGGCGCCACCCAGGGGAGGAGCCAGGGGAGCAGCCGGAACATCCGCCGCCCCGGCCGCCGGATGGCCGGGCGGCGCCATCTCCGCCGCATCCTCGCCCGCGGCGATGGCGGCATCGAGCGCCGCTTCCAGCCCCGGATCGGCCGGGGCCGGCACGGGGTCCTCCAGCACCGCCCCGATGGCGGCCAGGATGGCGGGCGGCTCGCTGAGGCGGCCCGGCCCGGATTCGGCCTCGGCCATGAGCCCGTCCTCCGGCCCCACCACATGCACGCCGCGATTCGCCAGGATGGCCATGTTCGCGACGGTCGCCGGATGCGCCCACATGGCCCAGTTCATCGCCGGGGCGACCAGCACCGGCGCGGTGGTGGCCAGCAGCGTGGCCCCGGCCAGGTCGTCCGCCATCCCCGCCGCCATGCGCGCCAGCCGGTCGGCCGAGGCCGGGGCAACCACCACGATGTCGTGCCCGCGCGCGAGCGCGATATGGCCGCGCCCTTCGCCCTCTTCCTCCAGCGACCAGAGGTCCTGCGCCAGGGGGCGGTTGGTGATGGCCTGCAACGCGTGCGGGGTGACGAAGCGCGCCCCGCCGGGGGTCAGCAGTCCCGTCACCGAGGCGCCGGCCTTGCCGAGCAGGCGGGCGAGCTCCAGCGCCTTGAAGGCGGCCACGGAGCCCGAGACGATCAGCAGGACGCGCTTGCCGTTCAGCATGGCGGCAGGTGTAGCCGCCATGCCGCAGCCGGGCCAGGGGCCGGCGGCGGCGCGGGGCGGCCCCTGGTCGCGCGAACGCGAGGTTGTTATGCCGGGATGCTCTTCGCGCTCGCACTTCCCAGGACGAGGCACCCCGCCGATGGCGCCGCACAGGACCGGTCTTCCCACCCCGAACACCCGCGTGAGCCCTTTGGGGGGCGGCGCACGGTGACCCGCGCCACCCGCAACCGCCCGCCGCTCTCCGAGGAGGAGCCGCCGCCCGCGAAGCGCCGGGCGAAGGCCCCCGCGACTCGCCGGCGCACGGCGGCCGAGCCGGTGGCGGAGGCCCTGCCGGAGCCCCTTCCCGAACGGCTCCCCGGGCCGCCCGCGGAACCCGCCCCCATCCCCACCCCGGCCCCCCGCCGCGCCCGCGCCGCGCGGCCGGGGCGGGCGGCCGAGGCACTCGCCGTGACCTATTCCAGCGATCCGGGCCATGCGACCGGGGCGGTGAACCTGATGCTGCGGCTGGAAGGGCTGGCGCTGGCGACGGTCGGGCTGGTCGGGCAGATCTGGCTCGGCACCGGCTGGTGGGCCTTCGTGCTGGCCGCCCTCGCGCCGGACCTGTCGATCCTGGCCTATCTCGGCGGGCGCCGGCTGGGCTCGGTCCTCTACAACCTCGTGCATGTGACGCCGGGGCCGCTGCTGCTCGGCGCGCTGGCCATCAGCACCGGCGACCGGCTGCTGGGCAGCTTCGCCCTGGCCTGGCTGCTGCATATCGGCATCGACCGCGCCCTGGGCCACGGGCTGAAATACGCCAGCGGCTTCCACGACACGCATCTGGGCCGCATCGGCCGCGCCCCGATCTGAGCGGGACGGAAGCGCGACATTTGCAGGGGGAACGCCCCCTGCGGAAGCGCCGCCGCCGTGCCATATGGCGGGCATGTCGCTCGACTTCTCCGAAGCGGAACTCCACCGCTATTCCCGTCACATCCTGCTGGCCGAGGTCGGGGCCGTGGGGCAGGCGAAACTGCGCGAGGCGCGGGTGCTGGTGGTGGGGGCGGGCGGGCTCGGCTCGCCGCTGGCCCTCTACCTCGCCGCCGCCGGGGTCGGCACGATCGGGGTCCTGGACCACGACACGCTGGAGCTGAGCAACCTCCAGCGGCAGGTCGCCCATGACACGGAGCGGCTGGGGATGGGCAAGGCGGACAGCGCCGCCGCCACCATCCGGCGCCTGAACCCGGAGACCCGCGTCGAGGTCCATGCCCGGCGCATGGATGCCGCGGCGGCGGAGGAACTGATCCCGCGCTACGACCTCGTCTGCGACGGCACCGACAATTTCGAGACCCGCTTCCTGCTGGGCGATGCCTGCCACCTGCTGGGCCGGACCCTGGTCTCGGCGGCGGTGCTGCGCTTCGAGGGGCAGCTTTCCACCTACAAGTCGCATCTCGGCGCGCCGCATCCCTGCCACCGCTGCCTGCATCCGGAGCCGCCGCCGCCCGGCCTGGTGCCGACCTGTTCCGAGGCCGGGGTGCTGGGGGCGGTGACGGGCGTGATGGGCACCTTGCAGGCGACGGAGGTGCTGAAGGAGATCCTGGGCATCGGCACCGGCCTGTCCGGCCGCCTGCTGCTCTGGGACTCGCTGGAGGCCCGCTTCCGCGACATCCGCCTGCGCCGCGACCCGGCCTGCGCGCTCTGTGGCGAAAGCGCCACGATCCATGACCTTTCCGCCCATGCGATGACGGACGGCATGGCCCCCGCCTGCGGCGTGGCGTGAACCCAGGAATGGCGCACGGGATGGCGGCCGGAATGGCGGGAACGCCGCTGGGGGTGCTGCTCGCCTCGGGCGGGCATGAGGCGGGGCATTACGCCCTGGTGGCCGCGACCGGCGCGGCGGCGCTGGGGCGGCGGGTGACGCTCTTCGCCACCAATGGCGGCTGCCGGCTGCTGCTGCGCGAAGCCCCCCTGCTGTCCGACCCGCGCGAGGCGCTGATGGCGGAACGCGGTGTGGCCACGGCGGCGGAGCTGCTGGAGGCGGCGCTAGAACTGCCGGTCCGGCTCCTGGCCTGCGAGGCCGGGTTGCGCGCCGAGGGCTTGCCGGAGGGGGCACTGCTCCCGCAGGTGGAAGTGGCGGGCTTCGCCACCTTTCTCGAATCGGTCGGGGCGGGGCAAATCCTCACTTTCTGAATGATGGGCCGGACGGGTTGACCGACACCCCCGTTCGCGGCCCTCAATAGGCCTGCCGATGCGACGTTCCCTCACGCTGCTGACCTTCCTGCTCCTGACCCTCTCCGGATCGCTCGGGGCGCCCGCCGCCGTGCTGGCGCAAACAGGAGGCCAGACCGCTTCCCCGCCGCACACGCTGCAACTGCCGCCGCGCGCCCAGGGCGGCGCCCAGGGCGCCCCCCAGGGCGGTTCCGGAACCGCCTCGCGCCCCTCCACCCCCAAGCCGCAGGGCAACGCCGCCCGCCGGGAGCCCCCGACCGCCGGCAAGCCGGACCCCCGTGCCACCAAGCGGCCCGGCGCCGGTGCCAAGGCGGCTGCCGGTGCCGCCGCCGGCGCCGCTGCCGGAGCGGCGGGCGCCGCCGCAGGGGCCACCGCCGTGAAGCCGCCCGCCCCGGCTCCCGCCCCGCCGCCGGAGCCGGAACCCGCCATGGGCTCCGTGACCGGCCTGCCGCTGCCGCGCTTCGCGCCGCTGCGTTCCGACGAGGTGAACATGCGCGCCGGGCCTGGCACGCGTTTCCCCATCGAATGGACCTACCAGCGCAAGGACCTGCCGGTGGAGATCATCCGCGAGTTCGACCAGTGGCGCCGCATCCGCGACCAGGACGGCACCGAGGGCTGGGTGCACCATTCCAACCTGGGCCTGGGGCGCCGCACCTTCACCGTGCGGGGCGAGATGCACACGATGCGCCGCCGCCCGGAGGAGGATGCCGGCGCGGTGGCACGGCTGCAGCCGGGGGTGATCGGCCGCATTCGTGCTTGCGCCCAGGGCAGCGCCTGGTGCGAGGTGCAGGTCGGCGAATATCGCGGCTGGCTGAAGCGGGCCGAGATGTTCGGCGTGACGGCGGATGAGGTGATCGGCGGATGACGGAAGCGGCGCCAGGGGGAATCGCGGCCGGGGCCTCGCCCGGCACGGGCAGGGACCCGCGCGCCGCGCCGCACGACCTCGGCGCGCATCCGCGCTTCCTCTGCACGCCGGTCGATCCGCAGGACGACGCGCCGCCCGACGCCTTCGGCCGCCGGGTGGACGCGCTGCGGCAGATCCTCGCCGCCCGTGGGCTGATGACGGTGGACGAACTCCGCCGCTCGATCGAATCCATCCCCGAGGCCGAGTACCACGCGCTGACCTATTACGAGCGCTGGCTGCGGGCCATGGCGGCCCTGATGGCCGAGAAGGGGATCGTCGCCCCGGACCTGCTGGACGGGATCGGAGGCGAGGCGTGAGCGGGGGCACCCGGCCGGAAGGGCCGCTGGGGCCCGGCACCCGCGTGCGCGTGCGCTTCGACTGGCCGGAATCGCGCGGGCCCGCCCATATCCGCACGCCGCATTACCTGCGGGGGCGGGAAGGGGTCGTGCTCACCCATCTCGGGGATTTCCCGGACCCCTCGGAACTGGCCTTCGGCCGCCCGGCGCCGCTGCGCCCGCTGTATCATGTGGCCTTCGCCCAGGCGGCCCTGTCCGGTGCGGCGGGGGAGGGGGATCGACCCTGGTCGAGCTCTACGGGCACTGGCTGGAGCCGCTGGGCGAGGAAGGGAGGATATCCTGATGGCCGCACCGCCGCGCGCCGCCTATGTCGCCCTGCTGGGCCGCTTCCTGGCGGCGCTGGAGGCGAAGGGCGTCACCAACGCCGCCGAGCTTGATGCCCAGCAGGAGCGGACGGACCGCGCCTCGCCCGCCATCGGCGCCGCCATGGTGGCCCGGGCCTGGACCGACCCGGCCTATCGCGCGCTGATGCTGCGCGACGGCACCGCCGCCGCCGAGGCCATGGGGGTGAGCATGGCCGGCCTGCCGCCGCTGGGCGTGCTGGAGGATACCGAGGCGCGGCGCCATCTCGTGGTCTGCACCCTCTGCTCCTGCTATCCGCGCGCCGTGCTCGGCTACCCGCCCGGCTGGTTCAAATCCGCCGCCTATCGGGCGAGGGCGGTGGCCGATCCCCGGGGCGTCCTGGCGGAATGGGGCACGGTCCTGCCGCAGGGCGTGTCGCTGCGGGTCGTGGACAGCACCGCGGATTACCGCTGGATGGTCCTGCCGCTGCGCCCCGCCGGCACCGGGGGCTGGGATGCGGAGCGGCTGGCGGCGCTGGTGAGCGTGGAGGCGATGATGGGCCTGCGTCCGGCGGCGCTACCGGAGATGGCCTGAGGTTTGTTGTGGAGAATTGGTAAAACTCCACTTTGAGTTGCATATTGGGGATGCGATACGCGCGGTGCTGGCTTATCCTGCACCGCAATGAGACGCTTCCAACCGCAAGCCGAATGCGATCGCCTGCTGCATTTCCTGCGGCAGCGGATGATCCGGGATGTCGCCCTGGATGGGGTGTCGCGTCCCTTCCCTGCCCTGGCCCCGATGCCGGTGCTGGCATTGGCGCCGCCGGCCCATGGCGTGGCGCGCCCGCCGGCGAAGGCCCCGCCGGGCGCCGCAGAATCCATCTGGATCGTGGACAACGCACGGGTCCTGGAATCGCTGGCGCATCCGGCGCTGCGCGCGGCGGCGCCGGAACTGGCCCGCGGGCTGCGGGACACGGTCCTGGCGCTCGGGGCGGATGGGCTGGCGGCGCGGCGCTGGCTGCCGCCGAGGCTGGAGATCCGCAGCGACGACCCGCGCGCCTTCGAGGTGGTGACGGGCATCTCCCGCTTCACCGGGGACCTGTCGCGCGGGCTGGTGATCGAATCCCTGCATGATGGCGACGCACCGGATGCCGAGGCGGCGCGGCACACGGGCAACCTCGTGGAGTTCCGGCTCGGCCGGCGCGCCCATTGCCTGGATGTCGAGGACAACATCGCCGATTGCGGCCTGCGGCGCATCGAGGATGGCGTGGTGCTGTTCCATGAGAGCCGGCTCGCCGTCCCGGGCGGGCCGGGGCTGCGGGGGCTGTTGCGGCGCGACCGGCCACGCCCCGTGGGCACGCTGCGCTACGAATACGCCATCCGCGCCGGGGACCCGGTGCTGCGGCTGACGGTGACGCTGCGGGCCGAACCCGGCATCCAGCTCCGCGCCGTGCGCGTGACCACGGCCTGGGACGAGCTGAGCCTGAGCCCGATGCAGCGCAGCGTGCTCGGCGGGCGGGACGGGGCGCTGTCGCGCCATGCCCTGCCCGGAAGCGCCGGGGCATCGCTGCGCCTACATGCCGGCCCGATGGACCATCTGGCCGTGGCCGGACGCGCCGATGCTTCCGCCCATGCCCTGCATGCCCGGCCGCTCGTGCCCGGAACGGTGGCGAGCGTCACCGCGCATACCGACGGCGCGGGGCGGCTGCACTGGCTGCTGATCCGCCATGGCCTCGCTGCCCTGGCGGGGGGCGAGAGCTTCGTGGTGCGGGAGGACCGGCTGCAGCTCGCCGGGGCGGGAGAGGACACGGCGCGGGCGGTGCTGGCCATGGCGCCGGGCGGTGCGGCCGGGCGCGACCCTTCGCCGCCCGAGGAGCCCGCCGCGGCGCTGTGCGCGGTCGCGACCACGCTGCTCCTGGCGCCGCCGGACACCGGGGCGGAGGAAAGGGAGTCGCTGCTCTCCTGGTGCCAGGCGCATCTCGGCCCCCTGCTGGAACAGGCCCCGAACCTGCCGACACGGTCCCTGTGCGACCTCCTGCTGGCGCTGGATGCCCTGCTGCGCCTGCCGGGCGGGCAGGCGCGGCGCGACCTGCTGCGGGAACCGGTGCGGGCACTGCTGTCGCGTCAGGCGGAGGGAGAGGAAGGCATCTTCGCCGAGGGCCCCGGGCAGGATGGCCGCGCGGCGGAGGCGCTTTCCATGGCCAGCCACGCGGCCGGGCTGCTCGCCCTGGCGCGGCTGGCCCTGCTGGACCCCTCCTGGCCCGGCCTGGGGGATGCGCTGGCGCGCGGCGTGGCGGCCCTGCGGCTGGGGGCCATGGACCTGCCCGGCCGCGCCGCGCCGCTGGAGACCATCCTGATCCGCCGCCGTTGCAGCGACGGGCCCTGGCAGCGCAGCGGCGTGGTGTCCGCGGAGGAATGCGGGCTGCTGCTGCGCGGCCTGACCGCACTCAACCTCGTCGCGGAGGAAGGGCGGCTGGAGCTTTCCGAGGCGCTGCGGGAAAGGGCCGGGGTGATGATCGGCCAGGGACAGCGCGTGCTGCGCGGCCTGCTCTGGGACCATGGGCCGGATGGGCTGGAGGCCAGAGCCTCGGCGCTTGGCACCTCCAGGGCCAGGCTGGGCCATGGGCGTGCCCAGGCTGCCGTCCTGCAGGTGCTGCTGCCGCCGGAACCGGAAATCGCGGCGCGGGTGCCGGACTGGGCACCGAACGGGGCACCGGACTGGACGGCCACCGCCGAGTCCGACCCGGAACGGGCCGGCGATCGGGCCGGGGCGGTTCCGGTGGCCGCCGACTACTGCTGAGCCGCCGGAAGGCGGGCCAAGGGCCGGGCGGCCCCTTCAGCCCCCGACCCGGGCCAGCAGCACGGCGAGATCCGCCTGGCTGCCGCATCCCGTCTTGCGGCGGATCGCGGTGAGCTGGGAGCGCAGGCTGCCCGGCAGGACCCCGCGCATCTGGGCGATGGCGGCGACGCTCTTGCCCTCCGCCATCGCCGCCGCGAGGGCGGCCTCGGCGGCGGAAAGCCCGAAGAGCCGGCGCAGCAGCCCCTGGGAAGGCGCCTGGCGCCGGCTGGTATCGAGCACCAGCAGCAGGACCCCGGTGAAGCGGCTTGGCAGGCTGGCGAAGCCGTATTCCCCCTCCTTCTGCCGCAGCGGCAGGGCCTGGACCAGCCAGGGCGGCGCGCCGGAAGGGCGGGGAATGGCGAAGCTCCCCGCATCCGGCAGCAGGCGCACCTTGCCGCTGGCCGCGGCCTGGGCGGCGTTCAGGGCGCCGGTCGCGGCGTGCCGCGCGGCCGGCTCGGCGCAGAAGATCCCCTGACGGTCGAGAGTGAAGCCATCCGCCCGCGCCGCCATGGCCTGGAGCGCCGCATTGGCCAGGACGAGCCGGCCGTCGGCGGACAGCACGGCCACGCCCTGGTTCAGCGCATCCAGCCCCGCCGCGGTGGCCAGCGGCCATTCCGCCGCGTTGAGCCGGGCCTGGGCCACCAGCACGCGCTGGATATGCGGGTAGAGGAAGCCGAGGATCTTCTCCTCGCGTGTGTCGAAGGCCTCCTGCCGCATGGGACGGTGCAGGGCGAGGGCGGCCGACACGTCGCCGACCGTGTGCACATGCACTCCCAGCGCGTGGAAGGGCGCGTCCGGGCCGCGCAGGAAGTCGTTTCAGAAGGCCGTGCGGGTGAAGATCTGCGGCGAGACGAGGCGTGTCATGTTCAGCACGCCGGGGCCATGCCGCAGCGCCGCCTGCCACCAGGGGTCCTGATGCACCCAGTGGCGGCCATATTCCGCCATCCGCGCGGGGTCGAGATTGCCATGGGCGACGGCACTGCCACGCAGGATCTTCTGGCCGTCGTATTCCGTCACCATCGCGGCGTAGGAGGCGGCGCCCAGAAGCCCCGCGATGCGCTCCAGCACCCGCGGCAGCCCGGTCCCGTCCAGCAGCGCGGCATAGAGTTCGAGGGCCAGGGTTTCCGGGGAAGCGTCGTCGTCGCCATGGCTGATCGCGAGCAAGGCCACCTCCCCAGGCTCGATCGAATTAACGGGGAGATTGCAAGTTTTTGAGCCCCTTGCGATCACCCGATTGGGTGATGTGGTAAAGAAAGGGTTAACGGAAACACGCGGGACGGGAAGGCCCACCCCGGCACCGCCCACCTCCCACCGGAAGGCCCCGGGGAAGAGACTTCCCTCCGGGGCCGGCGGTCATGGGCCCAACCTCACTAACCCAGCTTCAGTACTAACCCAGCTTCAGTGGCCCGGCTTGTGGACACGCAGCGGGCCGAAGCTCTGGGCGACCGGCATGACCTGCAGCATGTTCACATTGACCCGCGCCGGGCGCGTCGCGACCCAGTGGATGGCATCGGCGATGTCGTCCGGCGTCAGCGCGTCCGCGCCCTCATAGACGGCGCCGGCCTTCGCGTCGTCGCCATGGAAGCGGACATTGCTGAACTCCGTGCCGCCCACCAGGCCCGGCTGGATGTCCGTCACCCGCACCGGCGTGCCGAAAAGGTCGGCCCGCAGGTTCAGGCTGAACTGGCGCACGAAGGCCTTGGTGGCGCCATAGACGTTGCCGCCGGGATAGGGCCACTCGCCGGCGGTGGAGCCCAGGTTGATGACATGGCCGCGCTGGCGCTCAATCATGCCCGGCAGCAGCGCGCGGGTCAGGTACATCAGCCCCTTCACGTTGGTGTCCACCATCGTGTCCCAGTCGTCCAGGTCGGCCTGCTGGGCAGGCTCCAGGCCGAGGGCGAGGCCGGCATTGTTCACCAGCACATCGACGGCGGCCCATTCCGCCGGCAGCCCCTCGACCGCCTTGAGCACGGCCGCGCGGTCACGGACATCCAGCACCAGGGGCAGGATCTTGTCGGCGCCGAGCTCGGCCTTCAGCGCCTCCAGCCGCTCCGCCCGGCGCCCGGCGGCGATGACGCGCGCCCCGTCGGCGGCGAAGCGGCGGGTGATGGCGGTGCCGAAACCGGCCGTGGCGCCGGTGACGAGAACGATCATGGCAGCGGACTCCCGAAAGGGCCTTGAGTGGGACAGAGGTACAGCACCTCGCCGCCCCGGTGGAAACCGGGGAGGCGGATCGTCAGCGGAACCGGTTCAGGCCCTGGCGGAGCTGGCCGCCGGGGTCCCCGGCCAGTCCTTCCCGCAGGAACAGGTCGATCAGCACCAGGTTGACGTTGAACTTCACCCGGTCGCCATCCCGCACCGCCTCCAGCACACGCGCGGCGGGCCAGAGCTCGAAGCGCTCCACCTCGTCATCGCCGGGCACGGGGGTGAAATCCTCGGGCAGCTCGATGTCGAAGCAATGCAGCACGTCGCGCCGCAGCCCCTCATCCGGATTCGCCATGACATAGGAGACGGTGCCGGCCGGCCGCGCGGTGGCGGCCAGGGCGGCGGGCATGCGCGCCTCCTCCTCCGCCTCCTTCAGCAGCGTGTCGCGGGGCGAAAGCCCGGCCGGGACGCCGCCGGCCACGATGTTGTCGAGCTGCCCCGGCGCCACCGGTTTGTGGCGGGAGCGCCAGCCCATCCAGAGATGCAGCCCGTCCGCCCGGCGCACCAGCCCGTTGAGATGCACACCCTGGCTGGGAATGCCGAGAAGGGCGATGGCGCCCCGGTCCAGCACGGCCAGGACCGGCCCGCCGGGCGCCGCGCGGACGTCGAACAGCTCCTTCCGCGGCCGGAAGACCCCTTCGGCGGCCAGCTTCGCCGCCAGCTCCGCCAGGGCGGCGGAGCGTTCGGCCAGGCTGGCCAGGGCCGGATCGAGCGTCACGCCCTCCGGACCCGCCCGGAAATGCGGGGAGAGTTCCGGCAGGCGCGCCGCCAGGGCCGGAGGCAGCCACCCCACCTGTTCGGCACCCAGGCGCAATGGCGTGTACCGGCCGAGATCGGGGTGGTCGTTGCAGGCCTGGATGTGGCGGAGGAGGCGCGGGTCCATCCCATGCAGATGCGCCACGCCGGACTGGCCTGCAACCATTTGGCTTTGCGGGCGGGCGGACTCTGCCCATCTGGGAGGAAATCCTGCGAGTTTTCCGACTGATGGCCGAATCACCTCCCGCCCGCACGGGCGGCAACCATGTCCAGACGCTGCGCAACCTCGCCCCCTATCTCTGGCCCCGCAACGAGACCGGCCTGCGGGTCCGGGTGGTGCTCGCCCTGGCCCTCCTGGTCTGCGCCAAGGTGGCCAATGTCTACGTGCCCATGGCCTATGCCCGGGCGGTGGATGCGCTGACCCCGCACGCCACGGCGGCGGGCGGCATGGCGGCGGTGGCCGCCGTGCCGGTGGCGCTGGTGCTGGGCTACGGGCTGCTGCGGGTGGCGAGCTCGCTCTTCGCGGAACTGCGCGACGCGGTCTTCGTGAAGGTGCAGGCCCGCGCCGCGCGGCGCATCGCGCTGCAGGTCTTCCAGCACCTGCACGCGCTCAGCCTGCGCTTCCACCTGGACCGCCAGACCGGCGGCCTGTCGCGGGTGATCGAGCGCGGGACGCGGGGGATCAACTTCGTCCTCGACTTCATGCTGTTCAACATCATCCCCACGATCTTCGAGATCCTGCTGGTCGCGGCGATCCTGTGGAAGATGTTCTCCTTCGCCTTCGCGGCCGTCACGCTGGGCACGATCGGCCTCTACATCGCCTTCACGCTCACCTTCACGAACTGGCGGCTGCGCTTCCGCCGGGCGATGAACGAGATGGACCAGGACGCCAACAGCAAGGCGGTGGACAGCCTGCTGAACTACGAGACGGTGAAGTATTTCGGCAATGAGCGGCATGAGGAGCGGCGCTACGACGCCTCGCTCGCCCGCTACGAGCGCGCCTATACGCGCTCCGAGACCACGCTGAACATGCTGAACGCCGGCCAGGCGGCGATCATCGCCGTGGGGCTGACCACGGTGATGCTGATGGCGGCCAGCCGCGTGGCCGCGGGCAGCATGACGGTCGGCGACTTCGTGCTGGTGAACACCTACCTGATCCAGCTCTACCTGCCGCTGAACATGCTGGGCTTCGTGTACCGGGAGGTGAAGCAGGGGCTGGTGGACATGGATGCCATGTTCACCCTGATGCAAGAGGAGCGGGAGGTGGCCGACCGCCCCGGCGCCCCGGCCCTGGCGGCGGGGCCCGGCGAGGTGCGGTTCGAGGCGGTGCGCTTCGGCTACCGGCCGGACCGGGAGATCCTGAAGGGCGTCTCCTTCACCGTGCCGCCGGGGCGGACGCTGGCCATCGTCGGGCCGACGGGGGCGGGGAAGTCCACCATCTCCCGCCTGCTGTTCCGCTTCTACGACACCTCCGCCGGCCGGGTGCTGGTGGACGGGCAGGACATCCGCGACGTGACGCAGGAGAGCCTGCGCGCCGCCATCGGCGTGGTGCCGCAGGACACGGTACTGTTCAACGACACCATCCGCTACAACATCGCCTATGGCCGCCCAGACGCGACCCAGGAGGAGATCGAGCAGGCGGCGAGGCTCGCCCAGGTGCACGACTTCGTGCTGCGCCTGCCCGACGGCTACGACACGCGGGTCGGCGAGCGGGGGCTGAAGCTCTCGGGCGGCGAGAAGCAGCGTGTGGCCATCGCCCGGACCATCCTGAAGGACCCGCGTGTGCTGATTCTCGACGAGGCCACCAGCGCCCTCGACACCCGCACCGAGAGCGAGATCCAGTCCGCCCTGCGCGGCGTGGCCCAGGGGCGGACCACGCTGGTGATCGCGCACCGGCTTTCCACCGTGGTGGATGCCGACGAGATCATCGTGCTGCAGGACGGGCGGGTGGCCGAGCGGGGCAGCCATGCGCGCCTGCTGGCCGAGGACGGGCTTTACGCCGCGATGTGGCGGCGGCAGTCCGAGGCGGTGGCCGCCGCCGAGGCCGCCGCGGCCGCCGATCTGGACGCGGACCGGGGCGCGGGAGCCGCCCGCCGCCGGCACGGCCTGGCCGAAGGGGCTTCCACCCCGGCCACGGCGTGACCATGTTGCGCCCGACTGCATTCTTGAGGAGAGCCCCTGATGGCGTCTGACAACCCGGGGAACAACAAGCTCGACGAAATGGCCCCGGAGGATCTGAGCCATGCCGGCTCCATCGTGGACAAGGCCATCGAGTACATGACGGAGCAGAACATCGCCCCGATCTCGGTCGCCTCGGCCCTGCTGGGCGGCGCGCTGGGGCTGATGGCGCGCTCGATGGAGGACAAGGCCATCGCCCGCGTGCTGCGCAGCGCCCTCGAATCGGTGGAGCGCGGCGAACTGGAGAGCATGCGCGGCTCCCACTGAATCCCGCCCCGGAGGGGCTGGGCAACCCTGGCCGGACCCTTCGGCGGGGCAACAAAACTTGACGTCACGGGCCGGGTGGGCCATAGGGCCGCCCTTCCCGCGCGTTCGCGAATTCGAGGTTTAACGACATGGCCCGCCGCTGTGACATCACCGGCAAGGGCGTGCTGACCGGCAACAACGTCAGCCACGCCAACAACAAGACCCGCCGCCGTTACCTGCCCAACCTGCAGCAGGCGTCCTTCTTCTCCGATGTGCTCGGCACGGCGGTGCAGCTTCGCCTGACCACCAACGGCATCCGCACGGTGGAGCACAATGGCGGTCTCGACTCCTTCCTGCTCGGCACCCCCGACCGGAAGCTCGGCACCGAGGCCCTGACCCTGAAGCGCCGCATCGAGCGCGCCCAGGTCAAGAAGCAGGCGGCGTAATCTTCGCGGGCTTTTAACCATTCCCCTCTATAATGGGGGGAAATGGACCCCGTTTCGATTCTGCTGCCCCTCGCTCTCGCGGCCCTGCTGGCCGCGCTGGGCCTGGGGGTCGCCGCCCTGAGGCTGGCCCGCCGGGCCCGCACCGCCGAAGCCGAACTGGCTGCCCGGGAGAATGCCCTGGCGGCCCAGCGGCGCCACCTGGGCGTCCTGGCGCGTGAGCTGACCCGCCCCGGCCTGGAACTGATGGCCCTGTCGGAGCGCCTCGCGCAGCATCCCGACCTCACCGTCTCCACCTCCCTCTATCTCCAGACCATCGGCCGTCTTCGCAGCGGGGCCGCGCATCTGCTCAACCTCGCCGACGAGACCGGCGACAGCCTCGCGGAACAGCAGGCCGAGCGGGGGGAAGGCCGGCGGCTGTCCGAGGAGCCCCTGCGGCTGGGCGAGATCCTCCAGGAAGCCCTGGCGGAGGTGCAGCGGCCCATGGGGGAAGGCATGCGCCTGTGGCGGATCGACCCGGAATGCGAGAACGTCACCCTGCTCGGCGACCGGCGGGCGCTCGGCCGCGCCCTGTTCCAGATCCTGGCGCGGGCGGTGCGGGACACCGGCATGGGCGACTGCATCGCCATCCATGTCCACCGCCAGCCGGGCCGCTTCGCCCTGGTGATCGAGGATGAGGGCCATGGCGCGACCGTGGCCGATCTCGGCGATACCATGGTCATGCGCGCCGGGACGCGCGGGCTGGAACTCGGCCTCGCCACCTCGCGCGACCTCCTGCACGCGCATGGCGGCGACCTGACGGTCGAGGCCATGAGCGGCATCGGCAGCCGCGTCTGGATGACGCTGCCGGAGCACCGGCTGCTCAGCGCCGCCGGAACCTGAACGGCCATCTCAGAGACGGACCACCATCAGCAGCGTCCGCTGGATGGGCAGCCCGTTATCGTCCGAGATGAGGGCGGCCAGCCGCTGCCCCCGGTGGTGGAAGACACTGACTCCCTCCCAGTTGTCGGTGGGCAGGGGGGAGGCCAGCTCCAGCAGCCTGTCCCCCTCCAGCACGCTGCCAACTCCGGCCTGGGCCAGACGCTCCGCCGGGATGTGGCACAGCCGCCCGCGCAGCCCGTCCAGCCAGGAGAAATGCCGCTCCAGCACCAGCGCGCCGCCATCCGGCAAAGGACAGGCATCGGAAGGATCGAAGCCCGGCGAGGGACGATAGGCCAGGGCCTGCCAGCGCCCGGGACCGCCGATCCAGGCATGGCGCAGCGTGCCCGATGCATCCGCGCGGTACTTCTCGGCGATGGCCAGCCAGCGCCCATCCGCCAGCACGGCGAGGCTTTCCAGCCCGCCATTCAGCGGCGCCTCCTCCAGCCCTGGCGGTGCCTCCACCGGCTCGGCCGGGCCGTTCAGGTCGCGATAGCGCCAGATCCGGTGCCAGCGCTCGAAGCCGACCAGCCAGGAGCCGTCCGGCAGCCGGGCGAGGCTCTCCGCATCGGCCGAGAAGGGAACGGGCAGAGCCCGCCAGCGCGCATCGTGCAGGCGTCCCACCCGCGGCGCCTCCAGCCGCAGCGGAGCTCCCCGCTCATCCAGCACGAGCCGCGCATGGCACCAGGCGCCACGATCGCCGATCGCGGTGAGGAGAAGGTCGTCGGAAACATGCAGGCCCGACAGGCCCTCGCCACCCAGGCGCCGGGCATCCAGATCCAGCACCCCCAGCACGCGCTCCGCCCCGAAGGGCGGGTCGCCCTCCGGTGGCGGCAGCGGGCGCGAAAGCGGACCGCCGCCAGGGCGCAGGGCCAGGGCACAGCCGCCCAGCCCCGCCATGGCCGTCAGCAGCCCGCCCCCGAGCAGGCGGCGTCGGCGCAACGGCGTCAGATCAGGGCGGGGGAGCGTTCCGCGGCGGCACGCTGATAAGCGGCCGCGGCATCCTCGTCGAACAGCTCGGCCAGCTTCTGCATCATGGTGCCGCCCAGCTCCTCGGCATCCACGATGGTCACGGCGCGGCGGTAGTAGCGCGTGACGTCATGGCCGATGCCGATGGCGACCAGCTCCACGATGTCCCGGCCCTCGATATCCGCGATCACCTTGCGCAGATGGCGCTCCAGGTAATTGCCGGGATTCACCGAAAGGGTGCTGTCATCCACCGGCGCGCCGTCGGAGATGACCATCAGGATGCGCCGGTGCTCCGGCCGGGCCAGCATGCGCTTATAGGCCCAGTCCAGTGCCTCACCGTCGATATTCTCCTTGAGCAGCCCCTCGCGCAGCATCAGGCCGAGATTCTTGCGCGCCCGGCGCCAGGGCTCGTCCGCGGCCTTGTAGACCACGTGACGCAGGTCGTTCAGCCGGCCCGGGTTGCGCGGCTTGCCATCCTGCACCCAGCGCTCGCGGCTCTGGCCGCCCTTCCAGGCGCGGGTGGTGAAGCCCAGGATCTCCGTCTTCACCGCGCAGCGTTCCAGCGTGCGGGCCAGGATGTCGCAGCACATGGCGGCCACGGTGATCGGGCGGCCGCGCATCGAGCCGGAATTGTCGATCAGCAGCGTGACGACCGTATCGCGGAAATCCGCCTCCCGCTCCCGCTTGTAGGACAGGGAATAGGTCGGGTTGGAGATGACGCGGGCCAGCCGCGACACGTCGAGCAGCCCTTCCTCCAGGTCGAACTCCCAGGCGCGGGCCTGCTGCGCCATCAGCCGCCGCTGCAGCCGGTTGGCCAGCTTGGACACCACGCCCTGCAGGTGGGAAAGCTGCTGGTCGAGCTGCTGCCGCAGCCGGGCCAGCTCCTCCGGATCGCAGAGATCCTCGGCGCCGACCTCCTCGTCGAACTTCCGCGTATAGGCGCGATAGACCGAGGCGTCGTCGGAGGCGGGGACCTCCTTGCGCTGCTGCGGCCCGCCCGGGCGGTCCTCGCCCTCGGCGGCGGAACCGTCCTCCTCCTCGCCCTCGCCCTCGTCCTCGGCGGCCTCGCCCTGGGCCTGCTCGGGCTGCGCGCCGAGCATGCTCTCGGCCTCCTCGGATTGGGCCTCGCCCTCGCCGGAATTGTCCTGGACCTGGGAGGAGTCGGCACCCTGGTCGCCCTGCTGCTCCTCGTCCTCGCTGCTCTCGGCCTCCACCTCGGCCTCGGCGAGGTCGAGCGCGGTCAGCAGCTTGCGGGCGGCGCGGGCGAAGGCGTCCTGGTCCTCGGTGCTGTTCGCCATCTCCTCCAGCGCGGCATCGGCGCGTTCGCCCAGCGTGTCGCGCCAGAGGTCGAGGATGCGGCGGGCTGGTTCGGGGGCAGGCTCGCCGGTCAGCTTCTCCCGCGCCAGCAGGCCCAGCGCCACCGGCAGGGGCAACTGGTCCTTGCGGGTCATGCGGTCATAGCCCTCGGCCTCGGCCTGCTCGGTCAGCCGGGCCTGGAGGTTGGCGGCGACGCCGGCCATGGCCCGGCTGCCGACGGCCTCGACACGCGCCTGCTCCAGCGTGTCGAAGACCTCCTTCGCGTCGCGGCGCGCGGGCAGGCGGGCCGCGTGGGTGGCCTCGTCGTGGTAGCGCAGCTTCAGCGCCACGGCATCGGCGGCGCCGCGCAGGCGCGCCATCTCGGCGGGCGGCAGGGCGCGGGTCGGCAGCGGCAGGCGGGCGCGCTTGCCGGTCAGGCCGGAAGGGCCGGGCTGGAAGGCCACCTGCACGTCATCGGTGCGGGCGATGGCACGGACCGTGCCGGCGGTGGCCCGCTTGAATTCCTCCTGACGGGACGGATCCTTGGAATTGCTCACGGAAAACCTCTCCCACCAGCCGCAGTCATCCTGTGGGGGCGGAAGGGCCCTCCCATCCGCCCCGTCGCCGTCAGGCCTTCACGTAGAGGCCCGTCGGGATCTCCTCGTTGAAGCAGCGCTGGTAGTATTCGGCCACCGTGGCGCGCTCCGCCTCGTCGCACTTGTTGAGGAAGGAGAGGCGGAAGGCGAAGCCGACATCGCCGAAGATCTTGGCGTTCTCGGCCCAGGTGATGACCGTGCGCGGCGACATGACGGTGGAGATGTCGCCGGCGATGAAGCCCGCGCGCGTCAGGTCGGCCAGCGAGACCATCGCCTCGATCTGCTTGCGGCCCTTGGCATCGGTCACGCCCATCTTGGCGGAAACGATGTCGGTCTCCTGCTTGTGCGGCAGGTAGTTCAGGGTCGCCACGATGTTCCAGCGGTCCATCTGGCCCTGATTGATCTGCTGGGTGCCGTGGTACAGGCCGGTCGTGTCGCCCAGGCCCACCGTGTTGGCGGTGGCGAAGATGCGGAAGCCCGGATGCGGGCGGATCACGCGGTTCTGGTCGAGCAGGGTGAGCTTGCCCTCGACCTCCAGCACGCGCTGGATCACGAACATCACGTCCGGGCGGCCGGCATCGTACTCGTCGAACACGATGGCGCAGGGCCGCTGCAGCGCCCAGGGAAGGATGCCTTCCTTGAACTCGGTGACCTGCTTGCCATCCTTCAGGACGATGGCGTCCTTGCCCACCAGGTCGATGCGGCTGATGTGGCTGTCCAGGTTCACGCGGATGCAGGGCCAGTTCAGCCGGGCAGCCACCTGCTCCACATGGGTGGACTTGCCCGTGCCGTGATAGCCCTGGATCATCACGCGGCGGTTGTAGGCGAAGCCGGCCAGGATCGCGAGCGTGGTGTCACGGTCGAAGCGATAGGTCGGATCGCGCTCCGGCACATGCTCGGTCGGGCTGGAGAAGGCCGGGACTTCGAGGTCCGTGTCGATCCCGAAGACCTCGCGCACCTTGACCCGCGCGTCGGGCATGTCGGGACGGCGATCGGGCAAGGTGGCGATGGTGTCCATCGGGGGGTTCCCGCTTCTCAGTGTCAGTGTGGCAAGGGCCTCAGGCGGCGACGCTGGTCGCCTGGGCCCCCATGGTGGCGAGCCGCTTGCGCAGCAGACTGTAGGCGCGGTTCACGTCCTTGAGACGCTCCTCGGCCGACTTGTCGCCTCCGTTGGTGTCGGGATGATAGCGCTTGGCGAGCTCTTTCCAACGCTCGCGCAGCGCATCCTCTTCGAGGGGCCAGCCGAGGCCAAGCACGTCGAGCGCCGCACGGAGCTCAGCTGGGGCCTTGGTCGCCGATTTTCGAGGGGTGGGCTTGGCATCGGCGAAGAGTCCGAGCGGGTCCTTGAGCTGCGAGGGGTCGAACTTGCCCTGCATGCCGAGGCGGCCAAGGGGCCAGGTCGGGCGCTGCCAGCCGGAATCCTCCTTGAGGTGGACCTCGATCTCCTCTGGCGTCATTCCCTTGTAGAAGTCCCACGCCTGGTTGTAGGCGCGGACGTGTTCCAGGCAGAAATGATAATAGTCGCGCAGGCGGGACCGGTCGCGAGGGGCGCGAAACTCCCCGGCCGCCTCGCAGCCGGGGAAATCGCAACGGCGGAAGCTGCTGCTTCCGGGTGAGGGCGGAGTGTGTGTCGTGCCGCGTCGGGCCATGGTGTCCCCCTTATGGGCGTCCGGCGCCATGCGGGCAAGGCAGTATCCTACGCTTCACAAACATCGGTAACGCATGGAAAAAGCGGTTGCATGATCCCACAGCATCCTCATCCTGCCGGCGCGCGCGCCACCCGACTGCATGCCGCGCTGGCCACGGCCTTTCCGGGCGCCGAGATCGCGGTGCGTGACGACAGCCACCGTCACGCCGGCCATTCCGGTGCCCGGCCGGGGGGCGAGACGCATTATGCCGTGCGGGTGGTCTGGCCGGGCTTCCAGGGGCAATCCCGGGTGGCCCGGCAACGCGCCGTGAATGCTGCCCTGGCGGAGGAGTTCGCCGACGGCATGCATGCCCTTGCCATCGAGGCCAAGGCGCCGGGCGAGGGCTGAGGGGGTTCAAGCCAGAGGGGGTTTATCGGGCGGGGGAAGGCCGGGGGGAGCTGGCCTGTCTCCGAAATATTTCACGATCCGGAATCCGAGCATTTTCTTGCTCGTCGGTGCGTTGCCGTGGCAATGTCTCAAGATCTGGATGTGGATTCATTTTAGAATGCATTGGCTGCCATGTCTTGCCGGACGGGTCGAATACCCGTCCGCGGCGCCTCTCTGCTGATCGATAAGGGGGATCAGGACGAATGCCTTCCAGGCGCTACCATGAGCTGGACGTCGTACGAGGTCTCGCCGCCTTCATCGTGCTTCTTCACCATGTCTGGATGTCGTTTCCGCAGGCCTTCTACGTGCCGCCGCTGGCCGAGGCATCCGGGCCGGCCGACTATCTCTTCTTCGCGCTGAAATACACGCCGGCACGGTTCCTCGTGGCCGGGCCGGGCTGCGTCGCGGTCTTCTTCGTGCTGAGCGGCTTCGTCCTTTCCGCATCCTTCCAGAACGGGCGCGGCATCTCGTACGGGGCATATGTGGTGAAGCGGCTCTGCCGGATCTACCTGCCCTTCGCCGTCGCGGTGCTGGTGGCGGCCGCCCTCTATGCCGCAACCTACAAGGGTGCCGTCCCTGGCATGAGCGTCTGGCTGAACAAGACCTCCTGGTCCGTGCCGCTCACGCCGGAACTGCTCATCGGCCATCTCGCGGCCTTCGGCATGGAGCCCTACCACGATCTGAACGCCCCGATGTGGAGCCTGATCGTCGAGCTGCGCGCCTCGCTGATCTTCCCGCTGGTCTTCCTGATGGTGCGCAGCCGCAGCCCCTGGGCGCCGCTGCTGGCCCTGGTCCTCTACATGGCGGCGGCCGGCTTCATGAGCCAGGATGACCAGACCCTGCCCACGACCCCGCTGGGCAGCCTCGCCTTCCTGTTCCAGTGGATGCCGCTCTTCTTCCTCGGCTCGGCGCTCTGGTTCCAGCGTGAAAGGCTGGAGCGGCTCTTCTCCGGCCTGCCCGCGCTGGCGCGGCTGGGACTGGTGGCCATGGCGCTGCTGCTGCTCGGCATGCCCGCCTGGGGGCCGGTCTCCACCACGAGCATGGTGCTGAAGCTGGTCTGGATGCTGGGCATGGGCTTCGCCGCCACGGTGATCATCACCGCCGCGATCAGCACGGCCCTGTTCCACCGCCTGGCGGCCATCCGGCCGCTGCGGCGGCTCGGGGAGATTTCCTACAGCCTCTATCTGTTCCACCAGATCGTCATCCTGGCGATGGTGCATGGGCTGGTGGGCATCCTGCCACCCGGCCTGGCGGTGCTGCTGGCGATCCCCGTGTCGCTGGTGGTGGCGGAACTCGGCTACCGGCTGATCGAGGTGCCCAGCATGCGGCTGGGCCAGCGGCTGACCCGAGGTACCCGGCTCGTCCCGGAGGTCCGCCCGGCGCGCGAATCGATGCGGGCGCCCAAGGAGCTTGGCACCGCCATGGTGGGGGAGCGCCGGTAGGCGGGGCGGGGCGGGGCGGGGCGAGGCCCGGCCGTGGGGGAAACGGCTCCGGCCGGGTGCCGCCGTTCCGGCAAGGACGGACAAGGCGGTTGGGAATCGCCCCGGCCTCTCCTTTATGAGTGCCACCGGGACAGCGATGGGCCGAGGGAAGGCGGCCGACGCGTCAGCCTTTCCCTTGCCGCCGCCGCACCACGGGGCTGTCCGGCGCATAGGCGTGGCAGGTGCCGATGATCGCCGGCGACAAGGGCGGCTCGCCCTCTCCGCTCTCCCGGCGCCGGCGGGTCCGGACCGAATGCAGGGTCTGGTAGGCCACGGTGGCCATCTGGGCCAGCAACTCCCGCAGATGGGTGCAGCCCTCGGTGCCGCCGACCCGCTCCTTCACGGCGCGGTTGAAGCCGGGGCCGATGCGGATTCCGGCCAGCCGGGCGAAGTTCGGCGCGATGTCCGGGCAGATCGCATAAGGCGAACTGTCCGTCACCGCCTCGCAGGACAGAATCAGGAGATCGGCGTCCACCGTCAGCCGGATCCACATGTCGTGCAGGGCCTCGCCCGGCATGAGGGTGCCGCGATCCAGGTTGGGCAGGGGATAGGATTTGGTATCGGTCAGGCGGGCCTCGATGTCGAAGGACCCGTCCTCACGCTCATAGCCGCGCAGGATGATGTCGCGGCTGTGCTGGAGGGTGCGCGCCTGGGGCTGGGAAAGGGGCATGGCCCCCAGCCTAGACCGCGATCACCGGTGGCGGAATCGCCGGAAGCGTGAGGGTGGCATACCTCCGGCAACAGGGGGCGGTGCTCAGCCGGTGGCGCCGTCCTCGCGCAGCAGGGCCGCCACCTCCTCCTCCGGCACGTCGCCCGTGGTGAAGACGTCGCCGGGCTCGCGGATCAGCACGAAGCGCATCGCGCCGTCGCGGACCTTCTTGTCCTTGCGCATCCGGCCCAGCAGGGCCTCCACCGTGAAGCGGCGTGGCAACGCGCCGATCGAGGCGGGCAGGCCGACGGCGCGCAGATGCGCCACCACCCGCCCGGGCAGGGCCGGGTCGCAATGGCCGAGCTGGGCGGAAAGCTTCGCCGCCAGCGCCAGGCCGATGGCCACGCCCTCGCCATGCAGCAGGCTGCCGTCATAGCCGCACTCGGCTTCCACCGCATGGCCGAAGGTATGGCCGAGATTCAACAGCGCCCGGCCCCCCTCGGGGGATTCCTCGCGCTCGTCGGCCGCCACCACGGCGGATTTCAGGCGGCAGGATTCCAGCACCGCATGGCGCAGCGCCATGCGGTCCCCGTCCATGGCCGCCGGCCCCTGGGCCTCGCACCAGTCCCAGAGCGGGCCCTGCAGCAGCCCATGCTTGGCGACCTCCGCCCAGCCGGCACGCAGCTCGCGCGGCGGGAGGGAGGCGAGGGTGCCGATATCCGCCAGGACCATGCGCGGCTGATGGAAGGCGCCGGCGAGGTTCTTGCCGGCACGCAGATTGATCCCGGTCTTGCCGCCGACCGAGGAATCCACCTGGGCCAGCAGGGTGGTCGGAACCTGCACGAAGGGCAGGCCGCGCATGGCGATGGCGGCCGCGAAGCCGGCCAGATCCCCCACCACGCCGCCACCCAGGGCGATCACGGTGGTCTTGCGGTCGAGCCCGGCGCCGAGCAGAGCATCCAGCACGGTTTCGAGCGAGGCCATGCTCTTGGAGGCCTCGCCGGGCGGTACGGCGATCTCGGCGCGGATCTCGAAGCCCGCATCCTCCAGCCCGGCGCGCAGCCGGGCACCGTGCAGGGCCGCCACCGCCGCGTCGGAGACCACGGCCACGCGGCGCGCCGGCAGCACCGGGGCCAGCAGCCCGCCCGCGCGTTCGAGCAGGTGCTCGCCGATGGCGACCTCATAGCTCCGCGTGCCCAGGGTGACGGGCAGGCGGGCCGGGGCCTCATGGGCGCAGAGCGCCGCCTCCACCTTGCCGGTGGTCATGTCAGGGGTCTCGTCGGTGCAATCCACCACGATATCGGCTTCCGCATAATAGGGGTGGCGCACCTGGATCAGCCCGCGCAGCACCTCGGCCGCGTCCCGCCCGACGAACATGGGCCGGTGGTCCCGCCCGGCCACACGCCGCACCAGGGCGGACAGGGAGCAGCGCAGCCAGACGGCAATGGCGCCGGAGGCACGCACCGCGGCGCGCGTGCGCGGGTCGTTGAAGGCGCCGCCCCCCGTGGCCAGCACCACCGGCGGCCCGGCCAGGATGCGGGCGATCACCCGCCGCTCGCCGTCGCGGAAATGCGCCTCGCCATAGCGGGTGAAGATCTCGGACACGGGCAGGCCGGCCGCGGCCTCGATCTCGGCATCGGTGTCGAGGAAGGGGCGGCCGAGCCGCGCCGCGAGTCGCCGGCCGATCGAGGATTTCCCGGCGCCCGGCAGCCCGACCAGGACGATGCTGCGGGCCGCGGCGGCCCCCAGCCGGTCCGGGGGCACGGCATCCGGCCCCGGGGAAGCGGCGGGCGGCGTGTTTTCCGCCCCCGCCAGGGCCTCGTCCAAGGTCCGGCCAGCCTCCGCCGGCGGGGCGGCGGGGCCACGATTTCGCTCAGAATGCGGATCGGCGAGGATGTCCAGGTTGCGCGACACGATGCCCAAGGCTAGCACGGCTTCGCCCGCACGCGAGGGACCACGCGCAACTCCATGTTTCGTCGCCCACTCACCCTGATCATTCTTGTCGTCATCGCACTGCTCGCCGTGGGCCTGCTCGTCATTGGTGCCTTCCCGCCCGATGTGAGTCCACAGCCGGTGGAGCGGACCATCCCTGCGGAGCGCTTCGGCACGCGCTGAGGGCGTGGCCGGTCGGCTCTCCTGCACGCCATGGATGCCCGTGTCGAGGCCTTTCTGGAGATGCTGGCGGCCGAGCGCGGCGCGGCCCGCAACACCCTGGCCGCCTATGAGGCGGACCTGGCGGATGTGGCGGGCCACCTGCGGCGGAAGGGCGGCGGGGCGCTGGAAGGTGCCTCGCCCGAGGCGCTGCGCGCCTATCTCGCCGGGCTCTCCGGCGCGGGGCTTTCCGCACGCACCGTCGCCCGGCGGCTTTCGGCGCTGCGCCAGTTCTTCCGCTTCCTGGCCCGGGAAGGGATGCGGCGCGACGACCCGACCGCGCTGCTCGACACGCCGCGCCTGCCGCAATCCCTGCCCAAGGCACTGCGGGAGGAGGAGGTGGAGGCGCTGATCGCCGCTGCGTCCCGCCTGCCGGGCCGGAGCGGCCTGCTGGCCGTGGCGGCCTGCGAGATGCTCTACGGGTCCGGCCTGCGGGCCAGCGAACTGGTCGCCCTGCCGGCGGCGGCGCTGCGCGATACCGCGCCGCTGATCGCCATCCGGGGCAAGGGCGGGCGGGAGCGCCTGATCCCGATCAGCGCCCGGGCGCGGCAGGCCCTGGCCAAGCTGGCACAGAAGGATCTGGCGCAGAAGGACTTGGCGAAGGCGGAGAAGGGCCGGCCGGCGCCGCGCTGGCTCTTTCCCTCCCGCGCCGCGGCGGGGCACCTGACGCGGCAGCGGCTGAACCAGCTTCTCCGGGCGGCAGCGCTGGAGGCGGGGCTGGATCCGGCCCGGGCGACGCCGCATGTGCTGCGCCACTCCTTCGCCACGCATCTGCTGAACCGGGGGGCGGATCTGCGCTCCCTTCAGGTGCTGCTCGGCCATGCCGATATCGCGACCACGCAGATCTACACCAAGGTGATGGAGGAGCGGCTGCGGGCGGTCATGGAACTGCACCATCCGCTGTCCGAGGCTGCTGGCGCCGCAGAGGAAGACGGCGCCGGGGAACGCGACGCCAACTGAGCCGTTGCTGCCCCGGAGCCGGGGCCCTCCGCCCCCCCCCATCCGAACCACCCCCATGCCCAGCCAGGCGGCCCGTCCGGGAGGAACGACACGCATGACCCGATCCGAGCGACGCGATGCCCGGCCCGAACTGCCCGGACTGCTCGGCCTGCTGATGGTGGCCGGGGGGCTGCTGGGCTTCGTGGCTCTGGCGGCGCTGGTGCATGGCGACAGCCTGGAAGGCTTCGACCGCCACCTGCTCCTCCTGCTGCGGGATCCGGCCGACCTGGAGCGGCCCATAGGCCCCCGCTGGCTACCGGCGATCGCGCAGGACGTGACGGCCCTGGGCAGCAACGTGATCCTGGTGTCCGTGACCCTGGTGGTGCTGGGCGGCCTGATGCTGGAGCGCAAGCGCGGCGCCGCACTGTTGACCGCCGTGTCCATCCTGGGCGGCACCGTCCTGTCCCTGCTGGTCAAGCTCGCCTTCGAGCGGCCCCGGCCCGATGTGGTGCCCCATATGGTGGAGGTCTTCACCGCCAGCTTTCCCAGCGGCCACGCCATGCTCTCGGCCGTCACCTACCTGACCCTGGGGGCGCTGATGACGCGCATCCAGGCGGGGCCAAGGCTGAAGCTCTACGTGATGGCCGTCGCGGTGGCGGTGACGCTGCTGGTGGGCGCCAGCCGGATCTATCTGGGGGTGCACTGGCCGACGGACGTGCTGGCCGGCTGGTGCCTGGGCTCGGCCTGGGCGCTCTCCTGCTGGCTGGTGGCGCTCCGCCTGCAACGGCGTGGCCAGGTCGAGAAGCCGGAGGAAACGGGGCGCTGAAAACCGCCGCCTCCCCCTGGCTTCCCCCGGGGGGCACGCGCGGGGGCGCCAACCTCTCTTCCGGACAGGGCAAATTCGTGCTTCCGGTGCTTCCCCTGCGGCCAGATCCGCTCTAGCCGCTCCGCACGCCTCCGTGTACGGACCCCCGATGCGTCATTTCCTGGATTTCGAGAAGCCGATCGCCGAGCTGGAAGGCCAGATCGAGGAACTCCGCCGGACCACCGATGCCGGCGGCATCGATGTGGCGGAGGAGGTCGGCCGCCTGCAGGACAAGGCGGAGAAGCTCCTCGCCACGACCTACAGCAAGCTGACCCCCTGGCAGAAGGCGCAGGTGGCCCGCCACCCGGAGCGCCCGAAATGCCTGGCCTATATCGAGGCACTGGTGGAGGAGTTCACGCCGCTGGCGGGGGACCGGGCCTTCGCCGATGACGAGGCGGTGGTGGGTGGCCTCGGCCGCTTCCGCGGACATTCGGTGATGGTCCTGGGCACCGAGAAGGGCACCGACACCGAAACCCGCATCAAGCACAATTTCGGCAGCGCCAAGCCTGAGGGCTACCGCAAGGCGCGGCGCCTGATCGAACTCGCCGGGCGCTTCGGCATCCCGATCATCACCTTCGTGGATACGGCGGGCGCCTTCCCCGGCATCGAGGCCGAGGCGCGCGGCCAGGCCGAGGCCATCGCACGCTCCATCGAGGCCTGCCTGGAAGCGCCCGTGCCGGTGGTCGCCACGATCATCGGCGAGGGCGGCTCCGGCGGCGCCATCGCCCTGGCGGCGGCGGACCGCATCCTGATGCTGGAGCACAGCATCTACAGCGTCATCTCGCCGGAAGGCGGCGCCTCCATCCTGTGGCGCGACGCCGCCCAGGCCGCGCAGGCGGCCGAGGCTTTCAGACTGACGGCGGAGGACCTGCTGCGCCTGAACCTGGTGGACGCGGTGGTGCCGGAGCCGCTGGGCGGCGCGCATCGCGACCCGGCCAAGGCGGTCGCCGATGTCGGCGAGAAGGTCTGGGAGGCCCTGCAGCCTCTGCTGCCCCTCGACGGCGCAACCCTGAAGAGCCGGCGGCGTGAGAAGTTCCTGGAAATGGGCCGCCACGGCGTCGCCTGAGCGGTAAGGCGCGTGGAGACGTTAGGGTCTTCCACGCACCTCAAATAGCCTGCCGTAAACTCTCGCCGATAAAGGGTTTTTCTCGGAACAGAATTCCCTTCGGGGTTGTATGATTCGTTCGGATAACGGATGATTGCTCGGTTTTGTGAGCGGACAGATCATGCGTGGCGGGGAACTGATCTTGACCAAGCTAGCCTCCCTGGCAGCCCCCTTGCGGGGCGAGGACCGTCAATTCCGGCGGGCTGGCGACGAGGCCCGGGATCGGAAGGACTGGACCGCCGCGGCGGAGCTGTATCGCCTGCATCTGGAAGCGGAGCCGAAAGACGTTCCCATCTGGGTACAACTGGGCCACGCGCTCAAGGAACAGGGGCAGGTCTCCGATGCACTGCAAGCCTATCGCCGGGCGGCGGAACTCGGGCCTGAGGACGGCGACGCGCAGCTCCAGTTCGGCCGCGCGCTGATCCTGGCCGGACGGCGCGGCGAAGCCGCCGAGAGCCTCGCCAACGCGCTGCGGCTGGAAGCTTCGGCCGATGCGTACCGGGAGCTGGTGATGCTGGGCGAGAGCCAGCTCGCCTCCGAACTGATGGGCCACTGGACGGAACAGGAACTCGCCACGGCCACGCTGATGGAGGTGACGGACCTCCTGGTGTACTTGAACGAGCATCGGACGCTGTCGGGCATACAGCGCGTCCAAGCCAATATCATCGAGCAAGTTCTGGCACTGCCGAAGGATCAGCTTTGCGGCTATCGCTTCGTGATCAGCAGCCCCGAGGGCTGTATGATGCTAGAGAACAATACACTGTCTCAGTTGGTGTCCCACGCAGCGGGAACGCGAGTCGAGCAGCGGCGGCTGAAGGAACTGGTCGCCGAACTGCGCACGACTGCCATTCTGATCCCGCCGGCATCAACGCAAACACTGCTCATCCTGGGCGCCTTCTGGAATGTGCGGGAAGTCGTCCAGACTTGTGCCCGGATGCGTGAATTGGGCCTACGAGTGGGTCTCTATATCTATGACCTAATCCCCATCACTCACCCTGAGTTCTGCGCGCCGCTGCTGAGCGTCTGGTTCACGCTGGCAATCGGCGATGGGCTGCGTTGCTTCGACTTCCTTTTTGCCATTAGCGACTATGTGGCGAACGATGTCCGACGCCTGCTGGCTGAGAATGGGATTACGGACATTGGTGTTGAGGCGGTGCCTTTGGCCCATGTCTTGAAGCCAGTGAAGCGGCTGACTGCTGGCTACAACGCGCAATGGGATGGCAAGATCGCACATCTGCGCGACCGACGCTTCGTCCTTTCCGTCTCAACCATTGAGGCGCGTAAGAACCACGCCTATCTTTTCCGCATCTGGCGAGAACTTCTGTCGCAGGGCGAGGATATGCCGGATCTGGTGTTCATTGGGCGTCAGGGATGGCGTGTCGATGAACTCATGGACCAGATCCGTGATACGAACCATCTGGATGGTCGTCTGCATGTTCTTCATGATCTGTCGGACGAGGATCTGGCGACACTCTATCAGAACTGCCTCTTCACGGCGTTTCCATCATTCTGCGAAGGCTGGGGCCTCCCTGTCGGCGAGAGCCTGACCTACGGTGTGCCCTGTGTTGCCTCCAATGCAACATCCATCCCGGAGGTTGGCCAGGACCTCGTAGATTATGTGGACCCGCTGAACATTCGCGACGGCATAACCGTGATGCGTCGCATGCTGTTTGAGTCGGGTTACCTAGAGAAGCGTCGCATGGATATCAGAACACGTTTCCAGGCACGGACTTGGCACGATGTGGGACGTGATCTGTTGGCTGCCCTGCAGCGGCAGAAGGAAAAGCCATCCAGGGGTGCATGTGCTGCCGTGGCTCTTATGCCCGGCGGACAAACCTTCCGACCAGCCGATTACAGCCGAAGCCATGGCATGCCATCCAACTACATCGCCACACCACTGCGATCGACCCTGGTGGAAGGCTGGAGCGACTGCGAATCCATCGGTGCCTGGATGACAGGAAAATCGGCGCGGGCTGCATTCTATACCGGGCTCCGCACTGGCAGAGTCATTGTGTATCTTCAGCTTTTTGGAGCCCCTACTGCGAACGGGCAAGTCGTAACCGTCGCTCCCGCCGGGGTCCGGCCCATGGCGACATCTTATGGTCCCTCCGATCTGCGTGTCGGCTCCATGGCTGCTCAGCCTTGGGTGACCAAAGTTCTGCGCCTTCGCATCCCTGTATCTGCGGACGGATTGGTAGACCTGCGCTTCACGCTTGATCGGCCTGCGTTATCTCTGGGTGAGCACGATCCACGCCAAGCTGCTTTCGGAGTGCGGCAAATTGGTTGGGCTGCCGAAGCAGACGCGGCCGGGCGGCAGAATATCGTCGAACAGCTTCTCTTCGAGAGCATGTGAACGAAAGTACAAGATGTCATGGATCGTCTGCGTGGCGGTTATCATTTTTTGAGCATCGTAAAACCTGTCGTTCAAGAAAGATAAAGAACGATGCCTCCAAAAAGATCGAATCAATGCCAGATCTAGTGATGCGCCCATTTTTGCCGCCTATCGCGATTATGTCTTTCAATAGGCCCAACCTACTCGACAAGGTGTTGAAAAGTCTTAAATCGCAAAGCGTGATTATCGAAGACAGTTCCGTCCACCTGTTCCAAGACGGAGCGCAAAGCCCATTTGGCAGGAAATCTCGGGCAAAACCTGAAGATATTGCTGCAAGCGTTTCTGTGTTTCGGCGCTACTTCCCCAATGGAATGGTCCATGTTGCTCCATACAATCTTGGAGTAGCCCTTAATTTTGAGCGGGCAGAAAAATTCATATTTGAGGAAATGAATGCCGAGCTTGGTGTATTTTTTGAAGATGATATGGTCCTGTCCCCTTACTACCTCGACACACTGCAAAAACTTTCAGATTTCGCTCTAGAAGAGGAACGTATCGGCTATGTAGCTGCATATGGTGTTCATAGGGCTCCAAATGACGAGCAGCGGCGGCTAAGGCGCCATCTCGTACCCATGGGGCATAACTGGGGTTTTGCACTGACACGCAGACAGTGGCAGCGCCAGCGCGAAATTTTGGACGAATATCTGAGCTTTGTGCGGAACTGCCCTTATTCCGAGCGACCTGATGAGCGCATACGTGCCTATTTTTCTTCACTAGGCGTGCCGATTTTTGGAACATCCCAGGATGCGGCAAAAGAAGTGGCTTGCGCCGCGCTCGGCACGGTTAGACTCATGTGTTTCCCAGCCCAAGGTCATTACATCGGCGATGTTGGTGAGCACTACAATCCAGAATTGTATAAAAGTATGGGCTATGATGGGACCATCCTCTTCAACGAGCAACTAAGAGGGTTCGATTTCCCGACATCGGATGACTTGGCTATTATGGCAACCGAGGCGCGGGTGTCACTCATCGATCGAGAACAGAGCCTGATGGTGACGGTTGCGGATGAGAAGCTTCCGTCGGAGACTTTCGTGCAGTCCCTTTACTGGGGGCTTCTGGAGCGGGCGCCAGATCGCATCGGGTTTGACACCTTTACCTCTGCTCTCAATGCCGGCGAGATGCAACCGGCCGAGATCGTGCGCCGCATAGCCAACAGTGAGGAATTCAGGCGGAGGCAACTCGCCCGGATTACACAGCAGGCCCCATCGGACATGTCCGCAGGATCTCAACTTCGGCAGCCGATAGATATCACGAGAACTATAGCCGAGGAGCTTCAAAGGAAATTATTCGCCACGGATGTTTATGCCGGTTTCACTCCAAGCCTTCCGGAAGATTTGCAAGGATGGAACAGTCAGCATCCGGCATTGGAGCGCGAACTCCTTGCCCGCCGCCCGCGCGTCGTTATCGATGTCGGTGTCTGGAAGGGGGGCTCGACAATTTACATGGCGAAGCACCTTAAAGCGCAGAGTATAAACGGAGCAGTGATCGCCATCGACACTTTTCTCGGCAGTCCAGAGCACTGGAACCATGAACGTCCCGACCGGATCTTTGAGGACCTCAAATTACGGCACGGATGGCCATCGCTATACTGGCAGTTCCTGTCCAATATTGTGCATGAGGAAGTGTCGACCTTTGTTGTGCCGCTGGCACAAACTTCTGAGAATGCGGCAGTCATTCTTAAGCGCTTGGGGGTGCGCGCAGGCGTGATTCATATCGATGCGGCACATGAATATGGGGCCGTATTGCGGGACGCTCGCCAGTACTGGGATCTGCTGGAGCCGGGTGGCATCCTGATCGGCGATGACCACCCTTGGCCGGAGGTTGCAAGAGCGGCACGGGATTTCGCCACAGAAGTTGGTTTACCGGTTCGAGTGGAAGATCCGAAATGGCTCATTGAGAAGCCGGTTTGAATGAAGCCCGGGGCTTGAAGTTGCCAGCACGGAACGCTCTCCAACCTATTAGGGGTTGAACCTCCACACTCAGGCCCCCGACACCGACACCGCCGCCGTGGTCCACTCCCGCGCGGCGCCCGGTTCCGGGTCACAGCGGATCTGCATGCCAGTGGCCTTGGCATTGCCCCAGATGGAGCAGAAGGCCACCTGCGAGGCGTCCTGCCCCACGGCGATGCGGGCCACCCCGTCCAGCGCGGTCTGGCGGGTGGCGTCGAAGACGTACCAGCACGGCCCCTCCGGCCCCATCAGCAGCGCCTCGAAGATCGCGTGGAAATCCGGCGGCTGGAGATGCGGCGCATAAGCGGCCAGGAAACGCGCGGGAATGCCCAGCGCACGGGTCAGGGCGATGCCCAGATGCGCGAAATCGCGGCATACGCCCGCGGCATCCGTCAGCACGTCCAGCGCGGTGGTCCGCACATCGGTGCTGCCGCGCTGATAGGCGGTGCGCTGGTAGATGAAGTCGCAGATCGCGGCCACGCGGGAATGCCCCTGGGCCAGCCCGCCGAACTGCGCCTGGGCGAAGCCGGTGAGGCGGTCGCTCTCGCAATACCGGCTGGGGAGGAGGAAATGCAGCGCCGTCTGCGGCACCTGCTGGACGGGGAGTTCCGTGATCCCCGCGGGGTCATGCACCACCGGCTCGCCCTGCACCTCGGCCTCATAGCGCAGTTGCAGGGGGCCGGCCGGGGCCAGGACGCGCAGCCAGCGGATGCCGTCCACGCTGCGCCACTCCTCGCCGGCCTCGCCCGTGGAAAGGCTCAGGCTTTCCCGCAGGATCGCCTGGCGGGCGGCCGGGTCGTCCGAGGGACGGACCGCGAAGACGAAGGTGCTCGGCCCGGAGGCCTGGTAGTCGAGGATGCAGCCTAAGCTTCGCGGCGGTCGTGCCATTCAGATGCTTTTCCCGTGGCAGTGCTTGTACTTCTTGCCCGAACCACAGGGACAGGGCGCGTTGCGCGGCGTCCGGTCCCAGGTGGACGGGTCGTCAGCGCGCACGCCCGGGGAAAGTTGCACCGCCGCATCGGTGGCGGCATGGCCATAACCGGCGAAAGCCGCCGGTTCCGCCGGGCCACCCTCCAGCAGGGAGGGCGGGGCCGGCTGGCGCGCATCCGTCACCTGGATCGGCTCAGGGGAGGGCAGCGGCTGCTCCGGCATCAGGTTCACATGCATCAGCCAGCGGGTCACATCCTCCCGCAGGTCGAAAAGCATTCCGTTGAAGAGGTTGAAGGCCTCGGACTTGTACTCGTTCAGCGGGTCGCGCTGCGCATAGGCGCGCAGGCCGATGCCCTGGCGCAGATGGTCGAGGGCGAGGAGATGGTCCTTCCACACCTTGTCGAAGACCATCAGCAGCAGGGACTTCTCGATCTCCCGCATCCGGTCAGGGCCGATATTGGCGGCCCGGGCGGCGAAGGCCTGGTCGGCGGCCTCCTGGATGCGCTCGCGCAGATGCGCCTCGTCGATCCCCTCCTCGCGGCCCCATTCGGCCACCGGCAGATCGAGGCCGAGGAGGGTCAGGACACGCTCCTGCAGCCCTTCCAGGTCCCATTGTTCGGGATAGGAATTCTCCGGCACGGCGCGGGCGACCATGTCGTCCACCACCTCGCGCCGCATCTCGGCCACGGTCTCGGCGACATCGGCGGCCTGCATGAAGGCCCGGCGCTGGGCATAGACCTCCTTGCGCTGGTCGTTCATCACGTCGTCGTATTCAGCACGTTCTTGCGCATGTCGAAGTTGCGCGTCTCGACCTTCTTCTGCGCCTTCTCCAGGGCCTTGTTGATCCAGGGGTGGATGATCGCCTCCCCCTCCTTCAGCCCGAGCTTGGACAGCATCCCGCCCATGCGGTCGGAGCCGAAGATGCGCATCAGGTCGTCTTCCAGGCTCAGGAAGAAGCGGGACGCGCCGGGATCGCCCTGACGGCCGGAGCGGCCGCGGAGCTGGTTGTCGATGCGGCGGCTCTCATGCCGCTCGGTGCCGATCACGAAAAGCCCGCCGGCCTCCTTCACCCGCGCGGCGGCGGCCTCGACCTCGCGCCGGATCTCGGCCATGCGGGCCTCGAATTCCGGCCCCTCCGGCTCACCGGGGAAGGAGGCGCGGGCCAGGGCCTCGGCATTGCCGCCGAGTTTGATGTCGGTGCCGCGGCCGGCCATGTTGGTCGCGATGGTCACCGTGCCCGGCCGGCCGGCCTGGGCGATGATCGCCGCCTCCTGCTCGTGGTAGCGGGCGTTCAGCACCTGGTGCGGGATGCCCTTCCTGTTGAGCAGGCTGCTCAGCAACTCGGACTTCTCGATGGAGGTGGTGCCGACCAGGGCCGGCTGCCCGCGCTCGCGGCATTCGGCGATCAGGTTGGCCACGGCCTCGTACTTCTCGGCGGCGGTGCGATAGACCTCGTCATCCTGGTCGTCGCGGGCCACCGGGAGGTTGGTCGGGATCTCCACCACCTCCAGCTTGTAGATCTCGGCGAACTCGTCCGCCTCGGTGGAGGCGGTGCCGGTCATGCCCGCCAGCTTGGGGAAAAGGCGGAAATAGTTCTGGAAGGTGATCGAGGCGAGGGTCTGGTTCTCGGGCTGGACCTCGACCCGCTCCTTGGCCTCCAGCGCCTGGTGCAGTCCGTCGGAGTAGCGGCGGCCCTCCATGGCGCGGCCGGTGAACTCGTCGATGATGATCACCTTGCCGCCCCGGACCATGTAGTCCACGTCCCGGGCGAAAAGGGCATGGGCGCGCAGGCTCTGGTTCACGTGGTGGACCAGGGTGATGTTGCTGGCGTCGTAGAGGTCGCCCTCGGTCAGCAGCCCGGCCTCGGTCAGCGCATGGGCCATGGCCTCGGTGCCGGCCTCCGTCATCACGACGGTGCGCTGCTTCTCGTCCTTCTCATAGGTGGACTTGTCCTTGACCACCTCGCGGACCACCGAATCCACCTGGACATAGAGCTCCGAGCTCTCGTCCGAGGGGCCGGAGATGATCAGCGGCGTGCGGGCCTCGTCGATCAGGATGCTGTCCACCTCGTCCACGATGGCGAAGTGGAAGTCGCGCTGGACCATCTCGTCCAGCCGGTACTTCATGTTGTCGCGGAGATAGTCGAAGCCGAACTCGTTGTTGGTGCCGTAGGTGATGTCGCAGGCATAGGCGGCACGGCGCTCGGCATCGTTCAGCCCATAGACGATCACCCCCGTGGACAGGCCGAGGAAGCCGTAGAGGCGGCTCATCTCCCCGGAATCGCGCTGGGCGAGGTAGTCGTTCACCGTCACCACATGCACGCCCTTGCCGGCCAGCGCGTTCAGATAGACGGCGAGCGTGGCGACCAGCGTCTTGCCCTCGCCGGTCTTCATCTCGGCGATGCGGCCCTCATGCAGCACCATGCCGCCGATGAGCTGGACGTCGAAATGCCGCATGCCCAGCACGCGCTTGCTGGCCTCCCGGCAGACGGCGAAGGCTTCCGGCAGCAGGGCGTCCAGGCTCTCGCCCTGGGCCAGCCGGTCACGGAATTCCTGGGTCTTGGCGCGCAGCCCCTCGTCGCTCAGGGCGGCCACCTGCGGTTCCAGCGCGTTGATGGCGGGCACGCGCGCCTGATAGCGCTTCACGGCGCGGTCGTTCGAGGTACCGATGATGGCGCGGGCGAGGCGTGCGAACATGTGCTTTCCGGGTCTCTCCAGGCTCCCGGGGGCAGGAGCGGTCCCGCGGGCGCGGCATCGCCCCGGCGGCAAAGGGCCGCCGGGTATGCCGCCGGACAGATAGGGGCCAGCGGGTACGGGGTCAACGAAATGGCGGCGCAGCCCGGCCCCATGCCCCGGGAAAAGTGGTGGGGGAAAGTTGAGGGGCCGCCGCCGGACCACCGCCGGGCCGGGCGCGCGAAAGGGTGATTGGGCCGGAGGGGGAGGGGCCCGTTTCTTACAGAGAAGAAAATTGCCGGACGGCGGCAGGACAGGTCAGCCTTTCTGTCGCTTCCGCGCCCTCCAGGCGCGGATTCGGAGGCAACGTCCATGTGGGTTCTGCTTCTGCTGCCCTTTGTCGGGCTGCTCTGGGTCCCCTTCTACAATCATATGCAGCCGGAGCTCTTCGGCTTCCCCTTCTTCTACTGGTACCAGCTCCTCTGGGTGCCGATCTCCTCCTTCCTCACCTGGCTCTGCTACCGCGCCTTCCGGAAGCGGGAGGAGAACCGGTGAGCGGCGGCATCGACTGGACGGCCCTCTGGGTCTTCATCAGCTTCTTCGTCCTGGTCACGGCCATGGGCTTCTTCGCGGCCCGCTGGCGCCGGCCCGAGACCCTGGCGCATCTGGACGAATGGGGGCTGGGCGGCCGCACCTTCGGCACCTGGATCACCTGGTTCCTGGTCGGCGGCGACTTCTACACCGCCTATACGGTGATCGCCGTCCCGGCGGTGGTCTATGCGGTCGGCGCCTACGGCTTCTTCGCCCTGCCCTATACGATCATCGTCTACCCGATCGTCTTCGCCATCATGCCGAAGCTCTGGGCCGTGGCGGCCGCGGGCGGGCATGTGACGGCGGCCGACGTGGTGCATGCCCGCTACAATTCCCGGCCCCTGGAACTGGCGGTGGCCATCACCGGCGTGCTCGCCACCATGCCCTATATCGCCCTCCAGCTCGTGGGTATGGAGGTGGTGCTGGCGGCGCTGGGCCTGACCGGGGAGGTGCCGCTGGCCGTCGCCTTCCTCATCCTGGCCCTCTACACCTACTCCTCGGGGCTGCGGGCGCCGGCGCTGATCGCCTTCGTCAAGGACATCATGATCTACATCGTGGTGATCGTGGCGGTGGCCATCATCCCGATGAAGCTCGGCGGCTATGCCAATGTCTTCGCCTCGGCGGAGCGGGTCTTCGCGGCCAAGGGCGGCACCACCGGCCTGATCCTGGCGCCCAGCCAGTACCTGCCCTATGCCAGCCTGGCGCTGGGCTCCGCGATGGCGGCCTTCATGTACCCGCACACGCTGACCGGCATCTTCGCCAGCAACTCGGGCAACACGATCCGCAAGAACGCGGTGCTGCTGCCGGCCTATACCATCCTGCTCGGCCTGATCGCGCTGATGGGCTACATGGCCCATGCGGCGGGGATCGTGACCGCCACCCCGACGGCCGTCGTGCCGCTGCTCTTCAAGGCGCTGTTCGACAGCTGGTTCGCCGGCTTCGCCTTCGCCGCCATCGCCATCGGCGCGCTGGTGCCGGCGGCGGTGATGAGCATCGGTGCCGCCAACCTCTTCACCCGCAATTTCTGGAAGGCCTATGTGAACCCGCAGGTCTCCCATGCCGGGGAGGCGCAGGTCGCCAAGGTCACCTCGCTGGTGGTGAAGGTGGGGGCGCTGGCCTGCATCCTCTTCCTGCCGACCCAGTTCGCGCTGGACCTCCATCTCCTGGGCGGGCTCTGGATTCTGCAGACCTTCCCGGCGGTGGTCTTCGGCCTCTTCACCCACTGGTTCCGCGGCGGCCCGCTGCTGCTGGGCTGGGCGGCCGGCTTCCTCGGCGGCTCCTGGATGGCCTGGAGCGACGGGCTGAAGCCGCTGCACAGCCTGGTCTTCGGCGGCGAGACCTATACGGCCTATGTCGGCCTCCTGGCCCTGGTGCTGAATGTGCTGGTGGCCGTGGTGGCCAATCTGGTGCTGCGCGTGGTGCAGCCGGAGCGGACAGCGCGGGCGGCCTGATACGAAAGGCGACATGCGTCATGCGGGGGTGGCCATCCTGGCTTCCCCTGGCCATCCCCGGGAGAGAGGCGGGGCCTTTCCCCCGCGGAGCTTGTCCCCCGGGGGCACGCGCCCCGCCGTCGCACAACCCCCAAACAGTCCTTGCCTCCCAGAGCCACCCCGGGATATGGGAATAAAATCAACGAACCGCCCTGCCGCGTCGCCATCTGCCTTCGTGGCGACAGCCCGGACAGCACCCCCTCAGGCAGATAAAGGACTAAAATCCTAAAACGCTAAAACCCTGAAGCGGCACGGAGGGCGGCCTCTCCTGGCCATGGCGATGGAGAGGCGGGCACCCCCGGCCTCGTGCCGCCCGGCCCGGGAAACCAGGCCGGAACCTTCTACCCATCCGGAGGGCGCGCCCATGGACCGGCGCATCCCGGCCCCCGCCCGGTCCCGGCCGCTTCCCACCCTCCTTCCCACCCTCCTTCCCCTGGGTGGGAAACGGCCGGGCCCGCCCTCACGGATCGGCGCAGGTGAAGCTCGCCGCCTCCGTGACCGGCCCCTTGCCGTCATGGCGCGGCACCTGTGGCCAGGGGCAGGCGGGGCGGCTCCAGAGGCGCTGCCCATCCGGAGCGGTCTTGGCGGTGGCCAGTTGCGCCGGCGCCTCGCCGCGCTCGACCCAGGCTTCCAGCGCGCTCAGCGGGTCGAAACCGTTCTGGTCGATGCCCGGCCCGGCATTCGACAGGCCGCAATGGTCGAAGCCCGGCAGCATGAAGAGCCGGGCCGTAGCCCCCATGGCGTCGCGGCCACCGGCGGCGGCGGCGGCCGCCTCGAACCACTGGACCGTCCGCTCCGGCGTCACGATCGCATCCGCCCAGCCGTGATAGACGATCAGCTTCCCGCCCCGGGCGCGGAAGCGGGCGAGGTCGGGCGAGGTGGCGTTGTACAGCGCGCCCATGGCCGCCAGGCGCGGCGGATCGCGGTCGAAATCGAAGGTGAGGGGGTCATAGCCCTCGCCCGGGTCCTCGGCGAAGGCCATGTAGCGGAGGAAGTCCCGGTTGAAGAGCGGATTGAGCGGCGGCGTCGTGGCGGTGCCGGCCAGCCAGACGGGCCAGAAGGGCTCCGAGCCCAGCGGGATGCCGCCGGGATAGAGGGCCTCCCCCCGGCTGTTGCGCGGCGGGGCGTACCAGGCCTTCAGCACCCCGGCCTCGGCCTCGCTCAGGCAGTCCGGCCCGTTCTGCCCGGCGGCGCATTGCAGCTTCGCCGGGTCGAACCCGCAATGGCGCGGGTCGGAGATGAGCCCGTCCTTCAGCCCGTCGGCACCGTCGCAGGCCTCGGCCACGGCCTTCTGCACCAGGGGCGTATGGGCGGGGTCGAAGATCCTCTTGCCATCCGGCCCGGCATTGGCGCGGCTGGTCCAGGCCATGGCGGTGGCGACGAGGCCGGTATAGTCCAGCGCCGGGGAGCCGGCGATGATGCCGTCGAAATCATCCGGGAAGCGCTGCGCCTCCATCAGCGCCTGCCGCCCGCCGGTGGAGCAGCCGGCGAAATAGGACTTCGCGGCGGGGCGCTCATAAAGCGCGTTGACCAGCAGTTTGGAAACGCGCGTCACCTCCGGCACCGCCCGCGTGCCCCAGTCGATCTCCGCCAGCCGGTTGTTCCAGGCCCAGCGCCCATCGGTGGAGCCGGTGCCCCAATGGCCGGAATCCGTGGTCGCGGCGGCATAGCCGCGCCGCAGCCCGTAATTCAGGGCATTGGTGAAGCCGGGCGCATCGGCCAGGACCTTGCCGCAATAGCCGCCGCAGCCGGTCATGTAGAACTTGCCGTTCCAGCCGGAGAGCGGCAGGCGCAGCTCGAAATTGATCGCCGGGCGGACATAGCCCAGCACCCGGCAATGCGCCGGCAGGTCCCCCGCAGCCGGGACGGCGGTGGCGGAAAGCAGGTTGGTATCCTCGATGCGCATCCCCGCCAGGGCGGCACAGCGGGCGGTCTCGCCACCATCCTGGCCGGTTCCGGGACCGGGGGAGGGCGCCTGGGCCGCCGCCGGAAAGCAGCCGGACAAGGCCAGGAACGCCACGGCGAGCACGCTTCCGCCCACGGAGCCGTTCCGTGAGGATGGGCGCCGGCCGGGGCGATCCGGCGGCGATGGATGATGGGCGGCTCCGGAACGGGGGCCGGCATCCGGTCGGGCATGGGTCTTCTCCTCCCTCGGGCGCCCCTGTCCGGGGCGGCTCCAAAACGGAGGATAGGGGAGGAAGCGGGCGCCGTCGGCGGATTCTCGCCCCGCCCGCCGCACCGGCGCGGCGCTGGCCCCGTGTTTCGGCCTGTTGCCCGGCCGGGCTGCGGCGAAAGGTTTCGGTACGGAGGCGTGCCTTGCCGTCCCGCGGCATGCGCGTCATGGTGCCGCGCCCTTTTCGACCGGACTTGTCTGATGCGCTTCCCTGTTCTGATCCTGTCGCTCGGACTGCTGTCCGGACCCCTGGCCCTCCCGCTGGCGGGCGCCGCCCTGGCGCAGACGGCGGCACCCAACCCGGCACCGGGCACGGCCCCGGCGGCGCAGCAGTCCACCGACCCGGTGGTGGCCAAGGTGAATGGCGAGGAGATCCGCCTGAGCGATGTCCGCGACGCGGCGCAGGACCTGCCGGCCGAGGCGCGCAACGCCCCGCCGCAGGTGCTCTTCCCGCTGATCGTGGACCAGCTCATCGCGCAGAAGGCGGTGGCCGCCGCCGCCCGCGCCCAGGGCCTGGAGAAGGACCCCGAGGTGCAGCACCGCATCGCCGTCGCCACGGACCAGGAACTGCAGCAGGCGCTGATCCGCCGCGACGTGGCCCCGTCCCTGACCGACGAGGCGCTGCGCAAGCGCTTCGAGGCCGAGCAGAAGAGCCAGCCCGCCGAGGAGGAGGTGCATGCGCGCCACATCCTCGTCGCCAGCAAGGAGGAGGCGGAGAAGGTCCTGGCCGAGGTGAAGAAGCCGGGGGCGGATTTCAGCGCGATCGCGCAGAAATACTCGACCGACCCCAGCGGCAAGGGCAATGGCGGCGACCTGGGCTTCTTCAAGAAGTCCGACATGGTGCCGGAATTCGCCGAGGCCGCCTTCGCGCTGAAGCCCGGCCAGATCAGCCCGGAGCCGGTGAAGTCCGCCTTCGGCTGGCACATCATCAAGGTCGAGGAACGCCGCGCCGCGCCGCCCAAGACCTTCGAGGAGCAGCGCGCCACCCTGCGCCAGGCGGCCTTCGAGGAGGCGGTGAACGCCGCCCTGGAGAAGTACAAGGCCGGGGCCCAGGTGGAGCGCTTCAACCTCGACGGCACGCCGCAGCGCCAGCCCTCGCCGCTGGACGGCGCCACGCCGCCCGCGCCCGCCCAGAAGCGCTGAACACGGCGCCGAACATGGCGCCGGACAGGCCGCTGAACCGAACCATTGACCTGACGCGTTGAGCTGAGAACACCTTATGGCCAAGGACCTTCCGGTTTCCCCCCTCGCGGTGCCCATGCCCGCCCTGCCGCCCCTCGCGGGCGTCCGCCTCGGCACGGTGGCGGCGGGCATCCGCTACAAGGGGCGAGACGACCTGATGATGATGGTCTTCGCCCCCGGCACCACCGTGGCGGGCGTCTTCACGAAGTCGAAGTGCCCCGGCGCCCCGGTGGACTGGTGCCGCAAGGCCCTGGCCGGCGGCACGGCGCGGGCGGTGGTGGTGAATGCCGGCAACGCCAATGTCTTCACCGGCCGGGCGGGCGAGGAAGCGGCACGGCTTTCCGCCGAGGCGGCGGCGAAGCTGGTCGGCTGCGCGCCCTCCGAGGTCTTCCTGGCCTCCACCGGCGTGATCGGCGAGGTGCTGCCGCACGAGAAGCTGACCGCCGCCCTGCCGGCCCTGCATGACGCCCTCTCGCCGGAAGCCTGGGCGGAGGCGGCACGCGGCATCATGACCACCGACACCTTCCCCAAGGCTGTGACGCGGCAGGCGCGGATCGGCGGCGCGACGGTGACCATCACCGGCATCGCCAAGGGCTCGGGCATGATCGCGCCCGACATGGCGACGATGCTCTGCTTCGTGGCGACGGATGCGAGGATTCCGCCGCCGCGCTGCAATCGGCGCTGAAGGCGGGGGTCGAGACCTCCTTCAACTGCACCACGGTGGACAGCGACACATCCACCTCCGACACGGTGCTTCTCTTCGCCACCGGACAGGCGGAGCATCCCGAGGTTCCGGCGGAGGGCGGCGAGATCCTGGACGGCTTCCGCCAGGCGCTGGCCGGGCTGCTGCACGAACTGGCCCTCCAGGTGGTGCGGGATGGCGAGGGTGCGCAGAAGCTGATCCAGGTGGCGGTGCGCGGCGCGGTCTCCGACGCCTCGGCCAAGGTGGTGGCGCTGGCCATCGCCAACTCGCCGCTGGTGAAGACCGCCATCGCCGGCGAGGACGCGAACTGGGGCCGTATCGTCATGGCCGTCGGCAAGGCGGGCGAACCGGCGGACCGCGACCGGCTTTCCGTGGCGGTCGGCGGCACCTGGATGGCGCGCGAGGGCGGCGTGGTGCCGGGCTATGACGAGGCCCCGGTGGTCGCCCACATGAAGGGGCGCGAGATCGAGATCGAGGTGGATCTCGGCCTGGGCGAGGGCAAGGCCACGGTTTGGACCTGCGATCTCACCCACGGCTATATCGACATCAACGGCTCCTACCGGAGCTGAAACGGCGTCCGGGGCGAGGCTCCTGCCTCTCCCCGGAGACGGGCCTCAGTGCAGCCGGGCGCGCAGGCCGCGGCTGACATTCCGGCTGGCCGGCCGGAAATAATGGCTGCGGGTACGGACCGAGGCGGAGCGCGAACGTCCCGAGTAGGAGCGGACCTCGATCAGCTCTTCCGGGGCCGGCTGTGGCCGGTGCAGGCCGGGGGACTGCGAAGCCCCTGCGGCCGGCGGGCGGAAAAACGACCCGGCGGCGACGAGAATCGCGGCCAGCGCGAGGCGACGGAACATGGAAGTCTCCGGAAACGCAACCCATGGTTGCATTGGCGGAACTTCCCCGCAAGCCTTGGCGCCGGGGCATCCATGAGGGGCCCCGGCTCCTGTCCGTCAGGCTTTGCCGCGATAGGTGCGCAGGATGGCCTCCCCCTCGGGGCCGGCCCGTTGCACCCAGGCGGCCTGAACGGGCGCCGCCGCCGCTTCGAGAGCAGCCCGCAGTGCCGGCGCGGCGGCGATCGTCATCCCATGTGTCCGCATCCGCGCCTCGTTTTCCGCCATGCGGGTCGTGATGGCCTTGAACTGGCGCGCCTCGGTGGCCTTCGCGGCCCTCATCACCGCCGCCTGGCCCGCTTCCGGCAGGCGCTGCAGGGCTGCCGTGTTGCAGAAGGCGAGGCTCAGCGGCCAGGCGTAATCGATGGCGGTGAAATGCGGCAGAACCTCCCAGAGCCGCGCCCCGGCGCCGCCGTCGCCGGAGGAAAGCACCGCATCCATCTCGCCGGATTTCAGCCGGGGCAGGGCATCGGCGAAGGAGATCTGCGATGGCTCCGCGCCCGCCGCCCGCATCACCATGGTCCCGGCCTCGTCATAGGTGCGCACGCGCAGGCCCTTCAGCGACTCGGGACCGGAGGCCGGCTTGCGGGACCACAGCCCGGTGGCGGGCCAGGGCGTGGCGTAGAGCAGGGTGAGGCCGCGTTCCGCGAGCGCCTTCACATAGGCAGGGCGCGCCGCCTCCAGCAGGCGCCGCGTGTCGTCGGCGGAGCCGGTGAGGAAGGGCAGGGCGGAAAGCTGGAAGATCGGCGCCAGGCCCGCCAGCGCCCCGGTGAAGGCATCGGCGGCCTCCGGCTTCCCCTGACCCACGGCGGCCGGCATCCTGGCGGAGCGCAGCCCGTCCGGCGCGTCGAAGGCCGGGCGGACGGCCAGGATGCCATGCGCCTCCTGGTTCACCGTCTCGGCGAAGAAGGCAATGCCCTCGCCCGGCATGGCAGTGGCCGGGTATTCGGTGGCGATGCCCCATTCGGCCGTCTCGGCCCGGGCCGGACGGGCCGCCAGGCCCAGGATCGGCGCCATGGCCATCAGGGCGCGTCGCGTCGTCATGAGATCCGTTTCCCACTCAGGCAGGCCCGCCGCGGAAGCGGGCGGACGCCGTGAATTTGCAAGGTTGTGTTGATAGCAAATTCATCATCTCATGGCTGTAAGCTGCATTCCAGCAGCGCGGCCTCCCGGAAACACCCATGGACCCGTTGACCTCGCGAGGCTTTCAGCAGGATCCACCGGATGCTCCACACAGGTCCGGAGGCGATATGACGGGGAAAGGTGAAATGGCGTCGCGCTTGCCGGACGCCGCGCAACCCGCCGCCGGGGCCAATGTCAGGACCGGCCTCCGGAAAAGGCTCCACTCCGCCGCCAGCCGCTTCGGCGCCGATCTCGGCCTGATCCTGGCGATCCTGCTGCTGTTCTGGGGCGGCATCGCCCTGCACCTGCAACGCGAATACCAGCGCAGCCTGGACGATGCGGCGCGCAACACCGGCAACCTGGCCGGGGCCGCGCAGCAGATCATGGCCCGGACGGTGGAGGCGATCGACCAGCGGCTGCTCTTCATCCGCGAAGCCTACCGGCACGATCCGGCCGGTTTCAGCCTCGACTTCCTGCGCCGGGAACGTGGCTTCCAGCAGGACATGTCGCTGCAGGCCGCGGTGATCGGCCCCTCGGGGCGGCTGTGGCTCAGCAATCTGGGGCCGGTCCAGAACGGGGTGGACCTGTCGGACCGCGCGCATTTCCGGTTCCATCTGGACCCGCAGCACGACGATCTCTTCATCAGCGTGCCGGTGATGGGGCGGGAATCCGGCCGCTGGTCGGTGCAGTTCACCCGCAAGCTGCTGGCGGCGGATGGCAGCTTCGCCGGCGTGGTGGTGATCTCCCTCAATCCCTATTGGCTGACCCAGGTCTATGACACGCTGGATATCGGCCATGGCGCCGTGACCCTGGTCGGGCTCGACGGGATCATCCGGGCAAGGGCGCCGGAGGAGGGCGGCGCGCTCGGCAGCAGCATAGCCGGCAGCGCGCTGATGTCGGATGCGCTGATCCGCCTGCAGGGCACCTTCCGTGGCCGCGGCCCGACCACCGGCACCGAGCAGATGATCGCCTTCCGGCGGGTCGAATCCTTCCCCCTGGTCGTGGCCGTCAGCAACGACATGGCGGAGATCCTGCAAGGCTACGATGCCTATCGGCGCAGCATCCTGTCCTCCGGCGCGGTGCTGACGCTGCTGATCCTGGTGGCGGGTGGGCTGCTGATCCGCCGCAGGCAGCAGCGGGCGCGGTCCCAGCAGGCGCTGTCCGATGCGATCGAGAATATCAGCCAGGGCCTGGTCATGGTGGCGCCGGATGGCCGCATGCCGGTGGTGAACCGCCGTGCCATGAGCCTGCTCGGCGTGCCGGAGGAGCAACGGGCCTCCTTCCTGCGCGGCGGACGGGTCCAGGATGTCATCCCGGAGGACTGCACGCGGAACCAGGAGGAGCCCGCCGGGACGCCGGCGCCGTTCTATCGCTGCACGCGCGCGGATGGCACGGTGCTGGAGGTCCGCAGCCAGGCCCTCGGCAATGGCGGCCTCGTGCGGACCTTCACCGATGTCACGGAGCAGACCCTGTCGGAGCGGCGGGTGCGCTTCATGGCGCATCACGATCCGCTGACCGGCCTGGCCAACCGCACCCTGCTGCATGAGCGCCTCGCTGCGGCGATCGGGGAGGCCGGCGGGCGGGAGGGCCACCTCGTGGTGCTGGCGCTGGACCTCGACCGCTTCAAGGTGGTGAACGACACCTATGGCCACGCGGCGGGCGACGATCTCCTCCGGCAGGTGGCGGCGCGGCTGGGTGAGCTGGTCGGCCCGGACGACACGGTGTCCCGCCTGGGTGGCGACGAGTTCGTGATCCTGTGGCGGGGAGCGGCCTCGCGGGCCGGAGTGGAGCCCCTGGCCCGCCGGATCGTGCGGAGCCTGGTCACGCCCTTCATCCTCGATGGCAACATGGCGCAGGTCGGCACCAGCGTCGGCATCGCCCTCCATCCGCAGGATGGCGCGACGCCGGAAAGCCTGATGCGCAACGCGGACACCGCCTTGTACCGCGCCAAGGCCGAGGGGCGCGGCACGGTGCGCTTCTTCGAGCCCGCCATGGAGGCGGAACTGCGGGAAAGGCGGGAGATGGAGAAGGACCTCCGCCTGGCCCTGCAGGTCGATGCGCTGGAACTGCACTACCAGCCGATCATGACATGCGGGAACGGCGCGATCCGCGGCTTCGAGGCGCTGCTGCGCTGGACGCATCCGGTGCGCGGATCGGTGCCGCCCGCCACCTTCATCCCCGTGGCGGAGGAGAGTGGGCTGATCCTGCCGCTCGGGCGCTGGGTCATGGAGCGGGCCTGCGCCGAGGCCGCCACCTGGCCGGAGCCGTTGCGGCTGGCGGTCAACCTGTCGCCTGCCCAGTTCCGCAGTGGCAACCTGCCGGACATCGTGGACCGGGCGCTGGAGCTTTCGGGCCTGCCGGCCGGGCGGCTGGAGCTGGAGATCACCGAGGGTCTGCTGATCGGCGACGCCGAGGAGGCGCTGAACGCGATCCAGGCCCTGAAGCGCCGGGGCGTGCGGATCGCGCTCGACGATTTCGGTACGGGCTATGCCAGCCTGGGCTACCTCCACCGCTTTCCCTTCGACCGGATCAAGGTGGACCGTTCCTTCGTCCATGCGATCGGCCGGCGGAACGGCGCGCATGCCATCGTGGAGGCGGTGCTTTCCATGAGCAGCAATCTCGGCATGGAGGTGACGGCGGAGGGCGTGGAGACCGAGGAGCAGCTTCGCTTCCTGCAGCACCGTGCCTGCGACGAGGTGCAGGGCTTCCTGCTGGGGCGTCCGATGAGCCGGGAGGCCGTGGCGCAGCTCCTGCGCGCGCATGGGCTACGGGGAGAGCATCTCACGCTGCCCTGACGGGGAAGCCTCGTACAAACGCACGAGGGAACCGATTCCGAAACGGTCTGGGAATGTCAGGGAAAATCCGTGGTGCTGCTGGAGAGATTTGAACTCTCGACCTCTCCCTTACCAAGGGAGTGCTCTACCCCTGAGCTACAGCAGCAATCGCGGGGTGGGCGCTCCTTAGCCGCAGACGGCAGGCAGGGCAAGCCCCGCCCAGGGGCTTGCCCCAGGAAAAGCGGCCATGGCTCCCATGCCCGTGACGAACCGGGGCGCGCGACGGTGCCGAAGATGCTTCAACAGGAACACATCATGAACTAATCTGCGCCGCAGATATCGGCCCGGAAGGGGGAGAGAACCCATGGCTGGGAATCGGCAAGGCGCGCCCCAGGCGCCGGAACGACAGGCCCTGGCGCGGCTCGCGGAACTGGCGGGCAAGGGTGCGGCGCCCGATCGCGTGCGGCGGGAGGTCGAGACCATCGTGGAGGACTGGCGCCGCGGCGTGCTCGGCTATGACGAGCGCGCGGCTCTGCGCGAGCGGCTGGAGGAGATGCACGGGCAACTCGCCGAAGGCGTGGAATCCGTGGAGGAGCAGATGGCCGAGATCGGCCAGGACGAACGCGCCGCGCTGATGGCCGGACGGCGCTCCCTGGCCGCCCTGGTGGCCGCGCGCGATGCGCTGGCGCGGGCCCATAGCGCGCTCCTGCCGGCCTGAGCGGCGATCTGCTCTATTCTGCCATCAGGGCCGGCGAGTCCGGCGCCGGAAAGTGACAGAGGGAGAGCGGCCATGCGGGAGAACAGGGTCAGGACGCTGTGGGGCCGGGGCGAGGCCGTGGTGAATGGCTGGCTCGCCATCCCCAATGTCTTCTCGGCCGAGACCATGGCGCATGCGGGCTGGGATTCCCTTACCATCGACATGCAGCACGGCGTGGTGGATTACGCCGCCGCCGTGTCGATGCTGACGGCGATCTCCACCACGGAGACCACGCCCATGGTGCGCGTGCCCTGGCTCGATCCGGGCATCATCATGAAGATGCTCGATGCCGGCGCCTATGGCGTGATCTGCCCGATGATCAACACGCGCGCGGATGCGGAACTCTTCGTGTCCTCGCTGCGCTATCCGCCGCGCGGCATGCGTTCCTTCGGCCCGATCCGCGCGCTGCTGCACGCCGGGCCGGACTACGCCAGGCACGCGAACGACACGGTCTTCGGCCTGGCGATGATCGAGACGCGGCAGGCGCTCGACAATCTCGACGAGATCCTGTCCGTCGAGGGGCTGGACGCCGTCTATATCGGCCCCGCCGATCTTTCCCTGGCCCTGGGCTGCACGCCGCGCTTCGATCAGGAGGAGAAGCCGGTGGTGGAGGCGCTCGACATGATCCTCGCCAAGGCGAAGGAGCATGGCGTGGTGCCCTGTATCCACAACGGCACGCCGGAATACGCGCTGCGCATGGTGGAGAAGGGCTTCCGCTTCGTCACCGTGGCCTCCGACGCCCGGCTGATGGCGGCGGGGGCGCAGGCGACGATGGCGACGATGCGGGGCGGGCCGAGGCCGAAGGGCCCCGGAACATCGGGGACCTACTGAGCCGGCCCCGGAGCGGTGCCTACTGCCCCAGCCGCATGGCGATGCTGCGGGCATGGGCGCCCAGCCCCTCGGCCTCCGCCAGGGTGACGGCGGCGGGGCCGATGCGGTGCAGCCCGGCCTCGGTGGCGGAGACCCAGGTGGTGCGCTTCAGGAAGTCATAGACGCTGAGGCCGGAGGCGAAGCGGGCGGTGCGGCCGGTGGGCAGCACGTGGTTCGGCCCGGCCACGTAGTCGCCCAGCGCCTCCGGGCACCAGCCGCCGAGGAAGGCGGCACCGGCATGGCGGATGCGGGCGAAGAGTGCCTCCGGCTTCTCCACCAGGATCTCCAGATGCTCCGGCGCCAGCCGGTCGCAGAGCGCCACGCCCTCCTCCCAGTCCCGCACCAGCAGGATGGCGCCATGGGCCTCCCAGGAGGCGCGGGCGATGGCCTCCCGCGGCAGGCTGCGGAGGGCTTCCTCCACGGCGATGGCGACGGCCCCGGCCATGGCTTCGCTGTCGGTGATCAGGATGGCCTGGGCGGCTTCGTCATGCTCGGCCTGGGCCAGCAGGTCGATGGCCACGCGCCCCGGGTCCTGCGCCCCATCGGCCAGCACCACGACCTCCGAGGGCCCGGCGATGGAATCGATGCCAACCCGGCCGAAGACCTGGCGCTTGGCCTCCGCCACATAGGCATTGCCGGGGCCGACGATCTTGTCCACTGGCCGGATCGAGGCGGTGCCCCAGGCCAGGGCGGCCACGGCCTGGGCGCCGCCGATGCGCCAGATCTCGGTGACGCCGGCCCGGTCGGCGGCGGCCAGCACCAGGGGGGAGATCTCCCCATCCGGCGTCGGCACGGTCATCACCACGCGCTCCACCCCCGCGACGCGGGCGGGCAGGGCGTTCATCAGCACCGAGGAGGGATAGGCCGCCTTGCCGCCGGGGACATAGAGGCCCGCCGCGTCCACCGCGTTCCAGCGCATGCCGAGCATGATGCCGTCCTCGGGCAGCACCATGTCCTGCGGCATCTGCGCGGCGTGGAAACGCTCGATCCGCTCCGCCGCCACGTCCAGCGCCGCCAGCAGCTCCGGCCGGCAGCGGGCCTTGGCCTCCGCCACCTCCGCCGCACTGACCCGCAGCGCCCCGATGCCGGAAGGGGTCCAGCGGTCGAAGCGCGCGGTGAGGTCCAGCAGCGCCGCATCGCCTTCCGCCCGCACCCGGGCGATGATCCCGGCCACCGGCCCGTCCACCCGCGCGGTCGTATCCCGCGCCGTGTCGAGCAGGGCGTCGAATTCGGGGCCGAATTGCGGGTCGCGCGTGTCGAGGCGCTTCATGCGGGGCGGGTCCTTCCAGCGTTGCGGCACGTGGCTCACGAGAGGGCTCCGCCCTCTCGCGCTCTCCCGCGAGGAACCTGAGGTTCCCCGACCTCCCATGCGCTGGCTGGCCGCCCCAGGCCAACGCATGGCGGAGTCCGGGGACCTGCGAGGTCTCCGGCGGAGGATGCGGGAGGAGGCGCCTCCCGCGCACCACGCGGGCGACGCCTACAGGCAAAGCCCGCCCGGCTTCAACCCTCCAGCGCGGCCCGCAGCCGGGCGATCCAGGCGCCGATGGCCTCGGGCTCGGTCTTGAGCGCGGTGCGGTTGACGATGAGGCGGGAGGTGACGGGGGCGATGACCTCGGTCTCCACGAGCCCGTTGGCCTTCAGCGTGCCGCCGGTCTGCACCAGGTCCACGATCAGGCGGGACAGGCCCATAGAGGGGGCGAGCTCCATGGCGCCGTTCAGGTGGACGATCTCCGCCTGCACGCCCCGGGCGGCGAAGTGCCGGGCGGCGATGCGGGGATACTTGGTGGCGACGGTGACGGTGCTCCAGCGGCTGGGGTCGTCCGTCGCGGCGCGCTCCACCGGCTCGGCCACGCTGACGCGGCAGGCGCCGATGCGCAGGTCGAGGGGCGCGTAGATCTCCGGGTAGTCGTGCTCCATCAGCACGTCGGCGCCGCAGACGCCGATCTGCGCCGCGCCGAAGGCCACGAAGGTCGCCACGTCGAAGGAGCGGACGCGGATCACGTCCAGCCCCGGATGGTTGGTGGCGAAGCGCAGCTTGCGGCTGGATTCGGAGGAGAAGTCCGGCTCCGGATGCAGCCCGGCCTTCGCCAGCAGCGGCGTCAGCTCCTTCAGGATCCGCCCCTTGGGCAGAGCCATGACGAGCCCGGTCTCGGCATCGCGGAGCGCCGCGGCATCGGGAAGCGGATGGTCCATGGCGGCGCCTATGTCCCAGCCGCCGCCCGGGGCGCAAGCGCCCAAAACGCAGGGGTCGGCCGCGCGGAGGGCGGCCGGCTGCCCGTCAGTCCCGCAGCCGCTCGATCTCGGCCCCCACCGCCGCCAGCTTGGCCTCCACGGCCTCGTAGCCGCGGTCGAGGTGATAGACCCGGCTCACCACCGTCTCCCCCTCGGCAGCCAGCCCCGCCAGGATCAGCGAGACCGAGGCGCGCAGGTCGGTGGCCATGACCGGCGCGCCGGACAGCTTCGGCACGCCGCGCACGATGGCCGAGGAGCCGTGGACGTTGATCCGGGCGCCCATGCGGGTCAGCTCCGGCACGTGCATGAAGCGGTTCTCGAAGATCGTCTCGGTCAGCATCGAGGCGCCGTCGGCCACGCACATCAGCGCCATGGTCTGGGCCTGCATGTCGGTGGCGAAGCCGGGGAAGGGCTCGGTCATCACGTCCACGCCGTGCAGCCCGTTCAGGCGGCGGACATGCAGCCCGCCGGGCTGGTCCTCCAGCACCACCCCGGCCTCCTGCAGCACCTTGGCGCAGGCGCCGAGCTGGAGGACGCTGGCGCCCTCCAGCAGCACCTCGCCGCCGGTGATGGCGGCGGCGCAGGCATAGGTGCCGGCCTCGATCCGGTCGGGGATGATCGGGTGGGTGGCGGCATGCAGGCTGTCCACGCCCTCGACGGTCAGCCGGTCGGTGCCGACGCCCTCGATCCGCGCGCCCATGGCGATCAGGCACTGGGCGAGGTCGCCGATCTCCGGCTCGCGGGCGGCGTTCACCAGCTCGGTGGTGCCCTCGGCGAGCACGGCGGCCATCAGCAGGTTCTCGGTGGCGCCGACGGAGACCTTGGGGAAGACCACCCGGGCGCCCCGGAGCCGGCCCTCGACCCGGGCGTCGATATAGCCGCCGGTCAGGTCGATGCGGGCGCCCAGCGTTTCCAGCGCGCTGAGATGCAGGTCCACCGGCCGGGTGCCGATGGAGCAGCCACCGGGCAGGCTGACCTTGGCGCGGCCGTAGCGGGCCAGGAGCGGCCCCAGCACCAGCACCGAGGCACGCATCTTGCGCACCAGGTCATAGGGTGCCTCCATGTTGGTGGCCTGGCCCGAAAGGCTGATGCGGCGGCGGGCGGTGTCGTGCTCCACCGAAAGGCCGTGCTGCGCCAGCAGCCGGGTCAGGGTGCGGACATCCTCCAGCGCCGGGGCGTTGGTCAGGACCAGCTCCTCCGGCGTCAGCAGCGCCGCCGCCATCAGCGGCAGGGCGGCGTTCTTGGCGCCTCCGATGGGAATGCGGCCGCGCAGGGGCCTGCCCCGCGCACGCGAATACGGTCCATGTGGTAGCCCCCTTTGTTTCCCTACGTCCCGCCGTCAGCCAACCGGGGTCACAGGCGGGGCAAGGCAACGCCGCGCTGGCGCATGTACTTGCCCGCCCGGTCGGCATAGCTGACCTCGGGCGCCCCCGCGCCCTGCAGGAAGAGGAACTGGCAGATCCCCTCATTGGCGTAGATACGCGCCGGAAGGGGAGTCGTGTTGGAAATCTCGATCGTCACCTGGCCCTCCCATTCGGGCTCCAGGGGGGTGACGTTCACGATCAGCCCACAGCGGGCATAGGTGCTCTTGCCGAGGCAGATCACCAGCACGTCGCGCGGGATGCGGAAATACTCGACCGTGTGCGCCAGGGCGAAGGAATTCGGCGGGATGATGCAGGTCGGCCCCCGGCGGGTGACGAAGCTGTCCTCGGCGAAGTGCTTCGGGTCCACCAGCGCGTTGTCCACGTTGGTGAAGACCTTGAACTCGTCGGCCACCCGGGCGTCGTAGCCGAAGGAGGAGAGGCCGTAGGAGATCACCCCCTCGCGCCGCTGCGCCTCCACGAAGGGTTCGATCATCCCGTGTTCCGTCGCCATGCGGCGGATCCAGGTATCGGGCATGATCGACATGGGCAGGCTTGTCCGGAGTGGGGAAACGGCGAAGGTCCGGGGCTTAGCCCGCCGGGGCGGGGCGGGGCAACCGCTCGTGGCGCGCTTCAGCCTTTCGAGTCGTTGGCCAGGGGATCGGTAGCCCTGGGAGGCTGTGGCCCGCCTGCCGCTTTCCCAGCCGTACCCGCGGCTTCCTGGGGCACTTCCCGGTCCCCTTCCTGAACCGCCTCCTGGGCGGCACAGGCACGGCCCTGGGCCTTGCGGCGGCGCAGGTTCTCCCGCAGCGCCCGGGCGAGGCGCTCCTCCCGCTCGATCTCGGTGGCGGCTCGGGGGCGTTCCGGCATGGGGGTGTCGCGATCCTGCATGGCGACTGGGTGCCGCGAGGGGTGGGGCCGGGTCAAGCACGGGCAGGGGGCGGCACCGCCCCGGGCGCTGGTCCGCCCCCCGGAAGCCGTGGTTGCGCCAGGGCCGTTCCGGCGCGAAACCGGTCCCATGCCGCTGCCCCAAGCCCCCGCCGCCGTCATCTTCGACATGGACGGCCTGCTTTTCGACAGTGAGACCCTGTACCGGGAGGCGCTCTTCTCCGCTGGGGCGGAGACGGGGCTGCCGGTGAGCGAGGCACTGTACCGGCAGATGGTGGGCAATCCCTGGCCGACCATCTGGAAGCTGCTGATGGACCTCTACGGTTCCGAGGATTCGGTGGCCGCCCTCCGCGCCGCCTGGGCGCGGGATTTCGAATCCCTGGCGGCGACGCGGCTGGCGCTGAAGACCGGGGTGGTGGAGATCCTCGACACGCTCGACCGGCTGGGCCTGCCGCGGGCCATCGCCACCTCCTCCCAGCACCAGAAGGTGGAGCATCATCTCGGGATGCACGGGCTGGCCGGGCGCTTCCACGCCGTGGTGGCGCAGGGCGACTATGCTGCCGGCAAGCCGGCCCCCGACCCCTTCCTGCGCGCGGCGGAACGGCTGGGCGTGGCGCCGGAGCTCTGCCTGGCGCTGGAGGATTCGCATAACGGCGTGCGCTCCGCCGCCTCGGCCGGGATGATGACCGTGATGGTCCCGGACCTGCTGGAGGCGACCGACGAGATGCGCGGCCTCTGCCGCGCCGTGGCGCGCGACCTGCACGAGGTCCGGCTTTTCCTCCTGCGCGCCCATGGAAGGCCTGGGGGAAGGGGAGATGCGGCGGCCCCCGGCGGCTGACCCGCCTCTCGCCGCCGCATGGCTGGTGCCCTGGCGCAACGTCCTTGCTTGACCGGCGGGGGCGTCAAGACCATGTTCCGCCCCGTTCCACGCTCCCCCGGGCGCGCCCGCGCGCGTCCGCAACCCAAGAGGATGCATGTCGAAAGAAGACATGATCGAGTTCAGCGGCCAAGTCGTCGAACTGCTGCCCAACGCGATGTTCCGAGTGAAGCTCGACAACGATCACATGGTCCTGGCCCATACCAGCGGGAAGATGCGCAAGAACCGCATCCGCGTGCTGGCCGGCGACCGCGTGAATGTCGAGATGACGCCCTACGACCTGACCAAGGGCCGGATCACGTTCCGATTCAAGTGAGCTGGCCGGTTCAAGAGCCGGTTCCGGCCTGTTGACCGATCCCGTTGACCTGACCACCCGCCGGACACGCCGTGTCCCGCCGGTGGCCAGCGAAGAGGTTCCCCCGATGGAACGGCCCCTCCCGGCGGAGCGGCCGCCGCTTGTGCTGGCCAGCGCCAGCCCCCGGCGGCTGGATCTCCTGGCCCGGCTTGGCGTGGTGCCCGGCCGGGTCGAGCCCGCAGAGATCGACGAAACCCCCGGCAAGGACGAGCTGCCGCGCCTGCTGGCGGCCCGCCTGGCGCGCGCCAAGGCCGAAGCAGCCGCCGCCCGCGCGCCGGATGCGCTGGTGCTTGCCGCTGATACGGTGGTGGGGGTCGGGCGCCGCTGCCTCGGCAAGCCGGCGGATGAGGCGGAGGCGCGGCGCTTCCTGGATCTGCTGTCCGGCCGGCGTCACCGGGTGACCACCGGCGTCTGCCTCGTCACCCCCGATGGGATTCGGCGGGAGCGGCTGGTGACGACGATCCTCGCCTTCCAGCGGCTGACCCGCGCCCAGATCGACCATTACCTGGAAGGCGGCGAATGGCGCGGCTGTGCCGGCGGCTATTCCATCCAGGGAAGGGCCGAGGCCTTCGTCCGCTTCCTGTCCGGTAGCCATTCCAACGTGGTCGGCCTGCCGATGTTCGAGACCGCGCAGCTCCTGCGTGGCGTGGGATGGCTGCGGCCCTGACGCGCCCCGTGCCGGAGGTGCTGATCCTGCACAGCGCCTCGCCCGGCGAGCGCCGGACGGCGCTGCTGCGCGGCGGCGTGCTGGAGGAAGCCTGGATCGAGCGCCCCGCCCGGCCGGATGGGGTGGGCGACATCCTCGTCGGCCGAGTCACCGCCCGGGTTCCGGCCCTGTCCGGGGTCTTCGTGGCATTGCCGGGGGAGGAGAGCGGCTTCCTGCCCGATGCCCAAGGGGGAATTCAGGGTGGGGAGGGGGTCTCGGAGGGCAACCACATCGCCGTCCGCGTGGTCCGTGGCGCCCAGGGCGGCAAGGGCCCTCGGCTGGACCGCAAGCTGCCGAAGGGTCTGGACCTGCCATCCCCCCTGCGCGGCCCGCCGCGGCTGCTGCAGCCGGGACCGGTGGCGGTGGAGCGCCTGGCGCGGGCCTTTCCGAAGGCCGTGCTGCGAACCGATTCCGCCGAGGCCGTGCGGGCGCTGCGCGCCCTGGGGGCCGCACAGGTGTCGCTGGCGACGGAGCCGGTCTTCGGCGAGGAGCTGGAGGAGGCTTTCGAGGCCCTGGCGCGGCCGGAGGTGCCCTTGCCGGGCGGCGGCAGGCTGCTGATCCACCCCACGCCGGCGCTGGTGGCGATCGACGTGGATACCGGCACGGCGACGGGGCGGGACCGCGCGGCCCAGGCCCGGGTGAACGAGGCGGCGCTGGCCGAGGTGGCGCGGCAGATCCGCCTGCGCCGGCTGGCGGGTCCGATCCTGATCGACCTCGCCGGTCTGGCCCCCAAGGCGCGGGGAGCCTTCCTGCCGGCGCTGCGCGAGGCGGCGCGCCCCGACACGCAACTCCGGATCATGGGCCTGACCGCTCTCGGGTTGATCGAATGTGTGCGGACGCGGGTACATCCGCCGCTGCACGAGATCACCGGGCAGCCGCCCGCGCCGCTGAGCCTGGGCCTGGCGGCGCTGCGCCGCGTGCTGCGCGCGCTCCGTCACCAGCCCGGCCTGCGCCCGGCCCTGCGGGCGCATCCGCGGGTCCTGGCGGCGCTGCGGGAATGGCCGGGCGTGCTGGAGGAATTCGAGGCCATGGCCGCGCTGCCCCTGGTCCTGCGGCCCGATGCCGCCATCGCTTTCGGAGAGGAGCTTGCCGAGGATGCCTGACCGCCCGCCCGCTGCCCCGCCGGGGCCTGCCGCCAAGCCGGAGCGCGCCCAGCGCGGCGCCCGCTGCCCGATCTGCGGCCGCCCGGTGGTGCCCGCGCACCGGCCCTTCTGCTCGCCGCGTTGCCGGCAGGTCGATCTCGGCCACTGGCTGTCCGGCCGCTATGCCATACCGGGCGAGCCGGTCGGGGAGCGCGATCCCGATCTGGAGGACTGATGCCGCTCGCCACTCCGCGCCGGATGCCGCAAAAAGATTGCGGCGGGCGGCTGGACACTGGCCGGGGGCTGGGCTAATTCCGCGCCACGCCAAGAGCGCTGTGCCCAGGTAGCTCAGTTGGTAGAGCATGCGACTGAAAATCGCAGTGTCGGTGGTTCGATTCCGCCCCTGGGCACCATTCCCTACCTAACCGTCCAAGCCTGCCGCTATCGTGTCGCCTCGTGGTGGGATCGGGCCGTTTCCCCTCCGCTTCTGAATCCCCCTCGGACCTGACGGGGCTGGCCTGCGGATCTGCGGTTGGTTTCCCGGCCGGGCCGGGACAATCTGTCTTCCGTTCCTCCGGATCGCGCATGTACCGGGGGTGCCGACGCGAGTGCCGGCAGCGGGGTCATGCCCGGGTGCCATGACGATCAGGACTGGAGGACGGGTGTGAGCGATTTTCCTGATTCTGGACGCTTCGATGCCGAGGGTATCCGCGCCTGGATGGAGCGGCGGCGGGCGGAGCGGGAGGAGGAGGCGCGGCGCGCCGAGGAGGAGAAGCAGACCGGCATGTCCGATCTGCGCCGCTCCTTCGAGGAGCGGGACCTGCCGCCGGATGCGCTGACGAAGCTGCAGGGCATGATCCGGCGAGCCGCGCTGGATGGGGAGCGGGAAGCGCTGGTGCTGCACTTCCCCTCGCAATGGATGAAGGACAGCGGCCGCTCCATTACCAGCGGGCTCGAGACCTGGCCGGAACAGCTCACCGGCTTCGCCCGGCGGGCCTATGATTTCTACGAGAAGGAACTGGCGCCGCGCGGATTCGGCATCCGGCCGGTGATCCTCGATTACCCGAACGGCATGCCGGGCGATGTTGGCTTCTACATCACCTGGAAGACCGATCTGGACTGACCTCCGAAATCCCTTTGGGGCCTGGGGAGCGGTGTCCCGTTTCTTGGCCGGCTGTCCCTGAGGCGCCATCAGGGGTTGCCAGCCCTGGCAACGGGCGACAGGCTATGCCCGAGTCTGACCGGGAGCAGTCCGCCTCCGGTCCTGGACAGGGAGAAGCTGGACAACATGCGACACCTCCTCGCTTCGGCTGCCGTCGCGGCCATGCTGGGCGCCGCGGCGCCCGTGATGGCGCAATCACCGGCAAGCGGCACGCCCACTGCCGTCAGCACCACCGGCGATCTTGCCGAGATCTGCCTGCCGACGGCCCAGGGCGTGGAGCGGCTGGAGGCCATCGCCTACTGCCAGGGCTATTTCACCGCGGCGGGCCAGTATCACGCGGCACTGCATCCTTCTTCGTCGCGGCGGCCCCCGCTGTTCTGCCTGCCGACGCCCGCCCCGACCGTGGCGCAGTCGGCGATCGCTTTCGCCAACTGGGCGAAGCAGAACCCGCAATATGGCAGCGAGCCGGCCCTCGACGGCCTGCTCCGCTGGGCGCAGGCCACCTATCCCTGCCCGCAGCCTGCCGCCCGTTCCACCCGTCCGGCCCGCTGACCATGAGGACGACCATGACGCTCCGTTCCGCCCGTTTCGTCCTGCCCCTCCTGGCCCTGGGGAGCCTTTGCGCCTGTGAAGGCATGAGCGATTCGCAGCGCCGCGTCGGCACGGGCGCGGCCGGCGGTGCCGCCCTGGGCGCGGTCGCCGGCTCCTTCAGCGGCAATGCCGGCTGGGGCGCGCTGATTGGTGCAGGTGCCGGCGCGGCCGGCGGCTATCTCTGGGATCAGTCGGAACGGGCACAGGACCGGGCTTTCCAGCAGGGCTACCAGCAGGGCCGCCGGGGCCGCTGAGGCCGGGCCACCCGGAAGGAAGACAAAAAAAGGGGGCGCCGGGTGGGCGCCCCCGCATCCAGCCCCTGGGCTGGAGATCGCGTCAGGTGTTGTTGCTGACATCCAGCGGCGTGGCGCCGGGTGTGCTGTTCGTCACCGGCATGTTGCCATGCGGAACGCCGTTCACAGCGGAGGAGCCGGCATTGCTCTCGTTCAGCACCGTGCTGCCGAAGCGCTCGCTCGTCACCGGAAGATCGGCCAGCGGCATGCCGCGCACAGCCGAGGAGCCCGTGCCGCTGACGTCGCGCGGGGTGGAGCCGGGGGTGTAGCGGGAGTAGCCGCCGCCCTCAGCCGCGAGGGCAACGGCAGGGGCGGCGGCCATGATCGCCACGGCCATGAGGGGAGCGAAGCCGAGGCGAAGGGAAATACGCATGCGAGAAGCGTCCTTGGTGTTCTCACGCGGATCGTGAGTGGTCCGCGGTTGTGGGCGTCTAGATAGCTTCCTAACTGCGCAGAAAATCCGCCCTGAGCCGGATAGTTTGTTCGGATAAACCGAACAAAACATCGAAGCGTCATGGATGCGGCTGGCTGCTCCGTATGGCCGGAAGAGGGGCTGTCCAGGCCGGAGATGACTGCGCGCTCCCTGCAAAACAAGCTATGACAAAGACTTGGTGGGCGGCTGTGGCCGGTTCTACAAGCCTCGCGGGAGAAGGGAGATCACATGGATCAGCCTGTTTTCCGGCCTGGGCAGGCAGGGTTCAGCCTGTCGCTCCGCTGGTTGCGAACAACTCCGCATGGCAGCCTTGCGGCCTTTGAAGTCTTGTCCCACCGTGCTTCGGAGGATGCCCGTGCGCGCCCGTGACCTGGGGTTGGCCTGCGGCAGCCTTCCGCCCGGGGATCGCAACAGCTTGGCCGACGTGCCGGGCGTGACGGTCGGTCATCACACCCTGATCCGGGGTGAGGAGATCCGCACCGGCGTCACCGCCATCCTGCCGCATGCGGACCGGATGTTCCGGGAGAAGCTCCCGGCCGCCGCGCATGTGCTGAACGGCTTCGGCAAGAGCGTGGGGCTCGTGCAGGCCGAGGAACTGGGCGAGATCGAGACGCCGATCCTGCTGACCAACACCTTCGGCGTGGCGGCCTGCGCCGAGGCGCTGGTGCGGCATGCGGTGGCGGAGGAGCCGCGCATCGGGCGGCGCACCTCCACGGTCAATCCGGTGGTGCTGGAATGCAATGACGGGCATCTGAACGACATCCAGGCGCTGGCGGTCACGGCGGAGGATGCGGCTGCCGCCATCGCCGCGGCTGGGCCGGATTTCGCCTCGGGCGCGGTCGGCGCGGGCACGGGGATGAGCTGCTTCGGCCTCAAGGGCGGGATCGGCACCGCGTCGCGGCGGCTCCGCCTGGATGACGCGGAGTTCCATCTCGGTGCGCTGGTTCTGGCCAATTTTGGCCGGGCGGGCGACCTGCGCCTGCCGGATGGACGGCGCATCGACCCGCGCGGCGAGGACGCGCCGGAGCGCGGCTCGGTGATCGTGGTGCTCGCGACCGATGTGCCGCTGGACTACCGGCAGCTCCGCCGCGTCGCGACCCGGGCCGGGGCGGGGATCGCCTGGACCGGTGCCTTCTGGGGCCATGGCAGCGGCGATATCTTCCTGGCCTTCTCCACGGCGGAGCGCATCCCGCATATGCCGAAGGCCGATCTGCTGCCGCGCCGCGTCCTGGCCGAGGGGAGGATCGACCTGCTCTTCCAGGCGGCGGCCGAGGCGACGCAGGAGGCCGTGCTGGATGCGCTGGCCGCCGCGGAGCCCATGACCGGCTTCCGCGGCCATCACCGTCGCGCGCTCAGGGAGTTCCTGGCGTGAAGATCTATGTTTCCGCCGATATCGAGGGCGTGGCCGGCGTCGTCTCGCCGCTCCAGGGCCAGCCGGGCAACCCGGAATACGAGCGCGCCCGGCGCCTGATGACCGAGGAGGTCAGCGCCGTGGTGGCGGGCGCCTTCGCCGGCGGGGCCACGGAGGTCCTGGTCAATGATTCCCACGGGCCGATGACCAACATCATCCCCGAACTGCTGGACCCGCGCGCCGAGCTGATCCTGGGCAAGCCCAAGCCGATGAACATGTGCGCCGGGCTGGATGCCGGCTTCGGCGCGGCGATGTTCACCGGCTACCACACCGGGGCAAGCCGGCATGGCGTGCTGGCGCATACGGTGAACGGCTTCGCTTTCCGCACCATCCGCCTGAACGGACAGCCCTGTTCCGAGGCGACGCTGAACGGCGCCTATGCCGGCAGCCTGGGCGTGCCGGTGGTGCTGATTTCCGGCGACGACCTGACGGCGGAGGAATGCGGCGGGCATTTCCTCGATGCGCGCCGGGTGGTGACGAAGCAGGCGCTGGGTGCCAGGGCCGCGCGGGCCATCTCGCCCGCCCTGGCGCGGGAGCGGCTGCGCATCGAGGCGGAGGCAGCGGTGCGGGAGGCCCGGACGCGCCGGCTGGCGCTCTTCACCATCGCGCCGCCCTATCGGCTGGAGATCGTGCTGAGCACGCCGGCCCTGGCCGATCTCGCCGCCATCATCCCGGCGGCGGAGCGCCTTGATCCCGTGACGGTCGGCTTCGACGCCGCGGAGATGGGGGGCGTGCTGGGCTGGGTGAACACCGTCTCGGCGCTCTCGGCCTTTCTGCGCTGACGGAGGTTCGTGGGGCGCTCCGTCCATGAGGCCGCCCGTGATCGACCTCCGGCTGTTGCGGCAGTTCGTGGCGGTCGCCGAGGAACTGCATTTCCGGCGCGCGGCCGCCCGGCTCAACATCTCCCAGCCGCCGCTTACCGCTGCCGTGAAGCGGCTGGAGGAGGAGATCGGCGCCGTCCTGCTGGAGCGGGGCCGCAGCACCATCGCCCTGACGGCGGCGGGGCGGACGCTTCTGGAAGAGGCCCGGAAGCTGCTCGACCAGGCCGAGGCGGCGATCACGGCGACGCGGCCGCGGGGCGGAGCGGGCTGGTGCGTCTCGCCTATGTCGGCAGCGCCATGTACGGGCGGCTTCCGGTGGCGATCGGAGCCTTCCGCCTCAGCCATCCTGGGGTGAGGTTGGTCCTGACGGAAGCGACGACGGCGGCCCAGGTCAGGGGGCTGCGCGACGGCAGCCTCGACATGGCGGTGCTGATCCCTCCGCTCGCCGATGCGGGTGGGCTGGAACTGCGCCCCTTCGACCGGGACCGGCTGGAGATGGCCCTGCCCGCCGCACATCCGCTGGCGGGCCGCGCGACGCTCGCCGATCTCGCGGGCGAGCCTTTCATCCTTTGGCCGGAGCGTGCCGGGCAAGGCTTCCATGCCCGTGCCATGCGGCTCTGCCACGAAGCCGGCTTCCGGCCCAGGATCGTGCAGGAGGCGCATGGCATGCACGCTGTGCTGTCGCTGGTGGCAGCGGGCGCGGGCGTCGCGCTCGTGCCGTCGCGCATGGCGCGCCTGCATCCCGAGACGGTCGCGTTCCGCCGGATCGAGAGTGATGACGCGGCGTTCGAGACCATGCTCGCCTGGCCTGCCGGGCAGCTCGATCCGGCCTGCCGGGAACTGGCTGTGGCCTTCGCCTGATAGGCGCCGCCTATCACGCAACCCTGTGATCGGTATTTGATCGGATGGCGCCCGCTCACCAGTCTTGGAGGAACCAGGACAGGCTTCGGGAGGGCCGGCATGATCTGCCAGCTTCGCATCTACGAGATCTTCGAACACAACAAGGCGGCGTTCCACGCCCGCTTCCGCGATCATGCGGCCCGGATCATGCGGCGCCATGGCTTCGACATCGTGGCGATGTGGGAAGCCGAGGGCGCACGGGGGCCGGAATTCATCTACCTGTTGCGCTGGTCGGACGAGGCGGCCCTCGAGGCGGGATGGGCCAGCTTCATGGCGGATACGGAGTGGTCCCGCATCAAGGACGAAACCGGTGCCCGCGACGGGCGGCTGGTGGGCGGGATCGAAAGCCGGGTGCTGCGATTCGTCGATTACTCACCGGCTCCCTGACGATCCTCCCGCCGGAGGTTCCCCGCTTTGCGCGGCATCGGGCCGGTGACGGGCCAGGGGAAGATCCCCCTGGCCCCGATGGGCTCAGCGCCCGTTCTTCTTTCGCCAATCAGCGAAGATTTCCAGGTTCTTCTCGTCCGTCGCGGGATAGAGGCCCAGGATGGTGTGGCCCGCGCGCACCCGCTCGGTCACGAAGTCCTCATAGGCGGTCATCTCCACCGCCTCGTCCGCGATCTCGTCGGCGAGGTGAGCGGGGATGATGATGACGCCGTCATTGTCGCCCACAACGATGTCGCCCGGGAAGACAGGCGCGTCGCCGCAGCCGATCGGCACGTTGATGTCGATCGCCTGGTTCAGCGTCAGGTTGGTCGGTGCCGAGGGTCGGTGGTGGAACGCGGGGATGTCCAGCGTGGCGATCTCCGCGGAATCGCGGAAGCCGCCGTCAGTCACCACCCCGGCCACGCCGCGGGCCTGGAGGCGGGTGACGAGGATGCCGCCGGCGGAGGCCGCGCGGGCATCCTTGCGGCTGTCCATCACCATCACCGCGCCCGGCGGGCACTCCTCGACCGCCTTGCGCTGCGGGTGGCCCCGGTCGCGGAAGGCGGAGAGCTGGTTCAGGTCCTCGCGTGCCGGCATGTAGCGCAGCGTGAAGGCCGGGCCGACCATGCTCTCCTTCATCGGATGCAGCGGCCGCACGTCCTGGATGAACTGCTGCCGCAGCCCCCGCTTGTACAGCGCGGTCGCGAGGGTGGCGGTGCTGACGCCCTTGAGCTTGTCCCGGGTCTCGGGCTTGAGCGTGGACATGGCGTTTCCTCAGAAGATCACAGGTTCGGGGACGGGAGCGCCGAAATCGGTGCGTAGGAAGTCGAAGTCGCAGCCCTGGTCGGCCTGCTGGATATGCTGGCTGAACATCCAGCCATAGCCGCGCTCGAAGCGCTTCTCCGGCTGCTTCCATGCGGCGCGGCGCCGCTCCAGCTCCTCATCCGACACTTCCATGTGGATGGTGCGGGCATCGACGTCGATGCTGATGATGTCGCCGGTCTTGAGCAGTGCGAGCGGGCCGCCGATGAAGCTTTCCGGCGCCACATGCAGCACGCAGGCGCCGTAGGAGGTGCCGGACATGCGCGCGTCGGACAGGCGCAGCATGTCGCGCAGTCCCATCTTCAGCAGCTTCTTCGGCATCGGCAGCATCCCCCATTCCGGCATGCCCGGCCCGCCCTGCGGCCCGGCATTGCGCAGCACGAGGACGGAGTCCGGCGTGAAGGGATAGTTCTCGTCCTCCACCGCCTTCTTCATCGAGGGATAGTCGTCGAAGACGAAGGCCGGGCCGGAATGCTTGAGGAACTTCTGGTCCATCGCGGCGGGCTTGATCACGCAGCCGGAAGGGGCAAGGTTGCCCTTCAGCACCGCCAGCGAGCCCTCGCCATAGATCGGGTTGCTCAGCGGCCGGATGACATCGTCGTTGAAGACTTTCGCGCCCTCGATGTTCTCGCCCAGCGTGCGGCCCGAGACGGTCAGGCAGCCGAGGTGCAGGAACTCGCGGATCTCCTTCATCAGCGCGCGGATGCCGCCGGCGTAGAAGAAGTCCTCCATCAGGTACTTGTCGCCCGAGGGGCGGACATTGCCGATCACCGGCACCTTGCGGCTGTAGCGCTCGAAATCGTCGAGGCCGATATCCTGGCCGGCGCGGCGGGCCATGGCGATCAGGTGGATGATCGCATTGGTCGAGCAGCCCATGGCCATGGCGACGGCGATGGCGTTCTCGAAGGCCTCGCGGGTCTGGATCTTCTGCGGCGTCAGGTCCTCCCAGACCATCTCCACGATCCGGCGGCCGCTCTCGGAGGCGAGGCGGATATGCCCCGCATCCGCGGCGAGCACCGAGGAGCCGCCCGGCAGCACCATGCCGACCGATTCCGCGATCGCCGTCATGGTGGAGGCCGTGCCCATGGTCATGCAGGTGCCGTAGGAGCGGGCGATGCCGCCCTCCACGCCCAGCCAGTCCTGGTCGGTGATTTTGCCGGCGCGCAGCTCGTCCCAGTACTTCCAGCTATCGGAACCGGAGCCGAGCGTCTTGCCCTGCCAGTTGCCGCGCAGCATGGGGCCGGCGGGCAGGAAGATCGCCGGGATGTTCATGCTGGTGGCGCCGAGCAGCAGGCCCGGCGTGGTCTTGTCGCAGCCGCCCATCAGCACCGCGCCGTCGATGGGGTGGGAGCGCAGCAGCTCCTCCGTCTCCATCGCCAGGAAGTTGCGGTACATCATGGTGGTCGGCTTGACGTAGCTCTCGCTCACCGAGATGGCCGGCAGCTCCACCGGGAAGCCGCCCGCCATCAGGATGCCGCGCTTCACGTCATCGACGCGCTGCTTGAAGTGGACGTGGCAGGGGTTGAGGTCGGACCAGGTGTTGATGATCCCGATCACCGGGCGGCCGGTCCACTCCTCGGGGGAGTAGCCCATCTGCATGGCGCGGGAGCGGTGGCCGAAGCTGCGCAGGTCGGCCGGGCCGAACCAGCGGCGGGAGCGCAGCTCCTCCACCGGCTTGCGGCGAGGAAGCGGCGAGTTCTCGCCGCTCTCGGCCTCCAGCTCGCGCGGAGGCAGGTCGGGGGTCCCCTTGGGGGTTTCAGACATCGGAACGCGTTTCCTGTTCTTGTCTCAGTTCTTGCCCAGCGCGCCGTCGGTGCGGCGCCAGATGCCGAGCGGATTGCCGTCGCGCAGCGCCTCGGGCAGCAGCTCGGCCGGGAAGTCCTGGTAGCAGACCGGGCGGAGGAAGCGGCGGATCGCCAGCGTACCGACCGAGGTGGTGCGGCCATCCGAGGTGGAGGGATAGGGGCCGCCATGCACCATGGCGTGGCTGACCTCGACGCCCGTGGGGAAGCCGTTGATCAGGATGCGGCCGACGCGGCGCTCCAGGATCGGCAGCAGCGCCCGGGCGAAGTCCATGTCCTCCGGCTCCATCAGGACGGTGGCGGTGAGCTGGCCTTCCAGCTTCTCCGCCATCTCCTTCATCTTCTCGACCTCCTGGCAGCGGATGACGAGGGAGGCGGCGCCGAAGACCTCCTCCTCCATGCTCGGATCGGCGATGAAGTGATCGGCGGTGGTGGAGAAGATCGCCGCCTGGCCCTGCGTGTCGCCGGAAGCGAGCTGGCCCTCCGCCACTTTCTCGATGCGCTTGTTGGCGGCGAGCTTGCCGACGCCTTCCTGATAGGCCCTGAGGATGCCCGGGGTGAGCATGGTCTGGGCCGGCACGCCACCCAGCGCCTCGGTCGCGGCGCCGAGGAAGCGCTTCAGGTCAGGGCCTTCCGCCGCCATCACCAGGCCGGGATTGGTGCAGAACTGGCCGGCGCCCAGGGTGAGCGAGCCGACGAAGCCCTTGCCCAGCGCCTCGGCCCGCTTGGCCAGCGCATGCGGCAGCAGGAAGACCGGGTTGATCGAGCTCATCTCGGCATAGACGGGGATCGGCTCGGGCCGGGCTGCGGCGGTCTTCATCAGCGCCGTGCCGCCGGAGCGGGAGCCGGTGAAGCCCATCGCCTTGATATGCGGGTTCGCCACCAGGCCCTGGCCGACCACGGCGCCGGAGCCGTAGAGCATCGAGAAGACGCCTTCCGGCAGGCCGCAGCTCTTCACCGCGGCCTGGATCGCGCGGCCCACCATCTCGGAGGTGCCGGGATGCGCCGAATGTGCCTTCACCACCACCGGGCAGCCGGCGGCGAACGCCGAGGCGGTGTCGCCGCCCGCCACGGAGAAGGCGAGGGGGAAGTTGGAGGCGCCGAAGACGGCGACGGGGCCGAGCGCGATATGGCGCTGGCGCAGGTCCACGCGCGGCAGCGGCTTGCGGTCCGGCAGCGGCGGGTCGATGCGCGCCTCCAGCCAGGAGCCTTCGCGCACCACCTCGGCGAAAAGGCGGAGCTGGCCCACGGTGCGGCCGCGCTCGCCCTCGATGCGGCCGCGCGGCAGGCCGCTCTCGGCCATGGTGCGCTCGATCAGGGCGTCGCCCAGATCCAGGATGTTGCTGGCGATGGTCTCCAGGAACCGCGCCCGGTCCTCCAGCGAGGTCTCGCGATAGGTGTCGAAGGCCGCCCAGGCGAGGTCGCAGGCACGTTCCACATCCGCCGCGCTGCCGCCGCCATAGCTGGGCTCCATCGGCTTGCCGGTCTGGGCCTCGATGGCCTGAACGGCCTTGTCGGTGCCGCGCACGGCGCTGGCCCCGATCAGCATTTCGCCGGTGAGCTGCATGGTCACTCCTCCCCTTCCTGGACCGGGGCGGAAGAGATGGCCCGCTTCCGTCCCCCTGGGTCCTTGCCTAGGCGCCACCCTTCCACAAACCGGTTCGGCCGGGGAGCGCCAAGCTGTCGGGCAAGGCTTGTAAGAGTTACATCTATGCTGGTCCAACACATAAAATGGATGCGATGATGCGGGAATTAGATCGATGTTCGAGCTGAGTCAGCTCCGCTGCTTCGTGGCGGTGGCCGAGGAGCTGCATTTCGGGCGCGCGGCCGCCCGGCTCCACATGACCCAGCCGCCCCTCAGCCGGCAGATCCAGCTCCTGGAGCACGCGCTGGATGTCCGGTTGCTGGAGCGCAGCAGCCGCTCGGTGCGCCTGACCCAGGCCGGGCGTGCCTTCTTTCCGGAGGCGCGGCGGCTGCTGCAATTCTCCGAGGGCGCGGCGCTGGCGGTGCGGCGGGTGGCGCGGGGCGAGGCGGGCTCCGTCACCATCGGCTTCACCGCCGGCACCAGCTTCGGCTTCCTGCCGCGCTTCGTCTCGCTGGTCCGCCGCAGCCTGCCGCGCATCGACATGGCGCTGAAGGAGATGGTGACGCGGGAGCAGATGGAGGCGCTGGCGGCGCAGCGGATCGATCTCGGCTTCGTCCGTCCGCCTTTCGACCGGCGGGGGGCGGAAACCTTTCCCGTCTGGCGCGAGCCGCTGGTCCTCGCCGTGCCGGAGATGCACCCCTTCGCCGAGGAACATGCGGGGCAGGGGCCGTTCCGCATCGCCGACCTCAACGGCCAGGACATGGTCATGTACTCGCCGACCGAGGGGCAGTACTTCCACGGCCTCGTCTCCGACATGGTCCGCTCGGCCGGGGCGCTGCCGAATTATGTGCAGTATATCAGCCAGATCCACACCATCCTGCCGCTGGTCGGCACCGGGCTCGGCCTGGCCATCGTGCCGGCCTCGGCCCGGCGCCTGGGCCTGCCGGGCATCCGCTACCGGGAACTGGAGCCGGGCGCGCCCTCGGCCGACCTGTTCGCCGTGGTCCGGAGCGGCGACAGCCTGCCGGCGCTCAGGACCATCCTGCAACTCCTGTGCGGCCCGGCCATGCGGCCAGACGCATGAACGGGAACGCGCCGCCATCCCCCCGGATGGCGGCGCTCCCTTCCTCAGCCCATGAGCCCGTGCCTAACCGAAGGCGAAGTCGCCCGCGGAGAAGGCAGCGATGGTCATGTTCTGGAAGACGATGACGTCCCCGTTGCCGAGGGTCAGCTTCACGTTCGATCCGGACTGGGTCATGTCGGCGACGACCTCGTCGAAGCTCGTCAGGCCGAAGCCGACCAGTTCGACCACATCGCCTTCGCTGCCGCTGAAATCGGCGATGACATCCTTGCCGGCGCCGTCGGCGATCTGGAAGACGAAGGTATCGGCGCCGGTGCCTCCCTTGAGATAGTCACTGCCGGCGCCGCCATGGAGGGTGTCGCCACCCTCGTTGCCGTAGAGCGTGTCATTGCCGGCCATGCCCTGGAGCGTGTCGCTGCCGCTGCTGCCGTAGAGGATGTTGGCCAGGGCGTTGCCGGTGCCCGTCAGCCCCTCGGCGGTGAGCTTCAGGCGCTCGACATTGTCGGGGAGGGTATAGCTGATGGAGGAATAGACGCGGTCATCGCCCTCATCCGCGGCCTCCGTCACCACGTCGCCCGCATCGTCCACCGTGTAGCTGTCATCGCCCGCGCCGCCGACCATGGTATCGGTACCCTCGCCGCCCTGAAGGATGTCGTTGCCGTCGCCACCATAGATCGTGTCATTGCCCGCGGCGCCATAGAGCACGTCCTTGCCGCCCAGGCCGGAGAGGGTGTCGCTGCCGCTGCTGCCATAGAGGACGTTGTCGAGCGCGTTGCCGGTGCCCGTCAGCCCCTCGGCGGTGAGCTTCAGGCGTTCGACATTGTCGGGCAGGGCGTAGCTGATGGAGGAGTAGACGCGATCGTCGCCCGCGTCGGTCGATTCTGTCACCACATCGCCCGCGTCATCGACGAAATAGCCGTCGTCGCCTGCGCCGCCCGACATGGTGTCGGCGCCCGTGCCCCCGTTGAGGTGATCGTTCCCGCTGCCGCCGATCAGCGTATCGTTGCCCGCCATGCCGGACAGCGTATCGCCCGCGTCATTGGCGGTGATGGTGTTGCCGAGCGCATTGCCGACGCCGGCGATGGCGTCGGTGCCCGTCAGCGTCAGGTCGGTATCGCCGCTGGCGAGGGTGGCACTGGTCGCGCTGGTCACGGCGCTGGCCGTAGTGGCGGAAGCCGTCAGGGTGGTCGTGCCATCGGCGCCGCTCAGCTCGATGATCAGTGGGTGGTCGTTGATGCTGACCGAGATGCTGCTGACGTTGGAATAGGTCGCGATGGCGTCCGTGCCTTCGAGCGGATCATAGACCGTCACCGTGGCGAAGACCTGGCCGAGCGAGACGGTGACGGTCGTGGCCTCGGTGGCGATCTCGGTGTTCGTGGTGCTGTCCCAGATCTGCTGTTCGTTCCAGATAGCGAGTTCGTAGATGCCGTCGGACTTCTCGAAGAGCAGACTATGCCCGGAGGAGGGCAGGTTCTCCACCGTGTAGTCCAGCGTGCCCGTGGTGAAGCTTTCCGCTGTGTCGGAGGTGTCGGACAGGATCGTCGTCAGGTTATGCAACGCTACCGCCGCCTCCTTGGCAGTGCCGTCATAGTCGAAAAGGCCGTAATGCGCCTCCTGGTTCGTGCCGTCGCTGTCCTCGAAGGAATCGAACAACTCGTAGATATAGGTGACGGCGATGCCGAGGCTGTAGGCATCCAGCAGCAGGTCCAGCGTGTATTTGGCCTGCACCGTCTCGTCCACGCCCTGATTCCCGGCGCCGGTGGTGAGCGTCGGATAGCCCGATTCCGTGACGTACATCGGGTCGTCCGGGTCCATCAGATTGGCCATGGCGACATAGGTTTCGAGCACGCTGTAAGGCGTGGCGCCATAACCGTAATAGATATGGGCCGCGCCATAATCCGCAGAGGCGGAGTTGTCGCCATAGGAGGAGAAGGTCGCCTCGTCCGAGGCGGCGACGGTGAAGTTCACCACCACCGCATCGCTGAGCGCGCTGCTGGATTTCACGAAGTCGTAGATGGCTTCCTGCATCGCCTGCGCGGCGCTGATGCCGGTCTCGCCATTGTAGGTGACGGTCCAGTAGTTGACCTCGTTCGGCCCTTCCACGGAGCGGACATAGGCCGCCAGGGCCTCGACCATGGCGAACTGGCTGTCGTAATCGTCGCCCTGCACGCCGGTGACAAGATCGAGCTTGATGCCGGCCTCGCCCAGCGTCGCCAGGCGGTCTTCCTGTGTCTCGGGCCAGGAGGTGGTGTCCCGGACATTGTCGATGCCGAGATACTCCAGCGAGGCCAGGATGCTGCTGACATCGCCATAGGGTGTATCGAGATAGCCGGTGTGGATATTCACGCCGATGGACTCGATGAAGTCCTCGGCCCGGATGGCGTTCGTTGATGTCATGAATTCAACCTGTGGTTGTATTTCAGGTCAAGGATTGTCCCCGGCCCCGCGATTTCTTCGGGTTCCTTCAGAGGCGAAGGTTTCTTGCTCACTCCCTGAATACAACCTTGGGTAGCATTGATGATTGTGCGGTCGCGAGCGGGAAATCGTCCGTTTCCATTCGCCCGCTTCGGAACACACCGCCGCGTCCCGCACGGCTCGTTACAAAGGAAGAGCCGGTCCGGTCATCACGGCGGAGGATGGCAGGTGGGTTCCACCCTTCAGGCGCGGATGATCAATTCAACAATCATATGGATTGATGCCGTTTCTGGCTTGGACCGGCATTGTCCCCGTCCCTTATTGGTCTTGCATCAGTTGCATGACGTCTGCGCCGCTCCAGGCCCCTGAGAGAAAGGGGCGAGTGGGCAAGGGCCAGCAAGAACAGGAGGGCGCGGCCGGACGGGCCGGGCTGTTCCAGGAAAGGTCTGCATGAGCAGTACGACATCCATCGGCAGCGCGGCCGCCCAGGCCGTGAAGGCCACCCGCGTGCGCTACGCGATCCTGGGTTTGCTCTTCCTCGTCACGGCCATCAACTACGCCGACCGCGCCACGCTCTCGATCGCCGGCACCGCCCTGGCGCGCGAGCTGAACTTCGATCCGATCGGCATGGGCTATCTCTTCTCGGCCTTCGGCTGGGCCTATGTGATCGGGCAGATTCCCGGCGGCTGGCTGCTGGACCGCTACGGATCGAAGCTCATCTACGGGCTCAGCCTGTTCCTCTGGTCGCTCTTCACGCTGATGCAGGGCGGCGTTGGTCTCCTCCACCCGGCCTCGGCCTTCCTGGTGCTCTTCGCCGTGCGCTTCGCGCTCGGCCTCGTGGAATCACCGGCCTTCCCGGCGAACAACCGCATCGTCGCCGCCTGGTTCCCGACGGCGGAACGCGGCACGGCCACGGCGATCTTCAACTCCGCCCAGTATGCCGCGGTGGCTTTCTTCGCGCCGATCATGGGCTGGATCACCGCCAGCTTCGGCTGGGAATACATCTTCCTCTTCATGGGCGCCCTGGGCATCCTGCTGAGCCTGGCCTGGCCCTGGCTGATCCATAATCCCAAGGACCATCCGCGCACCAATGCGGCGGAGATCGAGCATCTGGAGAAGGGCGGCGCGCTGGTGGACATGGACCGCGCCGGCGCCGCCGCTCCCGTGAAGCTCCGCTGGGGGCATGTGAAGCAGTTGCTGAGCCACCGCCTGCTGCTCGGCGCCTATGCCGGCCAGTACGCGATCACCGCGCTGACCTACTTCTTCATCACCTGGTTTCCGATCTATCTCGTGCAGGCACGCGGTATGTCGATCATGAAGGTCGGCTTCGTGGCGGCCCTGCCGGCCATCTGCGGCTTCCTGGGCGGCGTTTGCAGCGGCATGCTCTCCGACCTGCTGCTGCGCCGGGGCGTCTCACTCTCCGCCGCGCGCAAGACGCCCTTCGTGATCGGCATGGCGCTGGCCACGACGCTGGTGGGCTGCAACTTCGTCGCGGCGGAATGGGCGGTGATCGCCATCATGGCGCTGGCCTTCTTCGGCAAGGGCCTCGCGGCGATCGGCTGGGCGGTGATCTCCGACTCCGCGCCCAAGGAGATCACCGGCCTCACCGGCGGCATGTTCAACGCCATCGGCAACATCGCGGGCATCGTGACGCCGATCGTCAGCGGCTACATCATCGTGGCCACCGGCTCCTATGACGGCGTGCTGCTCTTCGTCGCGGCGCATGCGGTGCTGGCGATCCTGGCCTATCTCTTCCTGATGGGGCCGATCCGCCGCCTGACGCTGCGGCCTGTCTGACCCCCGCGCGCCCACCCGTCCGCGTGGAGGGGTGGGCCACCTCCTCCGGTCAGATCGTGCCTTCCTCCCGCCACCGGACGAGTTCCGCCTCACTGGCGCCGAGACGTTCTCGCAGCACCGCCTCGGTATGCTCGCCAAGGCGGGGAGGGGCCTGCTCATAGGCGATCGGGGTGCGGGAGAAGCGCATCGGGCTGGCCACGCCCGGGACCGTGCCGAGTTCGGGATGCCGCATCTCCAGCCGCATCCCGCGCGCCTGGGCCTGGGGGTCGGCGAAGGTGGCCGCCACGCCGTTCACGGGGCCGCAGGGCACGCCCAGCGGCTCCAGTTGCGCCAGCCATTGCGCCGTGGTCTGCCCGGCGATCAGGTCGCGCAGCAGCGGCACCAGCAACTCCCTGTTCCGCACGCGGGCGGTGTTGGTGCGGAAGCGTTCGTCCTCCGCCAGGTCGGGCCGCCCGGCGGAGGTGACGAAGCGGCGGAACTGCTCGTCATTGCCCACCGCCAGCACGATGTCGCCATCCACCGTGGGAAAGGACTGGTAGGGCACGATGCTGGGATGCGCATTGCCCAGCCGCCGCGGTTCACGCCCGGAGACGAGGTAGTTCAGCGCCTGGTTGGCCAGGGTCGCGATCTGCACGTCGAACAGGGCGAGGTCGATATGCTGGCCCTCGCCGCTGCGCCCGCGCTCGTGCAGCGCGGCCAGGATGGCGGTGGAGGCATACATGCCGGTGAGGATGTCGGTGATCGCGACGCCCACCTTCATCGGCTCGCCATCCGGATCGCCGGTGACGCTCATCAGCCCGCCCATGGCCTGGAGCAGGAAGTCGTAGCCCGTGCGTTGGCGATAGGGGCCGGTCTGGCCGAAGCCGGTGATGGAGCAGTAGATCAGCCGCGGGTTCACCGCCCGCAGGCTGTCATGGTCCAGCCCGTATTTCCGCAGGCCTCCGAACTTGTAGTTCTCCAGCACCACATCGCTCTCCGCCGCGAGGCGGCGGAGGATCTCCTGTCCCTCGGGGCGGGTGAAATCCACCGTCACGGAGCGCTTGCCCCGGTTGGCCGAGAGGAAATAGGCGCTGACCTCGGTGGGCCGCCCCGCCGCATCCTCGACATAGGGCGGGCCCCAGCCGCGGGTGTCGTCCCCCGCGCCCGGGCGCTCCACCTTGATCACCTCGGCGCCCAGGTCGGCCAGGTTCTGGCTCGCCCAGGGGCCGGCGAGGACGCGGCTCAGATCGAGGACGCGCACGCCCTCCAGCGGACCGGCCATGCTGCTGCCCGCCCGCTCAGAAGGCGTTCAGGCCGGTCTGGGCGCGGCCCAGGATCAGCGCATGGACGTCGTGCGTACCCTCGTAGGTGTTCACCGTCTCCAGGTTCATGGCGTGGCGGATCACGTGGTACTCGTCCACGATGCCATTGCCGCCATGCATGTCGCGGGCCATGCGGGCGATGTCGAGCGCCTTGCCGCAGTTGTTGCGCTTGATCAGGGAGATCATCTCCGGCGCCGCCTTGTGCTCGTCGAACAGGCGCCCGACGCGCAGCGAAGCCTGGAGCCCCAGCGTGATCTCCGTCTGCATGTCGGCGAGCTTCTTCTGGATCAGCTGCGTCTGCGCCAGCGGCCGGCCGAACATGATGCGGTTCATGGTGTAGTCGCGGGCGCGGTGCCAGCAATCCTCGGCCGCGCCCAGCACGCCCCAGGAGATGCCGTAGCGGGCGCGGTTGAGGCAGGAGAAGGGGCCGGCGAAGCTCTTCACGCCCGGCAGGCGGTTCTCCTCGGGGACGAAGACCTCGTCCATCATGATCATGCCGGTGATGGAGGCGCGCAGGCTGAACTTGCCCTCGATCTTGGGCGCGGTGAGCCCCTTCATCCCCTTCTCCAGGATGAAGCCGCGCAAGGTCCCCTCATCGTCCTTGGCCCAGACCACGAAGACATCGGCGATCGGGGAATTGCTGATCCAGGTCTTGGAGCCGGAGAGGGAGTGGCCGCCATCGACCTTCCTCGCACGGGTGCGCATGGAATTGGGGTCGGAGCCGGCATCGGGCTCGGTCAGGCCGAAGCAGCCGACCCATTCGCCGCTGCGCAGCTTCGGCAGGTACTTCTCCTTCTGCGCCTCGGAGCCGAAGGCGTGGATCGGATACATGACCAGCGAGGACTGCACCGAGAAGGCGGAGCGGTAGCCGGAATCGACCCGCTCCACCTCTCGCGCGATCAGCCCGTAGGAGACATAGCCGACCCCGGCGCAGCCATAGCCCTCCAGCGTCGCGCCCAGGAAGCCCTGCTCGCCGAACTCGTTCATGATCTCACGGTCGAAATGCTCGCGCCGGTTGGCCTCCAGCACGCGGGGCATCAGCTTGTCCTGGCAGAAGGCGCGCGCCGCGTCGCGGATCATGCGCTCCTCCTCGTTCAGCTGGTCCTCCAGCAGCAGCGCGTCATCCCACTGGAAGACGGGACGCGCGGCCTTGGCCTTCGACTCGCTGCCGGGGATGGCGTTCATCGGGGGATCCTCCTTCTTCGGCCCGCCTTCGCATGGGGCCGTCTGGACAAGGGGCGGCACAGGGGTGCCGCCGCGGCCTGGGCCTGCGGGTAGCATTCCGGCCGCAGGGTAAGGGAGGTCTATCCCCTTCGCGCGGGAAACGCGACACCGCCAAGGGATAAAGGCAAGGGATGAAAGGAGAAGGCGGCAAGCCTCAGCCGGCCTGCATGAGCTCCCGCACCGTCTCGGCGAGCGAGGACATGGTCAGGGGCTTCGACAGGGCGCGCTCCCGCTTGCCGAAGCGCCGGTTCTCATAGACCCAGGGCCGGCCGGTGATGAACACGACCGGCAGGTCCGGGAAGCGCTGCCGCAGGATGGCCGCGACGTCGAAGCCGTCCTGCGGCATGCCGAGATTGATGTCCGTCAGCAGCAGGCGGCAGCGTTCCGGCCCGGCGCAGGCGCCCAGTGCCTCGGCGGGGTTACGGGCCTCCCTTACAGTCCAGCCCTCGTCCTCCATCACGGAAGCGAGTGTCGCCCGCACCAGGTCGTCATCGTCCACGATCAGCACGTCATAGACGGCATCCTCCGTGCGGTCCTGGCTGATGGGACTGAGCGCATTCACGAGGGGAAGCTGCATGGATTCGGGCGGAAGGACCGTCGCTGGAAGAAAGGGGGAGGCAGTCGCGGGTCGTGGAGCGGCCCGGCCGGAAGGGGGAGGTTTTTCCGGACAACGTCACATCAGGGATCCCCAGCCGCTGCTGAGCCAAAAGGTTGCATGCGAAACGGGTAATGTCTACCTGGGATTGTATTCTGTGGAGCCGCTAGCTCCGATCCGGCAGGCCGCGCCCGGCTCCCGCCGTCATATCCGGCGCCGGCTGGACAACGGCACTGGCCAGCAGGAGTAGCAGGACCGAAAGCGGCAGGAAGGCAGCCAGCCCGATATGGCTGAAGCCCACCGCGCCCAGGACTCCGCCGACGAAGAAGCAGCCGAGGAAGCTGGACAGCAGGCGGAGCTTGGCACGGTCCGCCCGGACATGCGGGGCGTTCGCCTCGGTCACATGGATGTTCCAGTAGAACAGCTTGCCGAGCTCGATCCCGATATCGGTGACGATGCCGGTCACGTGGGTGGTGCGGATGCGCGCGCCGGAGATCTTGGTGATGGTGGCATTCTGCAGCCCCATCAGGAAACAGAGCAGCGGCACCAGCACCGCGATGGCGATGCCCGGCGGGAGATGTTCCCCCAGCAGCCCCAGGCCCGCCACCAGCAGGGCCTCCAGGAGCAGGGGCAGGGCATACTGGCTGCGCGCATGGTGCCGCCGGCACCAGTTGATGAGGATGGCCGAGCAGGCGGCGCCGCCCAGGAAGGAGCAAAGGGCCGCCAGCCCGGCGAGGAGCAGGGCCCAGGCCCCGGCCGCGGCACCATCTGCCATGGCCGAGACGATGCCCGACATGTGGGAGGTGTACTGCCCCACGATCATGAAGCCGCCGGCATTGATGGCCCCGGCGATGAAGGCCAGGGTCAGGCCGAACTGAACCTCGTTCGGCTCCGACCGGAACAGCATCCTCCAGCCATTCTGCACCGGCCAGAAGGTGTTCGGACGGTTCCAGGAACCCGGCTGCAACGCCTCGTCTCCCGACATCACGGGTTCTTCCGCGGAATGGGGTGGAGCCCCGTGCCGCATTCTGCGCCCATGGCGGGAGCCTGTCGCGCCCAAAGAGGCGCGTCCAGTCCTGCGCCCGGCGCAGGGGAGGGGGTGCTGTTGCCGCCTGTTCTCCTCAGAGTTCGGCGCGAGGCATCGTCATCCCAGGGGCCTGGCCGCGTCCGCCCGGTGCCTCCACCATCCGCCGGCGGGGTGCTCCGGCCTCCAGTGCGGCGGCGAGGTCGCTCAGGGCGTCGAGAGCCTGCTCGGCCTTGTTGCGCCAGAAGAAGTTGGTGGCGAGGGCAGGGTGGCCGAGCAACTGCTCCTCCACCAGCCTGGCCAGGACCCGGGCACGATGGACAGCTTCCTGGTGCCCGGGGACGGGGGTGAAATCCTCCTGCTCTGCCTTCATCCCGGTTCGCTCCTTGCTCTAGGCCCTATAGATAGGGGTGGCCGATATCGCCGGGGATGGGTGATGTGCGCCGATGGCCCCCGATCTCCGGCGGATGTGATGGAATGGGCCCCTGCCATCCAGCCGGAACGAGCCTGGAGCGCGCGGAACGGCCGCCATGCCAGTCTTGCGATGGACCCGCGGCGCATCCGGCGCCACAAGGACCGCCGGATTGCATGTCGCTCCGGACGCCTTCTCCGGCCGCCACGACATCACGAAAGGATGCCCATGACGGACGCCGCCGAACTGCCGCCGGTCAGCCTCGCCGGGGATGGCTTCCAGCCACATACCTCCCACTGGGGCGTCTTCTCGGCACGGCTGCGGGACGGCGTCCTGGATGTCCGCCCCTATGCGGGCGATCCCGACCCGAACGGGATCATCGACAACTTCCCCACCGCCCTGCGCCACCGTGCCCGCATCGCCCAGCCCATGATCCGCCGCGGCTGGCTGGAGCGCGGCCCCGGCCCCGATGGCCGGCGCGGGCGGGACGAGTTCGTCCCCGTGTCCTGGGAGGAGGTGCTGGACCGGCTGGGTGCCGAGCTGGGCCGCATCCGTGACACCCATGGGCCGGGGGCGGTCTTCGGCGGCTCCTATGGCTGGGCCAGCGCCGGGCGCTTCCACCACGCGCAGAGCCAGGTGCACCGCTTCCTGAACATCGCCATGGGCGGCTATGTGCGCTCGGTGAACACCTACAGCTCCGGCGCGGCCAGCGTGATCGTGCCGCATGTGCTGGGCAGCTATGACGACCTGACCCGCCGCAACGTCACCTGGGAACAGATCGCCGAGCACACCGAGGCGGTGATCGCTTTCGGCGGCATGGCGCTGAAGAACAGCATGGTGGCGGGCGGCAGCATCAGCCAGCATGTCGAGCGCGGCGCCATGGCCCGCGCCCGTGCCCGGGGGTGCGACTTCCTGCTGGTCGGGCCGCTGCGCAGCGACCTGCCGCCGGAGGCCGGCGCCGAATGGATCGCCAATATTCCCGGCAGCGACACGGCGCTGATGCTGGCGCTGGTGCACACGCTGGTGGCGGAGGGTCTGCACGACCGCGCCTTCCTCGACCGCTACACCGAAGGCTGGCCGGTCTTCGAGCGCTACCTGATGGGCGAGGCGGATGGCCAGCCCAAGGATGCCATCTGGGCCGCACCGATCACTGGCCTCCCGGCGGAGGAGATCCGCGCCCTGGCCCGCCGCCTGCACGGCAAGCGCGTGCTGGTGGTGGTGGCCCATTCCCTGCAGCGCGCCGAGCATGGCGAACAGCCCGTCTGGATGGGCGCCGTCCTCGCCGCCGCGCTGGGGCAGATCGGCCTGCCGGGCGGCGGCTACGGCTATGCGCTGGGGGCCATCGGCTATTACGGCCGCCGCAACAGCGCGGTGCCGCTGCCGACGCTGGCACAGGGGCGCAACCGCGTCGCCGACTACATCCCGGTGGCGCGCATCTCCGACATGCTGCTGAACCCGGGCGGGACCTATCGCTACAACGGGCAGACGCGGACCTATCCCGATATCCGCCTCGTCTACTGGGCGGGCGGCAATCCCTTCCACCACCACCAGGACCTGAACCGCCTGCGCCGCGCCTTCGCCCGGCTGGATACGCTGGTGGTGCATGAACTGGCCTGGACCGCCACGGCGCGGCACGCGGATATCGTTTTGCCCTGCACCATGACGCTGGAGCGCGAGGATATCGGGGCCAGCTCCAACGACCCGCTGATGGTGGCCATGCACAGGGTGGCCGAGCCCTTCGGCGAGGCGCGGGACGATTACACCATCTTCGCCGGGCTGGCGGATCGCCTGGGCAGGGGCGCGGAGTTCACCGAGGGGCGCGACGCCCGGCAATGGCTGGAGCATCTCTACGAGCGCACCCGCAAGGGCCTGGAGGAGAAGGGGCTGCCGGCGCCGGACTTCGCGCAATTCTGGGAGGCGGGCAGCCTGACCCTGCCGCAGGAAGAAGATGACGGCGGCGAGCTGCGCCGCTTCCGCGAGGACCCGGTGGCGAACCCGCTCCCCACTCCTTCGGGCCGCATCGAGGTCTTCTCCAGCACCATCGATTCCTATGGCGAGGCCGATTGCCCCGGCCACCCCGCCTGGCTGCCCCCGAGGATGCGCCCCGTGCCGAGGCGCCGCTCTTCCTCGTCGCGAACCAGCCCGCGACCCGGCTGCACAGCCAGCTCGATTTCGGCGGGCACAGCGCCAGGGCCAAGCATCGCGGCCGGGAGGTGGCGCGGATGCATCCGGTGGATGCGGCGGCGCGCGGCATCGCGGAGGGCGACATCATCCGCCTGTTCAACGCGCGCGGCGCCTGCCTCGCGGCGGTGATGGTGACGGAGGATGTGCGGCAGGGCGTGGTGCAGCTTCCCACCGGCGCCTGGTACGACCCGGCCGATCCGGAGGAGGAGGCGCCGCTCTGCGTCCATGGCAATCCCAACGTGCTGACGCGCGATGTCGGCACCTCCGCCCTGGCGCAGGGCTGCACCGGGCAGCTCACCACGGTCGAGGTGGAACGCTTCACCGGCAACCTGCCGCCGGTCCGTGCCTTCGACCCGCCGGGTGGCTGATGCCGCATACCCCGTAACCGCGCCTGTCATCCGGTCCCGGAATGAAACCGGGTGGCTGGGCTCACCGATACTTGTCGCCGCTATGACGGCTCCTTGCCAATATTTGCCATCTTCGCCGCGTTTCATCTCCACACGGCCCCGGAGGCCGTGTGGAGATGGGATAATTACATGCCGATGCGTAACAAGCGTCGCCTGTTCGGGGTCCTGGTTCTCCTGCTGATGGCAGGAAGCCTGTCGGCCTGCGGTTGCGGCCCGCTTGGCCTCAACTGGTGCGGTGACTATGGCGGGCCCAGAGGAGGCCCCGGTGGTCCTGGCTGGGGCGGCCATGGCCCCGGTGGCCCGGGCGGGCCAGGCGGGTGGCGCTAAGCCGCTCCGCCAGCCTGGATCCATGACGGCGACGGTGGCGCCGGCCATACGTTGCCGGCGCCCCGGACCCGCCGGACGGCTCGCCCTGGAACATCATCCATTCGGATGATCTCCGTCGAAGGATCCTGTGTCCGGCGACACCGACGCGGCGGCTGCGCCGGGCCACAAGCCAGGGGTGACGGAGGCGGCCCATCGGCGCCCAGTCCGGGACGTCCCGGGCAGCCTTCGGTGTGTGATCGGGCGGTAACGCATGGCTTGCATGTTCGAGCGGCTGCCATGCAGCAAAAGACATAGCTTATCGGGGGAGAGGAGCCCCATTTCCGCGCCATGGATACGATTCCGCTTGGGGACCTGTTCGCGATTCTTGGTGGCCTGTTCTGCACGGCGGCCGCTGTTCTCGTGCTGCTCGCCATCCGCAGCTTCCTGAAGGAAGGGGAGGGCTGATCGCCTTGTTCCGGGCACCGCCTCCGACACATGCCGGGGCGAAGGGGCTGCTGCCATGGCATCCCCGGCCCATGCTGCTGCTGCCGCTCCTGCTGGCCGGCTGCGGCATGCCCGGACCGGAAGTGGCCACGGCTCCGGAAAACGCCCCCATCGCGGGCGAGGCGCCGAAGCTGTCCATCGGCGGCTATATGGGCACCAACTACAGCCACACCCGCTGATCCACCCCGCCTGAGCGAGCCGGGGCTGCCGCGTCACGTCACGCAGGCGCCCCGGAGGTCCTTGCGCTCGGTGGGCGTCAGTTCCTCCCCCAACTGAGCCCGTTGCAGCAGCGCCCGGCAGCGCAGGGCGGGCGTCAATCTTGCCTCCCGGACAGCCGGAGCGCTGTCCCGCACCGGCTGCGCAGCCGGGACCGAAGGGGCCATGGCCAGCGCCGCCGGGAGCGATTCCGCCGGAGGTGGGGCCTGCGGCGGCGGAGGTGGCGGGACGGCCGGTCCCAGGGTCAGGACCTGCGGTGCCACGGGTGCCTGTGCGGGCGGTGCTGCCACGGGGGCTTCTGCCGCCGGCGCCTTCATCACCGGTGTCTCGACCGCTGGGGCCTCCACCAGCCGCGTTTTCGCCGTCGGTGCTTCCGCTACGGCGGGCGGTTCCGGCGTGGCGGGAACAGGGGCGGGGCTTCCGCTTCCCGGACCGGGGAAGTGGCTTCCACCATGTCGTTTCGGGTGGGGTCGTTTCCGGTGGGCGAGACCGGGGCCGGGCTGTCAACCGCCGGCGCCGACGCGACCTGCTCCTCCGGCGGGCTCGGCGGCGGGAGCGGGATGGAAGGCGGTTCGATCCGGGCGATCCGTTCCAGCAGCCGCGCCTGCGCGTCCCGCAACCCATAGAGCCGCTTCAACAGTTCTTCCCCGCTGGCGCCGCCGCGCTCCAGGCTGTCCGGCGGCGCCTCGATGCTGGCCAGCAGGCGATCCATGGCGGCGTCGAAGCGCTCGACCCGCGCCATGAGCGCCTCCGCGGTCTCGGTATCCTCCAGCCCCGGCGATGAATCCAAACCGGCCAGAAGATCGGCATCCGGGTCCTGCGGGGCCAGACGGCCCGGTGCCGGGCCGGGCGCGGCGGCCAGCAACAAGGTCTTGCGGTCGATCTGTCCCAGCCGGTCGAGGATCAACTGCCGCTCCTGACCCAGGGCTTCCAGGACCGGCGCGGGATCGCTTTCCCGCGCGGGGCCCCAGGGATCGGCCTTCCGCGCCGCCATCACCACGCCGGTCAGGATGCGGTCGATCGTCAGGCCGATCTGCGCGAGGCGTTCCTGGAGCGTGGCCCGCTCTTGTTCCAGCGCCGGCAGGCTGTCCGGCAGTTCGATCGGCCGGGCGGTGGCGGCCAGGGCCAGCTTGTCAGGCACATTTCGTGGGACCGCTTCCGAGGCCGGCTGGTCCGGCCTGGCCGCATATGCATCCTGCCGTGGCACGATGGCTGCCAGGCTCAGCGAGCCGCCGAACAGGAGCAGGCTGGCCAGAGTGGCGGAAGGGCGCATGCCGTTCTTGTCCTTCACCCCCGAAGCGACCGGCCGTCTCTTTTGTGCAGCGCGGTACGAATTTCGCGATCCTAGGCCATAATTACGACCAGAGAAAGTTTCATGCGGGAAAGGATCCTTCCGGCCCCTTCCGCCTGCAGCCGCGTCAGTCCGCCGGCGGATTGGCCGGAAGGCGCGAGCGCGCAGCCTGCCTGGAACGGGGCGCCGCGGTGGCGGAGGCGGCCTGTAGCGTCGGATCGAAGCGCGTCCAGCCCGGCAGCGTCGCGGCGAGGTTCACGTCGCGCCATTTCGGGTGCCGTGGCGGTTGCAGGAAGGCATCGAATTTCTGCGCGAAGGCCCGGGAGAAGCGTTGCAGCCTCTCGCGCCGGATCGGGTTCTGGTGGTTGTAGCAGGCGAGGACCGCGCCCACCGCCACCGTGTCCACGCTCTCGCCCTCCGGAACCACGCCGGGATAGTCCCGGGCCGTGAAGGTGGCTGGCAGATAGGCTTCCAGCAATTGCTCGGAAAGCGGGACCGGCAGGAGCCGCGTGCCCTCCGGCATAGGGGTGGAAAAGCGTATCGGCTTGCCGGCGATGCGCATCACCGCGTCGATCTCGCCCCGGCGCAGCAGTTCCGTGGCGTCGTTCGAAGGCAGGTTCACCGTCTGCACCCGCAGGCCGAGCTGCGTGAACAGGAACTGCGCCGTCATCGCCGTGCCGGACTGGCGGCTTTCCACATTCACCCGGCGCCCGGCGAGGTCCTCCAGCCGCGCGATGCCGGGGCGGACGAAGATGTGCACCTCTTCATCATAGAGCTTGGCGATGTAGTTCACCTGCTGTTGCAGGCCGGAGAAGAGCCGCTGCTGCGCGGCCGCGGCCAGTACGTCCGACTGCACGAAGGTGAGGTCCACCCGGGGCAGATAGAGCAGGTCCGACAGGTTCTGCAGCGAGCCGCGCCCGATCATGGCCAGGATGCGCAGCCCATCCACCCCGTCGAGCACGTTGGAAATGTCGTCGGCGAAGCGGATATAGGTCCCGTCCAGGCCGGCGGCCATGAGGCCGAGCGTATCGTCGCTGCGCGGCGGCACGGCCCCTCCGGGGACGGGCGGCAGGGGCTGCGCGCCGGCTGTGGCGGCGCGGAGGGCGAGGCCACCGGCCAGCCCGGCGAGCAGGTTTCGGCGGTTCATGGCGCTGTGTTCCTCCTGTGGCGCGCGGCATGCGGCGTCATGGCAGCCGGCTCAGCACGCGATCGGCGGCGGGATGGCCCAGCGCCCGCGCGCGCTCATACCATTCGCGGGCCTTGGCCGTGTCGATCAGCCCACCGCCCCGGGCCTCGATCGTGGCCAGCATGTTCGGGTCGTAGGTGGAGCCCAGCGACAGGCAGGCGGCAGCCGATTGCGGGGCGAGCGTCACGGCGCGCTGGTAGATGGCCCGTGCCCGGGACACGTCGCCCCGCAGCATCGCCTGATCCCCGGCGCGCATCAGCGCCTCGAAGGACGCGCTGCCCGCGGCCCCTGCATGGTCGGGTGTGGAAGGGGACGGAGCCTGCGCGGGCAGGGCGGCCAGGGACCCGTCCTGGGCCGGTGCCGCCGCATGGGCCGGGGACGCGATGCCCAGGAGAAGACCAGGCAGCAGGAGCGCCAGGAAAGCCGGCCGCCATCGGACACCGCGCTTCCGCGCTCTCCGGTGGCGAGCTTTTCGTTCCCACTGGTCCATTGCATCTCCCCTGGGATGCTTATGCACCTTTCCGAAACGGATTGGGCTGAATTTTGGAATGATCTTACAAAAAAGGAGGCCTGTGTCCTTCCGTCCGCCGGACAGGAAAAAGGCCGGACCCTGGAGGGCCCGGCCTTGCCGGTATCGGTTGCCCCCGGGGGCAGACGTCAGACGTCCAGATTGGCGACCTTCAGCGCGTTGCCCACGATGAACTCGCGGCGCGGCTCGACCACATCGCCCATCAGCGTCGCGAAGATCTGACCCGCCTCGTCGGCATCGTCGATCTTCACCCGCAGCATGGTGCGCGCCGCCGGGTCCAGCGTGGTCTTCCAGAGCTGATCCGGGTTCATCTCGCCCAGCCCCTTGAAGCGCTGGATCGTCAGCCCCTTGCGGCCCTGCTGGAAGACCCGGTCCAGCGCGGAGAGCGGGCCATGCGACCGGTCCTCGCGCCCCTCGAAGCGCAAGGTGACGCCACTGCCATAGCGGCCGGCCAGGAATTCCCGCCGCTCCTCCAGCCACAGCGCATCGGCGCCGCGCAGCAGGGCGGGCTCCAGGGAATAGCGTTCGGCCACGCCGCGCACGGTGCGGCCCAGCTTGAGCCCGGCCTCGTCCAGCGAGGCGGACCAGCCGCGTTCCGTCTCCAGCGACAGCTCGTTCAGCCGCCGCGCCAGGGCCTGCGCCGCCTGGCCGTCATTGGCCATGGCCATGGCGCCGGAAAGCGCGGCCTGCTCGCCGATCCAGAGCGGCAGGTTGCCGGAGGCGCGGCGGATGCGGCGCGACACCTCGCGCAGCTTCTGCACCTCTCCGCGCAGTTCCTCGCCCTCCAGCACCGTGCCGTCGCTGAGCGTCATCGCCGCGTTGTGGAGCGCCTTCTCCAGCAGGTATTCCTCCAGCGCCGCGTCGTCCTTGAGGTAGCGTTCCTCGTTGCCGCGCTTGGCGCGATAGAGCGGCGCCTGGGCGATGAAGAGATGCCCGCGCTCGATCAGCTCCGGCATCTGGCGGAAGAAGAAGGTCAGCAGCAGGGTGCGGATGTGAGAACCGTCCACGTCCGCGTCGGTCATGATGCAGATCTTGCCGTAACGCAGCTTGGCCGGATCGAAGCCGCCATTCGCCGGGTCGGGGCCGATGCCGGCGCCGAGCGCGGTGATCAGCGTGCCGATCTGTTCCGAGGACAGCATCTTGTCGAAGCGCGCACGCTCGACATTCAGCACCTTGCCGCGCAATGGCAGGATCGCCTGGAAGGCGCGGTCGCGGCCCTGCTTGGCGGAGCCGCCGGCCGAGTCACCCTCGACGATGAAGATCTCCGCCTTGCTCGGATCGCGCTCCTGGCAATCGGCGAGCTTGCCGGGGAGGGAGGAGATGTCGAGCACGCCCTTGCGCCGCGTCAGGTCGCGCGCCTTGCGGGCGGCCTCGCGCGCCGCGGCGGCGTCGAGGCACTTGCGGACGATCTCGTTGGCTTCCTTGGGATGCGTCTCGAACCAGTGGTCCAGCGCATCGGCGACGACCGAATGCACCACCGGCTGCACCTCGGAGGAAACCAGCTTCTCCTTGGTCTGGGAGGAGAATTTCGGGTCCGGCACCTTCACCGACAGCACGGCGGTCAGGCCCTCGCGCATGTCCTCGCCGGACAGCGCGGTCTTGTCCTTCTTCGCCGCCTGCTCCGCCACCTTGCCCAGCACCCGCGTCAGCGCCTGGCGGAAGCCCGCGAGATGCGAGCCGCCATCCCGCTGCGGGATGTTGTTGGTGAAGCAGTGCATGGTCTCGTGGAAGCTGTCGGTCCAGCGCAGCGCGAATTCGACGCGGATCGTCTTGCTCTCGCCGTTGCGCTCCACCGTCTGCTCGCCCGTCGCGGCGGCGGGGGGCGAGAAGATCGGCTTGTTGGAACGATCGAGATACTCGACGAAGGCGGCGAGCCCGCCCTCGTAGTGGAAGACCGTGCGGCGCGGCTCGGCGCCTTCGGTCGCCCCCTCGACCGGCCGGTCGTCCTGCAGCGTGATGCGCAGGCCGGAATTGAGGAAGGCCAGCTCGCGCAGCCGCTTCTCCAGCCGCTCGAAGTCGAACTCGGTCTTCGAGAAGGTCGCGGCGCTGGGCTTGAAGGTGACCTGCGTGCCGGTGGGATGCTCGGAGGGGCCGACATCCCGCAGCGGCTCCACCGTGTCGCCATGGGCGAAGCGGATCACGTGCTCGCGCCCGTTCTTCCAGATGCGCGCCTCCATGTGCTCGGACAGGGCGTTCACCACCGCCGCGCCGACGCCATGCAGGCCACCGGAGACCTTGTAGGAGTTCTGGTTGAACTTGCCGCCGGCATGCAGCCGCGTCAGCACCACCTCGGCGGCCGAGATGCCTTCCTCGGCATGCATGTCCACGGGGATGCCGCGCCCGTCATCGGTGACGGTGACGGAGCCGTCGGCATTGATCACCACATCGACATGGGTGGCATAGCCCGCCTGGGCCTCGTCCACGGAATTGTCGACGATCTCGAAGACCATGTGGTGCAGGCCGGACCCGTCATCCGTGTCGCCGATATACATGCCGGGTCGCTTGCGGACGGCGTCCAGGCCACGCAGCACGGTGATGGAGGCACTGTCATAGGCTTCCCCGCCCTCCTGGCCGGAAGGGGACTGTTCTGGAAGCGCGGGGTCGGACATCAGGCGATGGAACCTTTCGGAAAACCGTAGTCGAAGCTCGCCCCCAATATAGGGATTCCGCTGCTCCGCCGCATCGGGAATCCTCAGCTTTTCCCTTGGCAAATCTGGATTTCCCGCCATCGCCGGCAGGGCTGTCCGGGCATGGCGGATCTCAGGCCGCGTGCAGCCCCTGATGGCCGGCGAGGAAGGCCTGGGAACGGCCCTGCAGTGGGGCGAAGACCTCCGGGTCCGTGCCTGTCAGGAAGCATTGCGCCGGCAGGGCGGCCAAGGCCTCGAACAGTGCCGTGCGGCGGGCCGCATCGAGATGCGCCGCCACCTCGTCCAGCAGCAGCAGCGGCGCGAAGCCACGGGCGGCGGCGATCAGCGCGGCATGGGCCAGGATCACGGAAACCAGCAGCGCCTTCTGCTCGCCCGTGGAACAGATCTCGGCCGGCAGGTCGCGCGGCAGGTGGCGCAGCAGCAGGTCGCAGCGATGCGGCCCTTCCGTCGCCAGCCCCGCCGCCGCGTCGCGCCCCCGGTTGGCGGCGAGGCGCCCGCGCAGCGCGTCCTCCACGGCCAAAGCGGGCTGCTCCTCCAGCATCGCCGCGACCTCGCAGGACAGGCCGCAGCGGGCGGCCGGGAAGGCTCCGGCCGTGCCGCCCTCCAGCGCCGCGTTCAGCCGGGCGATCAGGGCGCGGCGGGCGGCGGCCACGGCCACGCCATGCCGTGCCATGGCATCCTCCAGCGAGGCGATCCAGGCCGGGTCGCGCCGGGTTTCGGAGAGCAGCCGGTTGCGCCCGGCCATGGCGGTCTCATAGCCCGCGACCTCGCGCGCATGGCCGGGCTCCAGCGCCCAGACCAGGCGGTCGAGGAAGCGCCGCCGGCCGGAGGCGCCTTCCTGGAAGAGCCGGTCCATCTGCGGCGTCAGCCAGACTGCCGCGACCAGCACGCCGAGTTCCGCCTGGGAGCGCACCGCCCCGTCGTTGAGTCGCAGCACGCGCTTGTCCATCGGCCCTTCCGGCGGCGTGCCGGTGCCAAGGTCGAAGGGGCCGTGCGGCGCCTCGAAACGGCCGCTGACGGCCCAGGGGAGGCCCCTCCGCCGCGCGGCGGCAGAAATCGAGGTTGCGCGCGCCTCGCAGCCCGCGCCCAGGGCCCAGCAGGCTGATCGCCTCCAGCAGGTTGGTCTTGCCGGTGCCGTTCTCCCCCGCCACCACCACCAGCGGCGATTCCAGGCGCAGATCCGTCGCGGCATGGCTGCGGAAATCCCGCAGCATCAGCCGTGTCAGGCGCAGGCCGGGCGGGGCGTTCTGGAAGGGAAGGGTCACGCGGGTCCCGAAGGCTTCCTGGGGCGGCGCCACTCCCTTCGGACCGGGAAGCCGCATCGCCATCACAGATGGCGATGCGGCGGCGCCCGGACAATCCAGGCGGGAGGCAGGGAAGGGCGGGTCAGACCCGCATCGGCATCAGCACATAGAGCGCGCTGGCCTTGTCCTCGTCCTGCACGATGGTGGGGGCGGAACCGTCGGAGAAGCGGAACACCACCTGGCCCTGCACCTGGTCGGTGATGTCCTTCAGGTAGCGGGCCTGGAAGCCGATCTCCAGAGGCGTGGAGGCGTAGCTGACGGCATCCGCGTCCAGTTCCTCGCGCGCCTGCCCCTGCTCCGGGGAAGAGGCGGTGAGGACGAGCTGGTTCCTGCCCAGCGCCAGCTTCACCGGCCGCGAACGCTCGGAGGAGATGGCCGCCACCCGGTCCACCGCCTGGGCGAAGAGGGCGCGGTCCACCTTGAGCTCCTTGTCGTTGCCCTTGGGGATGACGCGCTCGTATTCCGGGAAGGTGCCGTCGATCAGCTTGGAGGTCAGCGTCACCGGGCCGAGGCGGAACTGGATCTTGGTGTCGGAGAGCCGCACCTCGACCGTCGCATCCTCGCCCGAGGCCTCGTCGGCCAGCTTGCGCACCTCGCCCACCGTCTTGCGCGGCACGATCACCCCCGGCATGCCCGAGGCGCCCTCCGGCAGCGGTGCCTCGACGCGGGCGAGGCGGTGTCCGTCGGTCGCCACGGCGCGCAGCACCTTGCCATCCTCGCCCTCCGCGACATGCAGGTAGATGCCGTTCAGGTAGTAGCGCGTCTCCTCGGTGGAGATGGCGAAGCGGGTGCGGTCCACCAGCTCGCGCAGCGTCGCGGCGGGCAGGCTGAAGCGGTGCGGCAGCTTGCCCTCCGTCATCGCCGGGAAATCCTCGACCGGCAGCACCATCAGCGAGGTCACGTAGCGCCCGGCGCGCAGGCCCAGCGGCGCATCGCCGCCCGCCTGGTCGAACTCCACCTTCAGCCCGTCGCCCAGCTTGCGCGCGATCTCGTAGAGCGTCGCCGCCGGGGCGGTGCAGCGGCCCGGCTGCGTCACCTCGACGCCGCTGGTGATCTCCTCCACCACCGCGATCTCCATGTCGGTGGCGGTCAGCGTCAGCCGGTCCTGCGCGGCATCCAGCAGGACATTGGCCAGGATGGGGATGGTGTTGCGACGCTCGACGACGCTCTGGACATGCGCGAGCGCCTTCAGCAGCACCGCCCGGTCCACCGTGAACTTCATCGGCGCCTATCCTCGAAGCTGTTGGGGGTCCCGGAGCCGGGGACCCTGCGTTGACAAGGGGACATTCCTATCATCCCGCCCAAACCCGGGGAAGCGGGGCACCCGCCCGCATTTCGGCCCCCATTCCGGCGCGGCCGGGCGGAGCGGAAGGGGGTGGCGCCCGGGAACCCGGCGCCGGGGGGAGATTAGGTCTCCAGCATCCGCCGCAGCAGCTCGACATCCTCGGCGAAGCCGGCATCCTGCTGCATCAGCTCCTGCACCTTGGCCACGGCATGCATGACGGTGGTGTGGTCACGATTGCCGAACTTGCGCCCGATCTCGGGCAGGGAGCGCGAGGTGAGCTGCTTGGCCAGGTACATCGCCACCTGCCGCGGCCGGGCCACATTGCGGGCGCGGCGGGCCGAGGACATGTCGGCGAGGCGCATGTTGTAGTGCTCGGCGACGCGCTTCTGGATCTCCTCGATCGTCACGCGGCGGTCATGGGCGCGCAGGATGTCGTGCAGGACCTCCTGGCAGCTTTCCAGCGTCACCGGGCGGCCGAACAGGCCGGAATGGGCGATCAGCCGGTTCAGCGCGCCTTCCAGCTCCCGCACGTTCGAGGTGATCTTGTGCGCGAGGTATTCCAGCACCCGCGCCGGCACCGGGATGCCCGCCGCCTGCGCCTTGGCCTCCAGGATCGAGATGCGCAACTCGTAGGTGGTGGCGTGGATATCGGCCACCATGCCGCAGCCGAGCCGTGTGCGCAGCCGGTCCTCCAGCCCCGACAGGTCGGAGGGCGACTTGTCGGCGGAGACCACGATCTGCTTGCCGGCATCCACCAGCGCGTTGAAGGTGTGGAAGAACTCCTCCTGCGTGTTGTCCTTGCCGATCAGGAACTGCAGGTCGTCGATCATCAGGACGTCGACGGAGCGGAGGCTCTCCTTGAACTCCATCGTGCTCTGCGAACGCAGCGCCGCGATGAAGCGGTACATGAACTTCTCGGCGGACATATAGGCCACCGAGCGGTCGAGGCCGGGCTCGCGCAGCGCCCAGGCGATCGAATGCATCAGATGCGTCTTGCCCAGCCCGACGCCGCCATAGAGGAAAAGCGGGTTGAATCCCGGGCTCGCCGGCTTCTCCGCCACGCGGCGGGCGCAGGCATAGGCGAACTCGTTCGGCTTGCCGACCACGAAGCTGTCGAAGGTGAAGCGCGGATCGAGCGGCGCCGCCCAGTCGTTGCGGGGATCGGCGTTGCGGGGATCGGCGGCCCGGGCGGGATCGGCGGCGCGGGCCTCGGCCGGGCGTGCCTGCTCCGGCAGGGCACGCGGCATGGCCTCGCCGTCCACCGTCGCGCCATCGGCCGCCGGTGCCGGCGCCACGCGGATGTCCACCCGGCGCACGCCCAGATTCTCGGCCTGCCAGAGCGCGCGCAGCCTGTCCCCGTACTGGCTGCGCAGCCAGTCGCGCAGGAAGCGGGAGGGCACCTGCACCACCGCCTCCTCGCCCTCGATGGCCGCCAGGGTCATCTGGCGCATCCAGGTGCGGTACTCGATTTCGCCGATTTCCTCGCGCAGGCGGCCACGGATGCGCGCCCAGGCCTCGGTGACATTGGCGGAATCCAGGCCGGTGCCGGAGAGGACGGGAGAGGGGCTGCCGAGGTCTTCCTGCTGCATGAGCATCCGCATCCTCTCTCCGAACCGCGGCTCGCGCCGCTCTCCCTCGACCGGCCGACAGGGCCGGATAACCTGGCCTGACCCGGACCGGCTCCGTCACCACCCTTGGCGAAAAGGGGGGCGCGTGGTACCCCCTCTCCCATCCAGGGTGGGGGCACATCAGCGCGAAGCCCGGAGCCGATCAAGAAGAGTCAGAGCGAGGCCCCGACTCCCGAGTCACACTGTTGCAACGAAGCCGTGAAGAGCCAACCAAAATTCGGATGACGTCTTAGCCTCATCGGCTAACTGCTTTGAAAAGCCTGCAAAAATTACGGCCCGAATCAGAACGATCCGGGCCGTCAACACACCTACCAGAGGTGTGATCGAATTTTTAGCCCTGCACCGTGGCGCCCAGCGCCTTCACGCGGGCGGACAGGCGGGAGAGCTTGCGGCCCACGGTGTTGGCGTGCAGCACGCCCTTCGTGACAGCGCGCATCATCTCCGGCTGGAAAGCCTGATAAGCGGCCTGGGCCTGGCTCTTGTCGCCGGCGGCGAGCGCGTCCTCGAGCTTGCGCAGGAAGGTGCGCACGCGGGAACGGCGGGCGGTGTTGCGCGCGTTGCGCTTCTCGGTCTGACGGATGCGCTTACGCGCAGAGGGCGTGTTCGCCATGAGCTGTACTGACTGCCGATCTGTCTGTGGAACGCCGCCACCCTCCAGGACAGGACCAGGGGGACAGCAGAAGGTCGGGGCTTCTAGACCCCACGCGGGCGCGAAGTCAACCGCAAACCCCCGCGCGGGAGGGGGCGGGGGAGGGGCAAGGCGGTCAGCCGCGCCCGAAATCGGGCTTCCGCTTCTCGACGAAGGCGGCCATGCCCTCGACCTGCCCCGGCGTGCCGAAGAGGCTGAGGAAGAGCTGGCGCTCCAGCCGCACGCCCTCCCGCAGCGTGGTCTCGAAGGCGGCGTTGACGGCGGCCTTGGCCATGGCGACCGAGGTCGGGGGGAGGGCGGCGATCCGCGCCGCCATCTCCAGGACCTGGGGCAGCAGTTCCGCCGCCGGCACCACCCGCGCCACCAGCCCGCTGCGCTCGGCCTCCGCGGCATCCATGATCCGCGCGGTCAGGATCAGGTCCATGGCCTTGGACTTGCCCACCGCCCGGGTCAGCCGCTGCGTGCCGCCGGCGCCGGGCAGGATGCCGATATTGATCTCCGGCTGGCCGAACTTCGCCGTGTCGGCGGCGACGATCATGTCGCACATCATCGCCAGCTCGCAGCCGCCGCCCAGCGCATGGCCCGCCACCGCCGCGATGACCGGCTTGCGCACCTGCAGGATCGTTTCCCAGCGCTGGCCGATGAAGTCGTTCCGGTAAACGTCCGGGAAGCGGCGGTCCTTCATCTCCCGGATATCGGCCCCGGCGGCGAAGGCGCGCTCGCTGCCGGTCAGCACGATGGCGCCGATCTCCTCATCGGCATCGAAGGCGAGCAGCGCCTCGCCCAGTTGCGCCATCAGCGAATCGCTGAGCGCGTTGAGCGCCTTGGGGCGGTCGAGCGTGATCAGGCCCACCCGCCCCTGCCGCTCCGACAGGACCAGTTTCTCGTCGGCCATCGGGGTTCCTCCGCTGCGTGGCGGGGAGGCTGTGGCCTGTGGCCGGCGAGGTCAATCCGCCGGGCCGGCAGCCCTGCCCTTCGGACAGGGCCGCGGCGATGGGGGAGGCCGCTCCGCCCTCAGGCGTGCTCCGCCGCCGCGGCCGCCGTGGCGGCGTCGCTGCGGGCCTGTTCCCGGCTGCCCAGGCCGTTGAAGAAGGCGTTCAGAGCCACCGCGACGATGGAGGCGAGCAGGATGCCGGATTCCAGCAGCGGGTGCAGCTCATGCGGCAGGGCCCGGAAGAAGTTCGGGGCCGCCAGCGGGATCATGCCGAAGCCCACGGACAGGGCGACGACGAAGAGGTTGTTCTGGTTGGTGCGGAAATCGACCTGGGCGAGGATGCGCGCCCCGGTGGCCGCCACCATGCCGAACATCACCAGCCCGGCGCCGCCGAGCACGACCTGCGGCACGGCCTCCACCAGCGCCGACATCTTCGGCAGCAGGCCGAGCGCCAGCATGATCACGCCCGCCGCCACGGTCACCCAGCGCGAGCGCACCCCGGTCACGCCCACCAGCCCGACATTCTGGGAGAAGGAGGTATAGGGGAAGGTGTTGAAGAGGCCGCCCAGCAGCGTGCCCAGCCCGTCGGCGCGCAACCCGCGGCTCAGCGCATCCTGGTCCACCGGGCGGCCGGTCATCTCCCCCAGGGCCAGGAACATGCCCAGGGATTCGATCATCACCACGACCATCACGATGCACATCGTGACGATGGGCACGAGGTGGAAGCTCGGCATGCCGAAATGGAAAGGCGTCACCACGGCGAACCAGGGGGCGGCCAGGACGCGCTCGAAATGCATCACCCCCATCAGGCTGGCCAGCACCGAGCCCGCCACGATGCCCAGCAGCACCGCGACATTGGCCACGAAGCCGCGCCCCCACTTGATCAGCGCCAGGATCACCAGCAGCACGAAGAGGGCGATGCCCAGCCCGGTGAGCTGGCCGTAATTCGGGTTGGCGTAGGAATAGGGCACGCCATCGACCACGCGCGTCAGCATGGGCAGCCCGCCGCCGGCCCAGTTGATGCCCACCCGCATCAGAGAGATGCCGATCACCAGGATGATGGTGCCCGTGACCACGGGCGGGAAAAGCGGCAGCAGCCGGCTGACGAAAGGGGCCACCAGCACCCCGAAGAGGCCGGCGGCGATCACCGAGCCGTAGATGCCCAGCAGCCCGACATCCGGCGTGGCGGCCATGGAGAGCATCGGCCCCACGGCGGCGAAGGTCACGCCCATCATCACCGGCAGGCGGATGCCGAAGCCGGGGAAGCCCAGGCACTGCACCAGCGTCGCCAGGCCGCAGGCAAAAAGGTCCGCGGAGATCAGGAAGGCGACCTCCTGCGGCGAAAGGTTCAGTGCCCGCCCGATGATCAGTGGCACCGCCACGGCGCCCGCATACATGACCAGCACGTGCTGAAGCGCGAGCGGCACCAGCTTCGGCAGCGGCAGCATCCGGTCCACCGGATGCGGGCCCGTGCCCGCCCGGCCAGCCCTGGCCCCCATGCGTCCCGACATCGGCGACTCCCTTGTTTTCCCTGGTTCCGGACGGGTGCTGGAAGGCCGCCGGATGCGATGCTGGAACGAACCGAAGCAAAGCCCGTGCCGGGGGATGGCCCTGTCCGGAGAGGGGCTCCTGATGAAAGAGCAGCCGGCGAGCCCAAGAAACGGGCCTCTTTCGCGTGAAGATGCGGCAGGCCGCCGTCACCACGGCCCCCTGGTGCCCGGATTGCTGAAGCGATAGAGCGGATCGTCAGAAACCCTGGCGATCCGTCAGCCCTGGGCTGCGGATTGCCGGGCTGGAACCGGGCGGCCACCTTCCGGACAGGCGATCCATGGACGATATCGACCGGAACCTCATCGCCCTGCTGCGGGACAATGCGCGCCTGCCGGTCGCGAGCCTGGCTTCCCTGCTGAAGGTCTCGCGCGGCACGGTGCAGAACCGGCTGGACCGCCTCCAGGCCAGCGGGGTGATCCAGGGCTTCACCCTGCGGCTGATGCCGGAGGCGGAGGCGGGACGGATCCGCGCCATCACCCTGATCGAGGTGGCCGGGGAACGGACCGAGGCGGTGCTGCGTTCCCTGCGCGGCATGGCGGAGGTGGCGGCGGTCCACAGCACGAATGGCCGCTGGGACCTCGTGGTGGAACTGGCGACCGGCACGCTGGAGGGTTTCGATGCCGCGCTCCAGCGGATACGACAGATCCGGGGCGTGGCCTCGACCGAGACCAGCCTTCTGCTGACCACGCACAAGGTCTGAGCGCCATGGCCCGGCGGCCGCCATGTCGTGGTGCCGCAAGGCCCTCGGGGCGGATGCCTCCCGCTTTCGCCTCAACCCCGCAGCGCGGCGGGTGTTGGGTGCGGCAGGACCAGCAAGCAGGACGACCGGCATGGATCAAGTCGCGACCGCGGCCCTTCCTTCCTCACACCGTCCCGGCGCCGAATGGTGGCGCTCGGCCGTGATCTACCAGATCTACCCGCGCTCCTTCGCCGATTCCGATGGTGACGGGGTGGGGGACCTGCCGGGCATCGCCGCCCGCCTGCCCTATGTGGCGCGGCTGGGGGTGGATGCGATCTGGCTCTCGCCCTTCTACCGCTCGCCGCAGGCCGATGGGGGCTACGATGTCGCGGATTACCGGGATGTGGACCCGCTCTTCGGCACGCTGGCGGATTTCGACCGCCTCCTGCACCAGGCCCATGCGCTGGGGCTGCGGGTGATCGTGGACCTGGTGCCGAACCACAGTTCGGATGAGCATCCCTGGTTCCAGGCGGCCCTCCGCACGCCGCCCGGGAGCCTGGAACGCGCACGCTATATCTTCCGCGACGGGCGCAGACCCCAGGGAGAGGCAACCGGCGGGGAGGTGCCGCCCAATGACTGGCGCAGCGTCTTCGGTGGCTCCGCCTGGTCACGCGCCCCTGGCGACACGCAGTGGTACCTGCACCTCTTCGACCGGCGGCAGCCGGATTTCGACTGGGAGCACCCCGAGGTCCGCGCCGAGTTCGAGAGCATCCTGCGCTTCTGGCTCGACCGGGGCGTGGACGGCTTCCGCGTCGATGTCGCACATGGGCTGGTCAAGGCCCCCGGCCTGCCGGAATGGAGCGGGCAGGCCACCATGATCGAGGGGGAGGACGGCGACGGCCCGGCACCCGACATGGGGCCGATGTGGGACCAGGAGGGAGTGCACGCGATCTACCGCGACTGGCGCCGCGTCCTGGCTGCCTATCCCGGCGACCGGATGATGGTGGCGGAGGCCTGGGTGAAGCCGCAGTCCCGCCTCGCCCGCTATGTCCGCCCGGATGAGATGCAGCAGGCTTTCAACTTCGACTACCTGACCGCCCTTTGGGACGCGGCGGAACTCCGGCGGGTGATCGACGCCTCCCTCCGGGCGGCCGCCGCCGTGGGGGCGCCGACCACCTGGGTCCTGTCCAACCACGACACGGTGCGCCATGCCTCCCGCTACGGGCTGTCTGTGCCGGGCACCCGCCCGCCCGGCATCGATGCGGCGGGCGAGCAGCCGGACGAGGCGCTGGGCCTGCGCCGCGCCCGGGCCATGGCGTTGCTGACCCTGGCCCTGCCGGGTTCGGCCTATATCTACCAGGGTGAGGAACTCGGCCTGCCGGAGCACACCACGCTGGAGGCCCGCCACCGCCAGGACCCCTCCTTCTTCCGCACCGGCGGGGCGGAGACCGGCCGCGACGGCTGCCGCGTGCCGATCCCCTGGGAGGCAGGGGCGCCGGGCTTCGGCTTCAGCCCCACCGGGGCGACCTGGCTGCCGCAGCCGGAGGACTTCCGCGCCTATGCGGCGGACCGTCAGGAAGGCGTGCCGGATTCCACCCTGGAACTCTACTGCCGCCTGCTGCGCCTACGGCGGGAGCATGGCCTGGGACAGGGGGATCTGGCCTGGGAGACCTCGCCCCCCGATGTGCTGCTGCTGCGCAATGGCGGGGTGCGGGTGGCCATCAACCTGGGGGAGGCATCGGTGCCCCTGCCGGAAGGCCGCCTCCTCGCCGCCAGCCTGCCGCTGGAGGGCGCGGCGGAACTCCCCGGCAATGCGGCGGTCTGGCTGGCGGCGGGCTGAACCCGCTTGCGGCAGACCTGCCTTGCCCGCGGCGCGGCCCGGACGCCGGGCCTTGCCCTGGGACCTTGCCCCCGGGTCTTGCCCCTGGGTCTTGCCCTGGGCACCGGAAGGCCCGACCTAGGGCGCCGGAACAGAGACGCCCCCCGTAGCCAAGGATTCCGGATGCCCTCCTACGACTTCGACCTCTTCGTGATCGGCGGCGGCAGCGCCGGCGTGCGCTGCGCCCGGATCGCCGCCGGCCATGGCGCGCGGGTGGGTATCGCGGAGAGCCGCTTCTGGGGCGGCACCTGCGTCAATGTCGGCTGCGTGCCCAAGAAGATCATGGTGCAGGCCGCCGAATACGGGCAGTGGGCGGCGGATGCCGCAGCCTTCGGCTGGGACATCGAGAACCGCGGCCATGACTGGTCGGTGCTGAAGGCGGCGCGGGACAAGGAGGTCGCGCGCCTCAACGGCATCTACCGCCGGCTGCTGGAGGGCAACGGCGCCCGGGTCTTCGAGGCCCATGCCCGCTTCCTGGACGAGCACACCCTGCAGGTCGGCGAGGAGCGGGTGACGGCGGAGCGCATCGTCATCGCCGTGGGCGGCCGCCCGATCCGGCCGGACCTGCCGGGCATCGACTGCGTGATGATCTCCGATGACCTCTTCACGCTGGAGAAGCGGCCGGAGAAGATCATCATCGTCGGCGGCGGCTATATCGGCGTGGAATTCGCCGGGCTGCTGCATGCGCTGGGCTCGGAGGTGGTGCTGACCTACCGCCAGAAATGGCCCCTGCGCGGCTTCGACCAGGAACTGCGCGAAGGGCTGGCCGAGGCGCTGACCGCCCAGGGGATCAAGATCAACCCGGGCGAGACCATCACCGGCTTCGGCGCGGCGGGCGACGGGCGGATCGTCGAGCTCGCCTCCGGCCGGGTGCTGGAGGCCGATGCCGTGCTGGTGGCGGTGGGGCGCGAGCCGGCGACCCAGGGCCTGGGGCTGGAGGAGGCCGGGGTGGCGGTCGATGCGCGCGGCGCCGTGGTGGTGGACGAGGACCACGCCACCAGCGTTCCGCATATCTATGCCCTGGGCGATGTCACGGACCGGCTGAACCTGACCCCCATGGCGACGGCGGTGGGCCATGCCCTGGCCGACACGCTGTTCGGCGGCAGGCCGCGCCGGGCCTCCTATGACAACGTGCCCAAGGCCGTCTTCTCCTCGCCGCCGATCGGCAGCGTCGGACTGACGGAGGAGGAGGCCGCGGCCCGGGGGCCGACCGACATCTACCTGACCCGCTTCACCCCGATGCGCCACACCATCAGCAAGCGGGAAGGGCGGCGCAGCCTGATGAAGGTGGTGGTGGATGCGAGGACCGACCGCCTGCTCGGCATCCATATGCTGGGGGAGGACGCGCCGGAGATCCTGCAGGGCTTCGCCGTGGCGGTGGTGAACGGGCTGACCAAGGCGCAGCTCGACGCCACCATCGGCATCCACCCGACCGCCGCCGAGGAGTTCGTCACCCTCCGCTCCCCCGCCCGGCGCGCGGGAGATATGGAGGATGAGGCAGGCCGGGAGGAGGCCTGACCCCCGGCTGGGGTTTACCCGAGGGGTTTTCCCTGGGGGCTTTCCCTGGGGGCTTTCCCTGGGGGCGGAACCACAGCTATGGTCCCGCCCCCGAAAACGGAAGCGCCACAACGATGACCAGCAAGGACTGGCACCCCGGATCCTGGCGCGACATGCCGATCCGCCAGGTGCCCGACTACCCCGACAGCAACGCCCTCGCGGCCGCGGAGGCGAAGCTCGCCTCCTTTCCACCGCTGGTCTTTGCCGGGGAGGCCGACCGCCTGACCGCCCGCCTCGCCGATGCGGCGGAAGGCCGCGCCTTCGTCCTCCAGGGCGGCGACTGCGCGGAGTCCTTCGCGGATTTCCGGGCCGACAACATCCGCGACACGTTCAAGGTGCTGTTGCAGATGGCGGTGGTGCTGACCTTCGGCGCCTCCCTGCCGGTGGTGAAGCTGGGCCGCATGGCCGGTCAGTTCGCCAAGCCGCGCTCCTCCGACACGGAGACGCGCAATGGCGAGACGCTGCCCTCCTATCGCGGGGACATCGTCAACGGGCCCGAATTCACCGCCGCCGCCCGGGTGCCCGATCCGTCACGCATGGAATTCGCCTATCTGCAATCGGCGGCCACGCTGAACCTGCTGCGCGCCTTCGCCACCGGCGGCTTCGCCGATCTGAACCAGGTGCATCGCTGGAACCTGGGCTTCGTGGCGCGCTCCCCGCTGGCAGAACGCTACCAGGACCTCGCGGCGCGCATCGACGAGACGCTGCGCTTCATGAAGGCTTGCGGCATGGAGAACGCGCCGCAGCTCCATGAGACGGAATTCTACACCTCGCACGAGGCGCTGCTGCTCGGCTACGAGCAGGCGCTGACGCGCGAGCCCTCGACGCATCCGCGCCGGCACTATGCCTGCTCGGCGCATTTCCTCTGGATCGGCGACCGCACGCGGCAGCCGGACGGAGCGCATGTCGAGTTCCTGAGCGGCGTCGCCAATCCGATCGGGTTCAAGGTCGGGCCGACCACCTCGGTGGAGGACCTGCTGCGCCTCACCGAGCGGCTGAACCCGCGCAACGTGCCGGGACGGCTGACGCTGATCACCCGCATGGGCGCCGGCAAGGTGGAGCAGCACCTGCCGCCGCTGCTGCGCGCCATCAAGGCCGAGGGACGCAAGGTCACCTGGATCACCGACCCGATGCACGGCAACACCGTGCCGGCCGGCGGCTACAAGACCCGCTCCTTCGACGCCATCCTGCGGGAGGTGCGGAGCTTCTTCGACGTGCACCAGGCCGAGGGCACCTGGCCCGGCGGCGTGCATGTGGAGATGACGGGCGCCGACGTGACGGAATGCCTGGGCGGCGCGCACCGGCTGACCGAGGCGGACCTGTCGCGCTCCTATGCCACGGCCTGCGACCCGCGCCTGAACGCGGAGCAGTCGCTGGAGCTGGCCTTCCTGGTGGCCGAGGAGCTCAAGGCCCGCCGGCCAGGCACGAGCAGCCTGCCGCTCCAGGCCGCGCAGTAGCCCCCGTTCCCGGCGGGGCGGTGCGGAGCTGCATCGCCCCGGCGGCATGGGTGGCCGCCCGTTGGCGTGCCACAGTCGGCCTGCCACAGCCAGGACGCCGTGCCGCGCCTCACCCGGGGGGCACGCGCGGGCCGATGGATCGAGGGAAGGAAAAGGGAATGGCGGATCCCGCTGCGGACCCAACCCCCAGGGCGCAGGACGCCGGGTCACAGGAAGCCGGGGCGCGGGGCAGGGCGGCGCTGGAGGCGGAGATCACCGCCCGCACCGACAGCTACTTCAACCGCACCAAGGCGATCGTGTCGGCGCATGGCGATTGCCGCGTCACCTATGCCGTCTTCCTGCGCCGGCCGGTGATCTCCGCGCCGCGCCTCGCGCTGGAATGGCTGCGGCGGGTGACGGCGGAGCGCGGGCTGGAGGTGCAGATCGATCTGATGCACCCCGAGGGAAGCTGGGTCGGCGCCGGCGATCCGCTGATCTACGTCACCGGCTCCTTCGTGGGGCTGGTGGATCTGGAAACGCTGCTGCTGCAGCAGGTGGGGCCGCCCTGCGTCGCCGCCCACAACGCCTACCAGATGTGCCTGGAACTGCCGAAGACCCCCTTCCTGGCCATGGATGCGCGGCACTGCGCCGGTGCCGACATGCAGGAGATGATGGCCTATGCCGCCGCCACCGGCGGCAATGCCGCCCGGAAGGAAGGCGCGCGCGGCTTCGTCGGCAATGCCAGCAACGTCACCGCGCACTGGTTCGGCACCGGGGCCGGGCTGGGCACGATGCCGCATGCGCTGATCGGCTATGCCGGCTCCACCCTGCGTGCCGCGGAGATGTTCCGCGAGACCTATCCGGACGACGACCTCACCGTGCTCACCGACTATTTCGGGCGGGAGATCACGGACGGGCTGGCGGTCTGCCGCCGCTTCCCGGACCTCGCCGCGGCGGGCCGGATCTCGGTGCGGCTGGACACGCATGGCGGCCGCTATCTGGAAACGCTGGACCCCGGCGAATCCTATGCGGTGCTGGAGCGCAACATGCCCGGTGCCATCCGCCGCTACCGCACCGAGGAGGAGCTGCGCTTCCTGGTCGGCACCGGCGTCTCCGCCGCCGCCATCTGGCGGATGCGGGAGGCGCTGGACGAGGCGGGCTTCCCGAAGGTGCGGATCATCGTCTCCTCCGGCTTCTCCGTCGCCAAGTGCCGCGTGATGGCGGAGGCCAGGGCACCGCTCGATGTCGTCGGCACCGGCTCCTTCATCCCCGACCGCTGGAGCGAGACCTACGCGACGGCGGATATCGTGGCCTATGACGGCGTGCCGCGGGTCAAGGTCGGGCGCGAGTTCCTGCTGCGCGGCGGCAGGCCCGGCTGATCCCGGGCGCCGTTCCCGGGGCTCCCGCAGTGGTGGGACCCCTGGGCTTCCCGGGTCAGAAGAACGGAAATCCCCTGGTGGCGTCGAGGATGTCCAGTCCGAAATGCCGGCAGGCATCCTCCATCAGCCTGACGGTCAGGACCGTCAGCGCGACCACGATCATGCCGAGGGCCGTCTTCGCCCCGGTCTGGGCGGCGAGCAGCGCCTGCATGTTCTGCGCCGTCCCGGGTCTCCCGACCTGACGCGACCACAGGCGAAACCGCTGTTTCCATTCCTCCAGCACGCTGCATGTCCCCCAGGCTGTGGCGAAAGGCGCTCTCTTGCTCCCGAACTTTGCCATCGGTTCGCGCAATGAGAAAGAGTACGGAATTTGATACTTCCGATGCATCACCTGATCCTTGGCGCCGGAATTCCGTGGCACAGGCACCTTCCGGCATTCACCGGCATTTCACCTTTCCACTCCATCCTTCCCGCATTTGAGTGCTGGGGGTTTGGATGCGCCTGTATCGTGATCTCTCCGTGGGGCGGAAACTGGCCGTCTCGGCCGGGCTGACGCTGCTTCTGCTCGGGACGCTGCCGGCCGTGATCTGGCAGGAAGCGGGCAGCATCAGCCATCAGGCGGAGGAGTTCTCGCAGGCCAGCAGGACGGCGCTGCGCCTCAACGACCTGTCCGACACGGTCCAGGAGGTTCCGGCCCTGGCCCTCACCCTGCGTGCGGCGCAGACGGGGGAAGCCGTGCGGGATGTCAGGGACCGGGCGCGAAACCAGCTGCGGCAGGCGGAGGAGCGGGGAGAGGGCCTGCTGCGCGATGTGCCGGACGCGCTGCGGGGGAGGCTGGCGGAACTGCCCGCGCTGTTGCGGGCCTATGCCGGCGCGGTGGATGAGATGGCCGGCAGCCGCCAGCGCCTGTTGCAGGCCCGCGACGACCGCTTCTATCCCACCAGCAACGCGATCGACCAGGCGATGGAAAGCGTGTTCAGCGCCATCGAGTTCGATACGGACAGCAATTCCGCGGCCACCGAACTGCGCGAACGGATGGCGAACTTCCAGAATGCGGTGAACGACATCCGCTTCGGGCTGCAGCGCTTCCTGATCACGCAGGATGGCCAGCAGACGCGCCGCATCCGCGCGGCCATCGCGCAGCAGAGGGTCCATCTGCAATCGGCCGTCAACGTGCCGATGGCGGAGCGGCTGAAGGAGGATGTGCGGAAGGCGGGCCGCCTGGCGGGGGAGATGATCGCGGCGACGGAGGAGATCCTGGGTGCCGGCGAGGCGCTGGAGGGCATCATGGCCCAGAAGATCCAGCCCGCTGCCCAGGCCCTGCGGGAGATCGGCGACAGCACCGGCCAGACGCTGGCGGCGCGCGTGGTCCAGGCGGATGCGGGGGTGGCGGGCTCGATCCAGCGTTTGTGGAAGCTGCCGCTGATCCTGGGCGGCGTCGTGGCGCTGCTGCTGGCGGTCTCGGGCTGGATCAATGCGCGGGCCATCGGGGCGCCGATGCGCCGCCTCGCCGGGGCGGTCGCCGCCATCGCCGGCGGCGATGTCCGGCAGCCCGTGCCCGATCGCGGCCGGCGCGACGAGATCGGGGCGATCGCCCAGGCGCTGGAACGGCTGCGCGAAGTGGTGGGCGAGGCCTTCGCGCGGGGGCAGATGATCGAGCAGCTTCCGGTCGGCATCATGACCGCCGATCCGAGGGACGAGTTCCGCATCACCTATGTGAACGCCGGCATGGCCGCGCTGCTGGAGCGGCTGCGCGGCGTGCTGCCCTGCGCGCCGGAGGCGGTGAAGGGCCGGAGCATCGACATCTTCCATGCCCATCCGCAGGGCGCGCGCACCATCCTGTCCGACCCGTCGCGCCTGCCCCACCGCACCCGGATCACGCTGGGCGGGGAGGTCTTCGACCTGAGCGCCACGGCCATCACCGATGCCGCCGGCGGCTATGTCGGCCCGATGCTGAGCTGGGCCCTGGTGACGGAGCAGGCGCGGTTGGCCGATGTCTTCGAGGCGGAGGTGGGCCGGCAGGTGGACGGCGTGGCCAGCCGTGCCGATGAGCTACGGCAGGCGGTGGAAGCGGTGTCCGCCTCCGCCGCGGATTCCGGGGAGCGCGCCCGGCAGGTGGCCGATATCTCCCGCCAGTCCAGCGCCGATGTACAGGCGGTGGCGGCGGCGGCGGAGGAAATGGCCGCCAGCGTCAGCGAGATCACCCGCCGTGTCGGCGAGGCCGCGAGCGTGGCGGGGCAGGCGGTGAGCGAGGTGCAGTCCACCGATTCCATCGTGCGTTCGCTGAGCGAGAGCGCCGGGCGCATCGGCGACGTGGTGCGGCTGATCTCCGACATCGCGGGGCAGACCAACCTGCTGGCGCTGAACGCGACGATCGAGGCGGCGCGGGCCGGCGAGGCGGGCAAGGGCTTCGCGGTGGTGGCCGGGGAGGTGAAGGGCCTGGCCGCCCAGACCGCCCGCGCTACCGAGGAGATCACCGCGCAGATCGGCCAGATGCAGTCGGCGACCGCCGAGGCGGTGTCCGCCATCCAGGGCATCGGCAGCACGGTGGAGCGCACCAGCGAGATCGCCACCGCCATCGCGGCGGCGGTGGAGCAACAGGGCAGCACAACGCGTGAGATCGCCCGCTCGGCGGCGCAGATGGCGGAAGGCAGCGGCATGGTGGCCGATGCCATCGGCCAGGTGCAGGGCGCGGCGGAACAGACCGGCGCGGCGGCGGCGCAGATCATGGCCGCCAGCAGCGACCTGTCGGAGCGCGCGGCCAGCCTGCGCGCCCAGGCGGGCAGCTTCCTGGGGGCGATCCGGGCCGCGTGATGGCGGGGCCGGGTGCGGGGCCGGGCCGGGGGACTCAGCCCTGCATCCGGACAGCGCCTTCCTGGCCTGCGCCGCGCTGGCGGATCATCTCCTGCTCCGCCTGCGCGCCCTCGGCATCGGTGAAGAAGGTGAAGATCGCGAAGCGGCGGCCGCGCGTGACCGGCAGTGCCTCATGCAGCAGGTCGCAGCAGAAGACCGCGCCGCCGCCGGCCTCCGGCGCGTACCGGTCGGGGCCGAATTCGGGGAAGGTGAGGGTGCCGCCGTCGTAATCCATCCCCTGGCTGTTGAGGTTCAGGCTGAGCGCGAAGCGGCGGTGGCGGGTGAAGGGGGTGCGGTTGTCGCGATGCGCGCCGAAGGCCCCGGCCTCCGCGGAATCATAGCAGCCGATGCGCGGCGGCTCGAAGCTCGCGGCGCGGAAGCGGAAGGCCCGCATCATCTCCGGCAGCACGCGCCGCTTCAGGCGCTCGGCGAAGGTGGCGTAGAGTTGCCGGTCGTCCAGCGCGACATCCGCGCGCCGCTTGATGCTGGCGGCGGCCTTGGCGGCCCCGGCGGCGCTGGCCACGCGGTCCTTCACCTTCTCCCCGGCCTGCCAGTGCCGCAGCAGGGCCGAGACCAGCGGCGGTTCCAGGATATCGGGGATGATCAGCACCGGGGCCGGAGTGCCCCTCAGCACTGGCGGGGCAGGCGGTACCAGCGTGTCGAGCACCTCCTCCAGCGCCCCGGGGCCAGCGGCGACATGGCCGATCTTGCCACGCGCCAGCAGCACCGCGGCGCCACCCTTCGCCCCAAGGCCGAGCATGCCGGCGAGCTGCCGCTCCGGATCGAAGACGCGGGAGAGCGCTTCCTCGCGCGGGATGCCGTCCGGCGGCGCGGCCTCCACCAGCACGAGCATGGCGCCGAGGGCGCGGGCCTTGCGCTCCGCTTCCAGCAGCGCCGCCTCTTCCGGGAAGGGCGGCAGCAACAGGATGCGGTGCAGATGGGCGATGGACTGGTGCGTCACGTCCCAGGCTCCGCCCTGCGCATCCGGCAGGGTCAGCGAGGCGACGAAATCCCCAGGGCTCAGGCGCGGCAGGGTCTGGCTCATACGCGGATTTGTCCCGCGCCCCGGCCAGGGATGGCAAGGGGCTCCGGGCTGGGAGGCGGCCCGTGCAGGAATGGACAGCGATGCTGACGTGACGCAGTCTCGCCCGCCATGCCCGATTGCGCCACCCAGCCCCTGCCGCGGCCCGACCCGCCGACCATCCGCCCCGCGCCGGCGGAGGAGGCCGGCCTGGCCGGACGCGCGGCCCGCGACGCGGCGGTGGAGGCGCGGGAACGGCGGCTGGGCCTGTTCTGCATGCTGGGCGTGCTGGTCTGCTGGTCGGGCTTCCTGCTGTCCGGGCGGCTCTCGACGAAGCAGGCCTTCACCGCGGGCGACATGGCGGCGCTGCGCTTCACCGGCAGCCTGCTGGCAGGGCTCGCGGTGGTGGCCTGGCTGGGCTGGCCGCGCCTGTCCCTGGCCCGGGGCGCGGCGCTCGCCTTCTGCGCCGGCTTCGGCTACGCGCTGCCCGTCTATGCCGGCTTCGCCTTCGCGCCGACCTCGCATGCCGGGGTGATGCTGATCGGCACGCTGCCCTTCATCACCACCGCCCTGGCCGTGCTTTTCCTGGGCGAGCGCTGGACACGGCAGCGCGTGCTGTCCCTGTTGGTGGTGGCGCTCGGCATCGCGTTCCTGGCCGGGGCGACCCTGGGCGAGCATCCCGGCGCCTGGCGCGGCGACCTGCTGTTTCTCCTCGCGGGGGTGTTCTGGTCCATCTACACGCTGCTGGTGCGGCGCTGGCGCGTGCCGGCGCTGACGGCGGTGCTGTCCGTGGCGCTGCTGCCGGCGCCGGTCTTCCTGCCGCTCTGGTGGCTGTTCCTGCCGAGCAACCTGCCCGCCATCGGCTGGGGGCCGGTGCTTTGGCAGTTCGCCTATCAGGGCATCATCGCGGCGGTGATGGCGAGTTTTCTCTACACGCGGGCGGTGAACGCGTTGGGGGCGGCCACCGCCACGACCATCACCGCCTTCGTGCCGGCCCTGGCCGCCATCGCCGCCTGGCCCCTGCTGGGGGAAGTGCTGGAACCGGGCGGCATGGCCGGGGTGGCGCTGGTCTCGGCCGGGATCATCCTGGGCGTCCTGGGCCCCAGGAAGCGCCGGGTGGCGCGAGGATAGGCGGACGGCCGGGCGCACGCTTTTCCGTGCATCCGAACATCACCAATTAATACTTTGTTTTGCAGGGATTTTCCGCCTTCCGTGAATTCCCCCGCGCGCGACCCTGCTTTAGCCTTCCGGCCATGCCGGAATCCGCCTCCCTGCGCATCGCCATGGCCCAGACCGATCCCTGGATGGGGGATATCGGGCGCAACGCCGCCCGCATCCTGGCGCTTCGCGCCGAGGCCGCCGCGCAGGAGGCCGATCTGCTGGTGGTGCCGCGCCTGGCCCTGCTGGGGGCACCGCCCGAGGATCTGGCGCGCGATCCGGCCGCGCTGGCGGCCTGCGAGGCGGGGGTCCGGCATCTGGCCGAGGCCACGGGCGATGGCGGGCCCGGCCTGCTGCTCGGCGCGCCCTGGCAGGAGGGTGGGCGCTGCCACGACGCCGCCCTTCTCCTCGATGGCGGGCAGGTCCGCGCGCGGCGGGCGCGGCATGAGCCCGGCCAGCCCGGGCTGGCGGAGGACGTCACTCTCTTCGCGACCGGCCCGGCCCCTGGGCCGATGGTGTTCCGCGGCCTGCGCCTCGGCGTGATGGTGGGGGCGGATTCCGCCGGGCCTGCCGTGGCGGAGACCCTGTCGGAAAGCGGCGCCGAGCTCCTGCTGGCCCTGGAGGCCGAGCCCTTCCGGCCGGGCGAGGCGGAGCGGCGCATCGACCGGGGCGTGGCCCGGGTGGTGGAAACGGGCCTGCCGCTGCTCTCGGTCAATCTCGCCGGGGCGCAGGACGGCATCGCCTTCGATGGCGCCTCCTTCGTCCTGAACGCCGATCATCGGCTGGCCCTGCGCCTGCCGGCCCTGGCCGAGACCCTGCGCGTTTCGGAATGGCGGCGCGGCGATGCGGGCTGGGAGGCGGTGCCGCAGCCCCTGCCTGAACGGCCCGGGGAGCCGGAACTGCTCTGGGAGGCGCTGCTGACCGGGCTGCGCGCCCATGTGCAGAAGAACGGCCATGGCGAGATCCTGTTGGAGCTGGATGGCACGCCGGCGGCGGCGCTGACGGCCCTGCTGGGGGTGGAGGCTGTCGGGGCCGCTCATGTTCGGGCGGTGCTGCTGCCGGGGCTCGGCATCCGCTCCGGCCGGCGGGCGGCGGAATGCGCGCTGCGCCTGGGCATCGGCACCGACACGCTGCCGACCGGCTCCGCCACCGGCGCGATCCATGCCGTTCTGGGGGCGGAGGTCCGGAATCTCGACATCTCGCCCCGGCTGCGCCACCTGCTGCTGGAGACCCTGGCGGAGGCGCGCGGGGCGCTGCTGCTCTCCTCCGCCACCCGCTCCCGCACCCTGCTGGGCTGCGCCGGGCCGGGGGCCTATGCGCCGCTTTCGGGCCTCTATGACAGCGAGGCCGCCGTGCTGAGCCGCCTGAGCGTGGAGCGCGGCTGGCTGACCGAGGCGTTGCAGCGCCCGACCGAGACGCCGCGCCCCGGCCTGCCGCCCGACCTGCCACCGGCCGACCAGCTCGATCCGATCCTGCGCACCCTGTCGGGCGAGGGCCCGGAGGGAGGCAGCCTGGAGACACTGTTGCGCGACGGGCATGACCGGGCCACGGTGCTGCGGGTCTGGCGTCTCATGGCGCAGGCCGGGTACAAGCGCCGGACCTCGCCGCCGGGCTGGGGGATCGGCCCTGCCGCTCCGGCACGGCGCCTCCCGATCACCAATGGATTCACTGCCCCCTACCCATGATGCTTCCGGCATGAGCGACCTGTTTTCCCCCGAGGGCGGCTATGCCGTCCGCATCCGCGACCTGTCCGGCGGCAATGGCGCCGAGCCGGTGGAGACGATCCGCGGCTTCGAGAGCCTGGCCCATGCCAATGCCTTCGCCCGCCGCTATGTACGGGATTCCATCGAGCGGTGCCGTGCCCCGGGCATGAGCGGGGAGGAGGTCCTGGCCGCCTGGTTCGCCTTCGGCGAGGATGCCGATGTGCTGGGTGCCGGGGGCGAGGGCTGGAGCAGCGGCGCCGAGGTGAAGGGCTTCGCCGCGACGCGCGCCGCCGATGCCGAGGAGCGCAACTGGCGCGTGCTCGACCCGCGCCGGCTGGGTGAGGAAGATGAGGGGGAGGACGAGGCATGAAGGTCCGCTTCGCCCCCAGCCCGACGGGCTACATCCATGTCGGCAATGCCCGGGCCGCGCTGGCCAACTGGCTTTTCGCGCGCCGCCAGGGCGGGCAGTTCCTCTTGCGCCTCGACGACACCGACACGGAACGCTCCAAGCCCGAATACGCCCGGGCGATCGAGGAGGACCTGCGCTGGCTCGGCCTCGACTGGGACGAGTTCCTGCGCCAGTCCGACCGCACCGCCCGCTACGAGGCAGCGGCTGAGAAGCTGAAGGCGCAGGGCCGGCTCTATCCCTGCCTGGAGAGCGAGGAGGAGCTGGAGTTCAAGCGCGAGCAGCGCCGCCGCCAGGGCAAGGCGCCGGTCTATGACCGCGCCGCGCTGCGGATGACGCCGGAGCAGCTCGCCAAGGCCGAGGCCAATGGCAAGCGGCCCTACTGGCGCTTCAAGCTCTCGGGTGGGGAGGTGAACTGGCGCGACATGGTACTGGGCGACCGGCGGGTGAAGTTGCCGGCGCTCTCCGACCCGGTTCTGGTGCGGGCGGACGGTACCTTCCTCTACACCTTCACCTCGGTGGTGGACGACCTGGAGACGGGGATCACCCATGTCATCCGGGGCGAGGACCATGTCACCAACACCGGCATCCAGATCGACATCATGGGCGCGCTGGGCATGGGGCGGGAGATCCGCTTCGCCCATCTGCCGCTGCTGGTGGATGCCGAGGGCGCGCCGCTGTCGAAGCGGCTGAACAGCGTCTCGCTGCGCCAGTTCCGCCGCGATGGGATCGAGCCGGCGGCGCTGGCCGGCTACCTCGCCGCGCTGGGCGCGCCGCGCGACCCGGTGCCCGCCATGCCGGCCGATCTGGTGGCGGGCTGGTCGCTGGAGGGGCTGTCCCGCTCCGCCGCGCGCTTCGACCCCCGGCAGATGCTGGCGCTGAACCGGAAATACCTGCACGGGCTGGATTTCGCCACGGTACGCGACCGACTGCCGCCGGAGGCCACGGAGGAATTCTGGCTGGCCGTCCGGGGCAATCTCGACACGCTGGGGGAAGCAAAGGACTGGCTCGACGTGGTGGAGGGGGATATCCTTCCCTCCGAGCAGCCCGAGGAGGCGGATTTTCTCCGTGCCGCCCTGGCCTGCCTGCCCGAGGAGCCCTGGAACGGTGACACCTGGTCGCGATGGACGGCGGAACTGGCGGGACGCACGGGGCGCAAGGGCCGCCTGTTGTTCTGGCCGCTGCGCCGGGCGCTGACCGGCGAGGAACACGGGCCCGACCTCAAGGCCCTTCTGCCGCTGATCGGGCGCGACCGCGCCGTGCAGCGGCTCACCGCCTCGGCGGGATGAGTACCGATTGATGCAGATCCAGCTCCATGACAGTGCCCGGCGGCGCAAGCGCGACTTCACGCCGATCGACCCGAAGAACGTCCGCCTCTATGTCTGCGGCCCGACGGTCTATGACCTCGCGCATCTCGGCAATGCGCGGCCGGTCGTCGTCTTCGACGTGCTGACGCGCTTCCTGCGCCGCGAGTTCCCGCGCGTCACCTATGTCCGCAACATCACGGACGTGGACGACAAGATCAACGCGCGCTCCCGCGAGACGGGCGAGCCGATCGCCGCGATCACCGCGCGCACGGCGGCGGATTTCCACGCCGACATGGCGGCGCTGAACTGCGCACCGCCGGACCACGAGCCGCGCGCGACCGAGACGATCCCCGAGATGATCGCGATCATCGAACGGCTGATCGCCAATGGCTATGCCTATGCGGCGGAGGGGCATGTGCTCTTCTCCGTCGCGGCCTATGCCGAATACGGCCGGCTTTCGGGCCGCGATCCGGAGGAGATGCTGGCCGGCGCCCGGGTCGAGGTCGCGCCCTACAAGCGCGATCCGGGCGACTTCGTGCTGTGGAAGCCCTCGGACGACGAGACGCCGGGCTGGGACAGCCCCTGGGGCCGCGGCCGCCCGGGCTGGCATATCGAATGCTCCGCCATGTCGTGGAAGTATCTCGGCGAGGAGTTCGACATCCATGGCGGTGGGCAGGACCTGCTCTTCCCGCACCATGAGAACGAGGTGGCGCAGAGCTGCTGCGCCTTCCCCGGCAGCCATTTCGCGCATTACTGGATGCACAACGGCATGCTCCGGGTGAATGGCGAGAAGATGTCGAAGTCGCTCGGCAACTTCCTCACCGTGCGCGACATCCTGGCCAACGGGCCCTGGGCGGGGGAGGCCTTCCGGCTGCTGCTGCTGCGCACCCATTACCGCTCCGAGATCGACTACACGCAGGAGCGGCTGGAGGAGGCGAAGCGGGAGCTGGACGATTTCTACGCCCTGCTGGCCCGTATTCCTCCGGATGCCGAGGTGGATGAGGACCAGGCCGCGCGCCTCGCCGCCTGGGCCGTGGAACCGCTCGCGGACGACCTGAACACGCCGCTGGCGCTCGCCCGGCTGCGTGACCTGCGGACGCTGGCCAACACCGGCGCCGTGGGCGGTTCCGCGACCGTGGTGCTGGGCCGTGTCGGCCTGTCCGAGGCGCCGGCGCCCGGCACGGCGGCGGCGGCGCTGCGCGAGGCCGCCGGGGTGCTGGGGCTGCTGGCCAGCGACCCGCAGGGCTGGCGCCAGGGGGGGCGGATGGCGAGGCGGCGGAGATCGAGGCCGCCATCGCGGCGCGCCTCGCCGCCCGCAAGGCGCGCGACTGGGCCGAGGCCGACCGCATCCGCGACGCCCTCGCGGCGAAGGGCATCGTGCTGGAGGACGGGCCGAAGGGCACGACCTGGCGCCGGGCCTGACCCGTGGCGGGCCTTCCCCTGGAGCGGGAGGGCCCCACCGGCGCGGGTTCAGTCCTTCCGCACCCGTACATGCAGGAACAGCGGCACCACGCGCTTATCCGCGACGGCCGGGACCTGCCGTGCCAGCTCCTCGCTGGCCGAAGGCTCGGCCATCGCCTCGATGCGCAGCCCCGCGCCGCCGAACGTGTCCGGAAAAGGCGCGGGGTGCCCTTGCCTTCCCGCAAGGGGAAGGCCGCAGCCCTGCTTCTCCGCAATCCGGGAAGGAGAAACCAGATGTTCCGTGCGCTGCTGCTGTTGGGAAGCCTGACCCTCGCCGTGCCGGCCATGGCGCAGATGTCCGGCCATACGGGCCATGGCGCCTCGCCGGCCGCCCCTGCGGCACCGGCCACGCCCAGCCCCAGCACGGCGGAATACCGCGCCGCCATGGAGCGGATGCACAAGGCCATGGACGTCCCCTATACGGGCGATGCCGACAAGGATTTCATCGCCGGGATGATCCCGCATCACCAGGGCGCCATCGACATGGCCCGGACCGTGCTGACATACGGCAAGGACCCGGAGATCAGGAAGATCGCCCAGGACGTGATCGCGGCGCAGGAGCGGGAGATCCGGGAGCTGGAGGCGATCCGCAAGCGGCTGAACTGAGCCCCGCGTCCCGGCCCCTTGCTCTCGCTTGCTGTCCGACGCAAGGACGCGCCTTTCGCGGCGGCATGGGATGGAGACGGGGATGACGGGACGGGATGGCGGCGCGGACCTGCATCCGGCACCGGGCGAGAGCCCGGTCGTGGTGCTGGTGCGGCCGCAACTGGCGGACAATATCGGCGCCGTGGCGCGGGCCATGGCCAATGGCGGGCTGTTCCACCTGCGCCTCGTCGCGCCGCGCGACGGCTGGCCGCAGGAGCGCGCCTGGGCCACGGCGAGCGGCGCCGGGCGCATCCTGGACGCGGCCACCCTGCATGCGACGGTGGCGGAGGCGGTGGCGGACTGCCAGCGCGTCTTCGCCACCTGTCCCCGGCCGCGCCACGTGGTCATCCCCGTGCGCACGGCGCGCGCGGCGGCCGAGGACCTGCGCGAGATCAACGGGCGCGGGCTGCGGGCGGCTGTGCTGTTCGGGCCGGAGCGTGCCGGGCTGGACAACGAGGACATGGCGCAGGCGGACACGCTGGTCCGCTATCCGTTGAACCCGGCACATATGTCGCTGAACCTCGCCCAGGCGGTGATGGTGCTGGCCTATGAGTGGTGGACCGCGGCCGAGGCCACGCCGCCGCGCCAGTTGATGACCAACGAGACACGCATCGCCACCAAGGAGGAGCTGGAAGGCTTCCTCGGGCGCCTGACCTCGGAGCTGGACGCCTGCGGCTTTCTCAGCAATGTGCAGAAGCGCCCCGGGATGATCCGCAACCTGCGCCACCTGTTCCAGCGTGGCGAGGTGACGGAGCAGGAGTTGCGGACCCTGCATGGCGTGGTGAGCGAGCTGTCGCGGGGCCGGATGCGGCGCGGGCGGCCGGAGGAGGATGAGGGGCCGGCCTGACCCTCATTCCGCCGGCTGCCGCCCCGGTGCCACCCGGCCTTCCTGGCGCAGCAGGGAGTGGTGGCGCCCGTAGAGGGCATAGATCAACAGTCCTGCCGCCATCCACACCACCAGCCGCAGCCAGGTGTCGAGCGGCAGGCCGGCCATCAGCAGCAGGCTGAAGCCGATGCCCAGCACCGGCACGATGGGCACGCCCGGCGCGCGGAAGGGCCGGTCCATGCGCGGCGCGTGGCGGCGGAGGTAGAGCACGGCACCGCAGACCATCACGAAGGCGAAGAGCGTGCCGATGCTCACCATCTCCCCCAGGATACCGATCGGCAGCACCGCCGCGATCAGCGCGACGGCGGAACCGATCACGATCTGGCTGATCCAGGGCGTGTGCCGCCGCCGGTGGATGCGCGAGAAGACCGGCGGCAGCAGTCCGTCGCGGGAGATGGTGAGGAAGATCCGGCTCTGCCCATAGAGCAGGACCAGGATCACCGTGGTCAGCCCGGCGATGGCGCCGATCTTGATCAGGCCGGACAGCCAGGCCAGGCCCATGGCATCGACGCCCTTGGCGATGGGATCGGCGACGTTGAGCTGGGAATAGGGGACGAGGCCGGTGAGCACCGCCGCCACCAGCACGTAAAGCAATGTGCAGATGGCCAGCGAGGCGAGGATGCCGATGGGCATGTCGCGCTGGGGCGACTTCGCCTCCTGCGCCGCGGTGGAGATGGCGTCGAAGCCGATGAAGGCGAAGAACACCACGCCCGCGCCGCGCAGCACGCCGCTCCAGCCGAAATGGCCGAACTCCCCGGTGTTCGCGGGCAGGAAGGGGTGCCAGTGGGCCGGCGAGACATAAGCCGCGCCGACCAGGATGAAGGTCAGCACGATGGCCAGCTTCACCGCGACCATGATGTTGTTCAGCCGCGAGGATTCCCGTGTGCCCAGCACCAGCATCGCGGTCAGCGCCAGCACGATCAGCGCGGCGGGCAGGTTGAACAGCGCGCGTGCCTCTCCGCCATCGGCGAGATGCACGACGGTGCCGGTTGCCTGCGTCAGCACAGGCGGCAGATGCAGGCCGAAGCCGCCCAGCAGGCTGCCCACATAGCCCGACCAGCCCACCGCCACCGTGGCCGCGCCCATGGCGTATTCGAGGATCAGGTCCCAGCCGATGATCCAGGCCGCCAGCTCCCCCAGCGTCGCATAGGTGTAGGTGTAGGAACTGCCGCTGACGGGGATCAGCGCCGCGAGCTCGGCGTAGCAGAGCCCGACGAAGGCACAGGCGACGCCGCCGAGCACGAAGCTCAGCATCAGCGCCGGCCCGGCATACTGTGCCGCCGCCGTGCCGGTCAGGACGAAGATGCCGGCGCCGATGATGGCACCGATGCCCATGGCGGTGATGCTGACCGGGCCGAGGCTCTTGCGCAGCGGCGCCTCGCCGCCATCGGCGGAGGCGATGATGTCCGGAATGCTCTTGCGGGCGGTATAGGCGGCCCTGTCCATCGGCTTGCCGCTCCCTGCCTTGTGGGACCGGTTCCGTAATGCCGCGTGCAATGGAACGGTTGCGGCGGGCTGACGGGAAAGGCCGCCGCGCCGCGGGGCCGGACCGCCTTCCAGGGGCGATCCGGACGGAGGACTAACGCCGCGCCTGTTCCAGCACGAAGCGCACGCCGGGCTTCGCGAGCCCACCCGCCACACCGATGGGCGTGCCGTCGGCACGCCAGCAGGCGGCGCCGGTCATCATGCCACCCTCCCCAGGGAGCTCTCCGAAGGCGATCAGGTTCATGCCGCCGCCCACGGTCGGCACCGCCGCGACCTTGTGGCCCATGGCGGCGAGTTCCTCCCGCACCGCGGGGGTGATGCCGCCCTCGGCCTCCAGCGCCAGGCCCTGGGTCCAGATGCGCGGCGCCTCCACGGCCTCCTGCGGGCTCATGCCGTGGTCGATCATGTTCAGCACCGCCTGCATGGCCGAGCCGAAGATCTTGAGGCCCCCGGGCAGGCCCAGCGCGAAGACCGGCCTTCCGTCGCGCAGTACGATGGTCGGCGCCATGGAGGTGGTGATGCGCTTGCCCGGCGCCACGGACTGGGCGAGGCCCGGGCGCGGATCGAAGTTGCACATGTAGTTGTTGGGGATCAGCCCCAGCCCGGGGATGCGGACCCGCGCGCCGAAGAGGCCGTTGATGGTCTGCGTCATGGCCACGACATTGCCGGTGGCATCGGCGGTGGTGACATGGGTGGTGTCGGCGCTCTCGGCCAGCGGCGCGAGGCCGGGCGCCCAGTCGCGGGCGCGGCCCGGGTCGAATTCCGCGCGGCGCTCCTCGGCATAGGCCCTGGAGACCAGCCGCTCCACCGGGATGCGCACGAAGGCCGGGTCGGCGGTGACCATGGCGCGGTCGGCGAAGGCCAGCTTCAGCGCCTCGGCGATGCGGTGCAGGGTCGGCGCCGTGCCGAAGCCCAGGGCGCGGAGATCGAAGCCCTCCAGGAAGTTCAGCATCTGTACCATGTGCATGCCGCCGGCGGAGGGGGCGGGGGGGCCGACCACCTCATGCCCGCGATAGGTGCCGCGCACCGGCTCGCGCTCGATCGGGGCGGTGCTGGCGAGGTCATCCCGCGTCAGGATGCCGCCGTTGCGGGCGAACCAGTCGCAGGCGACCTGCCCCAGCGCCCCCCGGTAGAAGGCGTCCGGCCCCTCCTGTGCGATGGTGCGCAGCGTCTCCGCCGTGTCGCCCTGGACCAGCCGCGCCCCGGCCTGCAGCGGCGTGCCGCCGGGCAGGAAGACCCGCGCCATCTCCGGGTCCAGCGCCAGGTCGGCGGCGGCATCGGCGATGCAGTCGGCGAGATAGGTGGTGACGGCGAAGCCCCGGCTCGCATGGCGGATCGCCGGCTCCATCACATCCGCGAGGGACAGCGTGCCGTAGCGGGCCAGGATGTCGCACCAGGCCCGCAGCGCGCCCGGGGAGGCGGCGGCCAGGGTGCCGACCGTGTTGGCCCGGCCCACCGTCTCCATGCGCCGCGCCGGGTCATCGGAGGCCGGGGTGTACATCGTCCCCGACCCCGCCAGCGGCGCGGCGGAAAGCCCGTCCACGATGATGTGACGCCCGTCGGCGAGGCGCAGATGGGTGAGGCCGCCGCCCAGCGGCCCGGTCATCATCGGCTCCACCACCGAAAGGGCGAAGAAGGCGGCGATGGCCGCATCCACCGCGTTCCCGCCGGCGGCCAGCATCTCGGCCGCGGCGGCGGAGCCCAGCGGGTGGTTGGTCACCACCATGCCGCGGCTGCCGGTGGCCGGGGCCTTCTGCGTGGTGAAGAGCGATCCCGCCCGAGCGCGCCAGCCGCCGTCCATGACTTCCCCTCGCGATGAAACGGGCGCACCATCCTCCCGGCCGTCCGCCAAGCCAAGACCGGAATCCCCGTTCCGGCCTGGTTTTTGCCTCTCAACCCTGGTGGCCCCCGCCTGTTGAGTGGACCGACGGCCCGCCTCATCTGCCTTGCCCCAATTTGGGCCGCATACCGATCCGCCCGCTTCCGGAGGCCACGCCATGCCCGATACGACCATGCCCGATCCCACCCGCATGCGCTTCGCCGTGGGCCAGCCGGTCACGCGGCGGGAGGACCCGATGCTGCTGCGGGGGGAGGGACGCTATACGGACGACCTGCGGGCCGAGGGGCAGGTCCATGCCTGGATGGTGCGCAGCCCCTATGCCCATGGCGTGATCAACGGCATCGACACGGCCGAGGCGAAGTCCATGCCCGGCGTGCTGGCGATCTACACGGGCGCCGACCTCGCGGAATACGGCCCGATCAAATGCGCCATGCCGCTGAAGAACCGCGACGGCAGCCCGCTCTCCTCGCCGGTCCGCCCGGCCCTGGCGATGGACCGCGTGCGCTATGTCGGCGATCCGGTGGCCATCGTGATCGCCGAGACCGCGCTGCAGGCGCGCGACGCGGCGGAGGCGGTGATGCTGGACATCGACCCGCTCGACGCCGTGACGGAAGCCTCCGCCGCCGCCGCCGCGCCGGGCGCGCCGCAGCTCTATGACGGCGTGCCCAACAATATCGTGCTGGACTGGCATTCCGGCGATGCGGAGAAGGTTGCCGCCGCCTTCGCCGGGGCGGCACACCGGGTGAGGCTGTCGCTGCGCAACAACCGCATCGTCGTGGCGGCGATGGAGCCCCGCTCCGCCATCGCGGAATACGACCCGGCGACCGGCCGCTACACGCTGCGTGCCTGCTCCCAGGGTGTCTTCGGCCTGCGCCGCCAGATCGCCGAGGACATCCTGAAGGTGCCAGTGGAGAAGGTGCATGTGCTGACCACGCAGGTCGGCGGCTCCTTCGGCATGAAGGGCACGGTCTATCCGGAATATCCCGGCATGCTCCACGGCGCGAAGCTGCTGGGCCGGCCGGTGAAATGGACGGATGAGCGTTCCGGCTCCTTCGTCTCCGACCAGCACGGGCGCGACCACGAGACGGTGGCGGAGCTGGCGCTGGACGCGGAAGGGCATTTCCTGGCGGTGCGGCTGACCTCCTTCGCCAATATGGGCGCCTATCTCACCACCGTCGGGCCGCTGATGGGCACGATGGGCTTCGTGAAGAACGTCCAGTCCAACTACGCCACGCCGCTGATCGAGGTGGACACCAAGTCGGTCTTCACCAACACCAGCCCGGTCGGCGCCTATCGCGGTGCCGGGCGGCCCGAGGGCAACTACTACATGGAGCGGCTGGTCGAGGCCGCCGCGGCGCAGATCGGCATCGACCCGCTGGAACTGCGCCGCCGCAACCATATCCAGCCCGGGCAGATGCCCTACAGCACCGCCGCCGGCACGCAGTATGACGGCGGCGAGTTCACCGCGCTGATGGAGGAGGCGCTGCGCAAGGCCGACTGGGACGGCTTCGCCGCGCGCCGCGAGGACAGCGCCGCGCGCGGAATGCTGCGCGGGCGCGGCCTCGGCAACTACCTCGAATGCACCGCCCCCGCCGGCAAGGAGCATGGCGGCGTGCGCTTCGAGGAGGATGGCGGTGTCACCATCATCACTGGCACGCTCGACTATGGCCAGGGGCACTGGACGCCCTTCGCGCAGCTCCTCGGCAGCCGCCTCGGCATTCCCTTCGACCGCATCCGGCTGATCCAGGGCGATTCCGACCTGCTGAAGCATGGCGGCGGCACCGGCGGCTCGCGCTCCATGATGTCCTCCGGCACCGCGATCATCGAGGCATCGGAGAAGGTGATCGAGAAGGGCCGCGAGGCTGCCTCGCATCTCCTCGAAGCCGCCGTCGCGGATATCGAGTTCGATCCGGAGAATGGCCGCTTCGCCATCGCCGGCACGGATCGCGGCATCGGCATCCTGGAACTGGCCGCCCGCATGCGCAGCGCGCCGGAACTGCCGGAGGATCTGCGCTCTCTCGACGTGACACATGTCACCGAGGACAAGCCCATGGCCTATCCCAATGGCTGCCACGTCGCCGAGGTCGAGGTCGATCCGGAAACGGGCCATGTGCGTCTCGTGCGCTACCTCGCCGTCAGCGATTTCGGTGTCGAGGTGAACCCGATGATGGTGCAGGGGCAGGTGCATGGCGGCGTCGCCCAGGGCATCGGCCAGGCACTGATGGAGCGCGTTTCCTATGACGAGGGCGGGCAGATCCTGTCCGCCTCCTTCATGGACTATGCCCTGCCGCGCGCCGAGGACCTGCCGCCGATCCTCACCGCCTCCCGCCCCGTCCCGGCCAGGACCAACCCGGTCGGCGCCAAGGGCTGTGGCGAGGCTGGCTGCGCCGGGTCGCTGCCGGCGGTGATGAACGCCCTCGCCGATGCGCTGCGCAGCGCCGGGGCCGGGCCGGTGGACATGCCCGCCACGCCGGAGAAGGTCTGGATGGCGCTGCAGCGGGCCTCGCGGGGCTGAGACGGGGCGTTTTCGCCCATCCGCCGGGGGAGAGGGGTTGCCTCTCCTCCGGACCGATAGCGTAATGCCGGTCAGAGCGTCTCGATCAGCCCCGCCAGCACCTGCCCCCGCGCGGCGAGGTCGCGCCACAGGATATGCTCGTGCGGCGCATGGGCGCCCGCGCCGGTGCAGCCCAGCCCGTCCAGGGTCGGGATGCCGAGCGCGGCGGTGAAGTTGCCGTCCGACCCGCCGCCGCGGTGCTGCTTCGGCAGGTCGTAGCCCGCCTGCCGCGCCAGGTCGCGCGCGACCTCGTAGAGGCGCAGGGTTTCCGCCGTCTCCTCCATCGGCGGGCGGTTCATGCCGCCGCTGATCTCGATGCGGATTCCGTCCCTCTCCCCGGCGAGAGCCAGGATGGCCTGCTCCATCGCCACGCCATCCGCCTCGTTGGCGACGCGCAGGTCGATCTCGCAGCCGGCCTCGGGCGGGACGACATTCGGGCGGGTGCCGCCCCAGATGGGGGCGACATTGGTGGTCACGCCGCGCTCCAGGTCCACCAGCCCATGCACCTTCAGCACCAGCTCGGACAGCGCCACCACGGCGCTGCGCCCCTCGCTCCAGTTGCCGCCGGCATGGGCGGAGACGCCGTGGATCTTGACCTCGAAGCGGCCCACGCCCTTGCGCGCGGTGACGCAGGCGCCCTGCGGCCCGCCCGCCGGCTCGGCGATCAGCACCGCGCTGGCGTCGCGCGCCTCGCGCTCGATGATGGCGCGGGAGGTGGGGGAGCCGACCTCCTCGTCCGGCGTCATGATCAGGGTGACCGGGCTCCGCGTCGCCACCTTCTGGCGCAGGATCTCCCGCACCGCGTGGAAGGCGAGGAAGGAGCCGGCCTTCATGTCGTAGATGCCGGGGCCATAGGCTTTGCCGCCCTCGACACGGAAGGGCATGGAGGAGGCGAGGGTGCCGTTGTCCCAGACCGTGTCGAGATGGACGCAGACCACCACGGGCTTGCGGTTGCTGCCGGCCGGGCCGGGGAGGCGGGCGATCAGGTTGTCGCCATAGCCGTCGCGGCCAGGGATGCGCTCCAGCGCGGCGCCGGCCTCGCGCAGCCCGGCCTCGGCACGGTCCACCAGGCGGTTCACCGCGGCGGGATCGGTGGTCGGGGTCTCCGTTTCGACCCAGAGGCGCAGTTCCTCCAGCAGTCTCTCGCTGGTTCCGAGCTCGGTGGCGGGCATGCAGGCTCCTCGCGGCAAGGCGGCCTGTCCCGGGGGGCGTGGCGCCCGCCCGGAGGCAGGTCCCCGGTTGGAAAGCAGGCTGTGTCGCGCCGCCCGCCCGGCTTGTCCACCAGGGCGGGCCGGGATTCGCGGGGCCGTATCTGAGCGGATCGTCATCCCGGCGCGCTTTCCCCCGCGCCGCCGATGCCCTTAGATCAGGGCCATGGAAGAGACGAAGACGTTGAAGCGTATCTGTGTGTTCTGCGGGGCCAGCAGCGGTGCCCGCCCGGTCTATGCCGAGACCGCCCGCGCCCTGGGCGAGGCGATCGCGAGGCGGGGGCTGGATCTGGTCTATGGCGGCGGCAAGGTCGGGCTGATGGGCGTGGTGGCCGATGCCGCCCTGGCGAACGGCTCCGAGGTGGACGGGGTGATCCCCGAGGCGCTGATACAGCGCGAGGTCGGGCACGGTTCCGTGACGCGGCTGCATGTCGTGCACTCGATGCATGAGCGCAAGGCGATGATGGCGGAGCTGTCGGACGGCTTCGTGATCCTGCCCGGCGGCTTCGGCACGATGGAGGAGGTCTTCGAGGTCCTGACCTGGTCGCAGCTCGGCCTGCATACCAAGGGCGCGGTCTTCCTCGATGTCGATGGCTACTGGATGCATCTCATGAAGGCGCTGGACGGGATGCAGGCGGAGGGCTTCCTGAGGCCCGAGCACCGCCTCCTCGCCATGCGGGCGGAAACGCCGGACCAGGCGCTGGACATGCTGGCTGCCTTCCGTCCGCCGGAGGTGACGCGCTGGATCGTCAGCCCGGCCCAGGCCTGAGCGGGCGCGGATACCGGTCATGACCCAGCCTGTCCCCGAGGTGGATTGCCTGTTGCTCACGGACTGGCGCGACGTGCCGGCGGCGGCGCGCGGCGCGGCCGTGGCGCTGGGCAATTTCGACGGCGTGCATCTCGGCCACCGGGCGGTGCTGGGCGCGGCCCATGCCGCACGGCCCGACCTGCCCTTGGCGGCCCTGACGTTCGAGCCGCATCCGCGCGAGTATTTCCGCCCGGACGACCCGCCCTTCCGGCTGACACCTTTGCCGGCGAAGCGGCGGGCGCTGGCGGCGGCGGGTTGCCGCATCGTCTACGCGCTGCCCTTCGGGCCGGAACTGGCGGCGATGAGCGCCGAGGATTTCGTGGAGCAGGTGCTGCATCGCGGGATCGGGGCTCGGCACCTGGCCTGCGGCGCCGACTTCGCCTTCGGGCACCGGCGGGGCGGCAACATTGCCTTCCTGGCTCAGGCGGCGGAGGCGCGTGGCATCGGCCTGTCTGTGGCGCCGCCGGTGGCGGATGCGGAGGGGACCATTTCCTCCACCCGCATCCGCCGCGCCCTGCAGGACGGCTATCCCGAGCGCGCGACGCGCGACCTGGGCCGGGTCTGGGAGATCGCGGGCGAGGTCGTGCATGGCGACAAGCTGGGCCGCGTCCTGGGCTGGCCCACGGCCAATCTCTGGCTCGGGCGGCATCTGGAGCCGGCGCGCGGCGTCTACGCCGTGACGGTGGCACTGCCGGACGGGAGCGAGGCGAAGGGTGTCGCCAATATCGGGCGCCGCCCCACCCTGGGCGGGGACCCGCAGACCCGGCTGGAGGTGCATCTCTTCGACTTCTCCGGCGACCTTTACGGCCAGGAGATCCGGGTGAAGCTGGTCAGCTTCCTGCGCGCGGATGCGACCTTCTCCGGACTGGAGGAACTGAAGGCCGCCATCGCCCAGGATGCCGAGGATGCCCGGCATGTGCTGGGCCAGGAGAAACCTGCCCCATAGGCTCCCATCCCGGGAGCCTGGGCGCCGCTCCCGCCACGGGACGGCCGGCAACGGCGCCCCATGGGCGGCAATTTCTTGTCGTGGCCGGGCTTCCGGCCTTGGCCGCCCCCCTGGCCAAGGCCGGATTGGCGGATCTGTGTTCTATATAACCAATGATATAGATAGGAAAGTCATTCATAAGACAAACGCCTCGGAACTTACATAAGACACGGCGGATTTTGACTTGGGGCCATTTCAGGTATTCAAGAAGGGCGGGGCGTATAGCGCCGTTTATGCTTGAATGACGCGATGCAGCGAAGCATCTTGATGACCAGATCGAGGGCCGGACCAGACCGGCCCAGCCAAGAGGTCATCCTAATGCTTGAAGTCGTGTTCGTTGCTGTTCTCGCGGCTCTCGCCGGCGGCAATGTCGCCGCTCAGGTCGTGATGAGCACGCTTTACCCGAATGGCCTGCCGTCGCGCCTGCGGATGGCCGACTGACCGAAACGGGCTCCGGCCTTTTCGCCGGCGCCCCCATGGTGTCTTGCCGGATGGACGATGGCGCAGCGCCTTCTCCGCCGGCCTGGACCGAAGGAGCTACCTGCCATGTTCGCTCTCGTGCTTAGCATCGCCGCCCTGGGCGTTTCCCTTGTCGGCAACATCGTGGCCCGCCAGCGCATGGACCGCCTGCCTGCCAGCCTGCTGGACAGCGCGGCCCGCACGGCCCAGTAAAAAGCCCGGTAGGACCGGTCCTCAAGGGGCCGGTCCCATACCGTGCCGCCAGCGGCTGTCCGGCGACGGGCCGTCCGGAAATTTCCCCGCGATCGCGTTCCGGGCCTTTCCGGCCCTTCTCTTTCCTTCCCCTGGCCTTCCCCTGGCCTGCGCCCGGCGCACCGGGAAGGGCCTGACCCGGCGGCAAAGGCTTTCCGCCCGGCCCATCGCTTTCCCTACCCTCCGCCTCATCGGGTTCCCCCGGCCAGGTTTCCCGGCCGGATCTCCCTTCCGGGGCTTTCCGCCAGGTGGTCCCGCATTGCCGCCTTCGTGCCTCTCCCGGGGTAGGATCGTGGCCGCGGCGCGCGACTTGACCGGAACGGACCGGCCTCCCCATAAGGCGCCCATGTCCAGGCGGCACACAGCGCGAATTATCCGCCCGGCCCTCGGCTGAGGGCCGGGTTTCCCTTGTCCTTCGCGCCTTCCCCCGCCATTGCCATGGCCGACCGCCCGGAACTGCCTCGATGAACGACGCCCCCACCCCCGAGACCGCCCCCGACACCGCTCCAGGGCGGGATTGGCGCGACACCGTCTTCCTGCCGCGCACCCCCTTCCCGATGAAGGGCGACCTGCCGAAGCGCGAACCCGGCTGGCTGGAGCGCTGGAAGGCGCAGGGGCTGCGCGACCGGCTGCGCGCGCAATCCGCCGGGATGCCGAAATTCGTGCTGCATGACGGCCCGCCCTATGCGAACGGGCCGCTGCATATCGGGCACGCCCTGAACAAGATCCTCAAGGACGTGATCAACCGCGCCGCCCAGATGTCGGGCCGCGACGCGAACTATGTCCCCGGCTGGGACTGCCACGGCCTGCCGATCGAGTGGAAGGTCGAGGAGGAGTACCGCAAGAAGGGCCTCGACAAGGATGCCGTGCCCATCCTCGACTTCCGGGCCGAGTGCCGCGCCTATGCCGGCCACTGGCTGAACGTGCAGCGGGAGGAGTTCCAGCGCCTGGGCGTGCTCGGCGACTGGGAGCACCCCTACGCCACGATGAACTTTCCCTCCGAGGCGGTGATCGCGGGCGAGATCGGCAAGTTCCTGCTGAACGGCTCGCTCTACCGTGGCCTGCGCCCGGTGATGTGGAGCCCGGTCGAGAGGACCGCCCTGGCCGATGCCGAGGTCGAGTACCACGACCATACCAGCCCGACGCTGCATGCCCGCTTCCGCGTGCTGCGCTCCCCGGTCGAGGCGGCGGTGGGGGCCAGCGTGGTGATCTGGACCACCACGCCCTGGACCATGCCGGGCAACCGCGCCGTCGCCTATGGGGAGGAGATCGACTACGCCCTGCTGCATGTGGAGGGCGTGGCCGAGGGATCGCTGCTGAAGGTCGGCGAGAACCTGCTGATCGCCCTGCCGCTGCTGGAAGCCTTCGCGAAGGAGGCCGGCCTCGGCGCCCATTCCATCCGCCGCGTCTTCAAGGGCGCGGAGCTGGCGGGCACCGTGCTGGCGCATCCGCTGCGCGGCTGGGCGCCGGCGGCCCAGGGAGGGACGGGCGGCTACGACTTCGACGTGCCGCTGCTGCCGGGCGACTTCGTCACCGCCGATGCGGGCACCGGCTTCGTCCATATCGCCCCGGGCCACGGCGAGGACGACTTCAACCTCGGCCGCCAGTTCGGCCTGCCGGTGCCGGAGACGGTGAACGACGACGGCACCTATTCGGTGCAGTCGCCGGGCTTCACCGGCATCCATGTCTTCAAGGCGCACGAGCCCGTCTGGGCCGCCATGGAGAGCATGGGCACGCTGGCCGCCAAGGGCTCGCTGCGGCATTCCTACCCGCATTCCTGGCGCTCCAAGAAGCCGGTGATCTTCCGCGCCACGCCGCAATGGTTCATCGCCATGGATGACGGCAACCAGATCCGCGCCAAGGCGCTGGACGCGCTGGCCGTCACCCATTTCGTGCCGGAGGTCGGGCGCAACCGCATCACCTCCATGGTCGCGGCCCGGCCGGACTGGTGCATCAGCCGCCAGCGCGCCTGGGGCGTGCCCATCCCCGTCTTCGTGGAGAAGCGCACGGGTGAGCCGCTGCGCGACCCGGCGGTGCTGGAGCGCGTGACCTGCGCCTTCCGCGAGGAGGGGGCGGATGCCTGGTACAAGCCGGGTGCCGCGGCCCGTTTCCTGGGCAACGGCCGGAACCCGGACGACTACGAGCAGGTCATGGATATCGTGGATGTGTGGTTCGAGTCCGGCTCGACCCATGCCTTCACCCTGACGCCGGAGCGCGGCCTGCCCTTCCCGGCGGACCTTTATCTGGAGGGGTCGGACCAGCATCGCGGCTGGTTCCATTCCTCCCTGCTGGAAAGCATCGGCACCCGCGGCGTGGCGCCCTACAAGGCGCTGCTGACGCATGGCTTCACGCTCGACGAGTCCGGGCGGAAGATGTCCAAGTCGCTGGGCAACGTCACCGCCCCACAGGAAGTCACCAGGAAATACGGCGCCGACATCCTGCGCCTCTGGGTGATGAACGCGGACACCACCGAGGACCAGCGCATCGGCCCGCGCATCCTGGAGCAGACGGCGGAACTCTACCGCCGGTTGCGCAACACGCTGCGCTGGCTGCTGGGCAATCTCGACGGCTTCTCCGAGGCCGAGCGCGTGCCCCATGCCGAGCTGCCGGAGCTGGAACGCTGGGTGCTGCACCGGCTGACCCAGCTCGATGCCCGCATCCGCAAGGCGGTCGAGAGCTATGACTGGTCCGGCGTGGTGCCGGAGATCCATGCCTTCTGCGCCGCCGACCTCTCGGCTTTCTATTTCGACATCCGCAAGGACAGCCTCTACTGCGACGCGGCGGACAGCCCGCGCCGGCGCGCCGCCCGCACCGTGCTGGATGTGCTGCACCGCTGCCTCGCCACCTGGCTGGCTCCGGTCCTGCCCTTCACGGCGGAGGAAGCCTGGCTGGCCCGCTTCCCCTCGGAGAGCGACTCCGTCCACCTCCAGCTCTTCCCCGAGGTTCCGGCGGCATGGCGGGACGAGGCCCTGGCCACGAAATGGGCCCGGGTGCGCGAACTGCGCGGCGTGGTGACGGCGGAGCTGGAGAAGGCCCGCGCCGCCGGCACCATCGGCTCCAGCCTCCAGGCCGCGCCGGTCCTGGCCCTGCCCGAGGCCGATTCCGGGCTGCTCGCGCCGGAGCTCTGGGCCGAGACCTGCATCACCTCCGGCTTCGCGCTGGCGCCGGGGGCGGAGACGCCCGCCGCGGAATTCCGCCCGGCCGAAGGCGCGAAATGCGCCCGCTGCTGGCGGGTGCTGCCGGAAGTGGGGCAGCCGGGCCGCCGCCATGCCGACCTGTGCCTGCGCTGCGAGGCCGCCGTCGCCTGATGGCCAGTTCCGCGAATCCCTCCCGTATGGTGCCCCTGGGCCTGCTGGCCGCCGTGCTGGTCCTGGCGGCCGACCAGGCGAGCAAGTGGTGGATGGGAGAGGTCCTGCGCCTTCCCGAACTGGGGCATGTCCCGCTCCTCTCGGCGGGGCCCTTCAGCCTGGGCCTGTCCATGGTCTGGAACCGGGGCGTCACCTTCGGCCTCATGGCTGGGGACGCGCCCTGGCATGGCTGGTTGCTGGCCGGGCTGGCGCTGGTGATCACGGTGATCCTGCTGCGCTGGATGGCCCGGGCCGAGACCAGGCCGGTGGCGGTGGCGCTGGGCGCGGTGATCGGCGGCGCCGTGGGCAATGTGATCGACCGGCTGCGCTTCGGCGCGGTCTTCGACTTCGTCGACGCCTCCTTCTGGGGGTGGCACTGGTACGTCTTCAATATCGCCGACGCGGCCATCGTGCTGGGCGTGATCGCCCTGGTGGCGGATGCAGTGTTCCGTCCCCCCTCGACCGGACGCGACGGCGTGGCTAAGGAGCCCGTATGAGGATGCCCCAACGCCGGACCGTGGCCCTGGCCCTGCCGGCCGCCCTTTCCCTCGGCCTGCTCGCCGGATGCGGCGGTGACACGGCCCGTACCCTGGGCTTCACCCGGGACGCCCCGGACGAGTTCCAGGTGGTGACCCGCGCGCCGCTCTCGCTGCCGCCGGACATGAACAACCTGCCCGTGCCGCGCCCCGGCGCGCCACGGCCGCAGGAGCTGTCGGCCCGCGAGCAGGGGGAAAGCGCGCTGGTGCCCGGCGCCGTCCTCGAATCCACCCAGTCGAGCCGCCAGTCCTCGGGCGAGAGCGCGCTCGTCGCCAGCGCCGGCGGGACGGTCGATCCCGCCATCCGCCGCCGGGTGGACGAGGAGAGCCTGCGGCTGAACCAGCCGAGCCAGACCGTGGTGGACCGGCTGATGTTCTGGCGCGACCCGCCGCCGCCGGGCGTGGTGGTGGACCCGCAGAAGGAAAGCCAGCGCCTGCGCGAGAACTTCGCCCTGGGCCGGCCGCCGGGGGATGGCGAAACGCCGATCATCCAGCGCAAGGAGCGCGGCATCTTCGACGGGCTGTTCTGAGCCCATGTTCCGACCGGCCGGGGAGGGGCGTTTTCCCGCTTCCCGGTCCCTTATGGCTTTGGTAGGGCTCCGCGCCGTGGCACGCCCGAAAAAGATCTTCCATTCCCATCGCAGGCCGCAGCGCCGCCGCGCCCCGCTGCTGCTCGGCCTGGGCGTCCTGTTGCTCGCCGCCGGTGGCGCCTTCCTGTACGCCTTCGACGGGCCTGGCCTCGCCGGGCAGGTCCGCCCGATCCTGGCCGCCGTACCGGGCCTCACCCCGCGGGCCGCGGCCCCGGCCGCCTCGCCGCTGCCGGAAGGGCCGCTCCAGGCCGAGCCCACGGACATCCATGTGGTGGATGGGGAAACCCTGCGGCTGCAGGGGCAGGTGGTGCGGCTGGAGGGGCTCCAGGCGCCATCGCGTGGGGAAACCTGTGCCGATACGGCGGGCCAGGGTTTCGATTGCGGCGTGGCTGCGGCGGACCGGCTTGCCCATCTGGTGGCGAACCATGCCCTTGTCTGCGAGTTGCACGGGCAGGATGTGTTTCGCCGTCCGCTGGCCGTCTGTGAAGCAAACGGCAAGGTTTTGAACGCCATGCTGGTGTCTTCGGGATGGGCCCTCGCGAGTTCGGAGAATTTCTCCGAGGCCGAGGCCCGGGCGCGTCAGGCGGGGCGGGGCCTCTGGGCCGATGGAGTCGTACCGCCCGAGGAATGGAGGGACCGCCGGTAGGGTCCACCGCTGGCCGGTGCCGGCCCTGGCGGTGGGCCGGAGCGGTGGACAAGACGGATTGTCGGCGCATATTTGCGCCGCAGCATAACATGATCCCGGACCCTGACGGTACGGGAGGCAATGAGGAGCCAAGCATGAGCAACAGCGGTCACGGGTCGGTCACGATCACGCTGGACGGGACGAACAAGAGTAGTTCCGCTCCCCTGGTTCCTGGCTCCATCGGCCCCTCCGTCGCGGACATCCGGAAGATCTATGCCGATCTCGGGGTCTTCACCTTCGACCCCGGCTTCGGCATGACCGCGGCCTGCGAGAGCAAGATCACCTACATCGATGGCGATGAGGGGGTGCTGCTCTATCGCGGCTATCCCATCGAGCAGCTGGCCGAGAAGTCGGATTTCGTGGAGGTCTGCTACCTCCTGCTCCACGGAGAGCTGCCGAACGAGAAGCAGCTCAAGGAGTTCAAGCACGGTGTGACGATGCACACCATGCTGCACGAGCAGCTCCGCCGCTTCTACGACGGCTTCCGCCGCGACGCCCACCCGATGGCGATCATCTGCGGCGTGGTGGGCGCCATGTCCGCCTTCTACCACGACAGCCTGGACATCAACGACGAGAAGCAGCGCGAGATCAGCGCCTTCCGCCTGATCGCCAAGCTGCCGACCATCGCCGCCTGGGCCTACAAGTACTCGATCGGCCAGCCCTTCGTGTACCCGCGCAACGACCTGAGCTATGCGGAGAACTTCCTCTACATGCTCAACGCCGTGCCGGCGGAGGAGTACAAGGTCAACCCGGTCCTGTCGCGCGCCATGGACCGCATCCTGGTCCTGCATGCCGACCACGAGCAGAACGCCTCCACCTCCACGGTGCGTCTGGCGGGTTCGACGGGCGCCAACCCCTTCGCCTGTATCGCCGCCGGCATCGCGGCGCTCTGGGGCCCCGCGCATGGCGGCGCCAATGAGGCGGTGCTGAAGATGCTGGGCGAGATCGGCAGCGTCGAGAACATCCCCGCCTTCATCGAGAAGGTGAAGGACAAGAACTCCGGCGTGAAGCTGATGGGCTTCGGGCACCGCGTCTACAAGAACTTCGACCCCCGCGCGAAGATCATGCAGGCCACCTGCCATGAAGTCCTGAACGAGCTCGGCATCAAGGACGAGCCGCTGCTCGACCTCGCCGTGGAGCTGGAGCGGATCGCGCTGCACGACGACTATTTCATCCAGCGCAAGCTCTACCCGAATGTCGATTTCTACTCGGGCATCATCCTCAAGGCGATGGGCATCCCGACCAGCATGTTCACCGTGCTCTTCGCGGTGGCGCGCACCGTCGGCTGGGTGAGCCAGTGGAAGGAGATGATCGAGGACCCGACGCAGCGCATCGGCCGCCCGCGCCAGGTCTATACGGGTTCCGTCAAGCGCGACTTCACGCCGCTCACCGAGCGCGGCTGAGCCTTTCCTCCAGGGCCGCCCCTGCGGGCCTGGACCACGACATGGAAACCCCGCCCGGCCCGGCCGCGGCGGGGTTTTCCCTTCAGACCTGTCTTGCTGCGATGCGGTGTCACGAAGTCTTCATGCGAGGGGGCTTTTCAGCGATCGGCGGGCAATCCATCAACCGCCCCGGTCCCTTCCTTCGCGAGACGATCATGCGCCGCCAATTCCTGCTCCTGGGCACCCGCCTGGCCACCGCCGGCCTCATGGCCACCGGCCTCGCGGCGACCGGCCTTGTCATGGCGGGCGGCGCGGCCCTGGCCCAGACGCAGCCCCAGCCCCAGACCCAGCCCATCTCGGGCAGCCTGACCCTCTATACCAGCCAGTTGGAGCCCGACGCGGCGGCGACGGTGGAGGCCTTCCGCCAGCGCTATCCCGGTGTGACGGTGGAATGGCTGCGTGGCGGCACCAACCAGATCCTGCCCCGGCTGCGCGCCGAGATCGCCGCCGGGAGCCCGCGCGCCGACGTGCTGTTGCTGGCCGACGCGCTGACCTTCGAATCCCTGGCCGCCGAGGGGCGGCTGCGCGAGAGCCCCGAGGTGCGGACCGGGAGCGTGCCGGCCGCCCTGCTGGACCCGAAGCGCCGCTATTTCGCGACCAAGCTGATCACCACCGGCATCGTCTACAACACCCGCGCGCCCTTCGCGCCGAAGATCTGGGCCGACCTGCTGCGGCCAGAGGCGCGCAACCTGATCGCCATGCCGTCGCCCAGCGTCTCGGGCGCGGCGGCGCTGCATATCGCCGCCATGGTGCAGGCGCCGGGCCTGGGCTGGGACTATCTCGGAAAGCTGGCGAAGCAGGGTCTGCAGCCGCGCGGCGGCAACGGGCAGGTGCTGCAGGCGGTGGCCAGCGGCGAGCGTGCCTATGGCATCGCCGTGGACTACCTCGCCCTGCGCGAATCCGCGCGCGGCGCCCCCGTCCGCTTCGTCTTCCCGGAGGACGGGGTGAGCGCCGTCACCGAGCCCGCCGCGATCCTGTCCACCACCAGGAACGCACCGGCGGCCGTGGCCTTCGTGTCCTTCCTGCTGTCGCGCGAGGGCCAGGAACTGGCGGCCAAGCAGGGCTTCCTGCCTGCCGATCCGGAGGTCACGCCGCCAGCGGGCTTCCCCGATCCGCACTCCATCAAGATCCTGCCCCTGGACGCGGCACGCGCGGCGAAGGAGAACGAGGCGGACCTGCGCCGCTTCAACGATCTGATCGAATAGACGCTTGAACCCAACCCTGCTGCCTTCCCGCTGGCTGGCGCTCCTCGCGCTGGCCTGGCTGGTCCTGGTTGGCGCGGCGCCGCTGCTGCGGCTCCTGAGCGAGGCGACCGGCCCAGCCCTCGCCCTGCTGCCTGCCGATGCGGCCGTCTGGCGTGCCACATGGCGCACGCTGATGGTGGCCGCCGGCGCCTGCCTGCTGGCATGCCTGCTCGGCATGGCGCTGGTCTCGCTGCTCCTGCTGCGCGCCCCGCCCGGGCGGCGGGTCCTGCTCTTCCTCTGCATCCTGCCGGCCCTGGTGCCGCCGCAGGTCCTCGCTTTGGCCTTCTCGCAGGCGGCGGGACCGTCCTCGCCACTGCTTCTCGCCCTGGGCATCGCCCCGCCGCTGGGCACGCCGAACCCGCTCTATGGCCCTGGCGGCATGATCGCGCTGCTCGGCCTGCAAGGGGCGCCGCTGGTGCTGCTGGCCATGGCGGCGGTGCTGCGGCGCGTGCCGGGGGAGAACCTGGCCGCCGCGCGCGGCCTCGGCGCCAGCCGGGCGGAGGCGCTGCGCCACGTCGTCTGGCCGCTGCTCCTGCCCGGCCTGCTGGCCGGGGCGGGGCTCGCCTGGATCGCGGCGCTGGGCAATTTCGGCGTGGCCGCCCTACTGGGCATCCCAGCGCGCTGGATCACCCTGCCGATCCTGATCTGGCAGCGGCTGTCCGGCGCCGGCACCGGCGCGCTGGGGCAGTCGGCGGCGCTGTCGCTGCTGCTCGCCGCGCTGGCCGCGCCGGGCCTGCTGGCGCAGCGGATGGCGATCCGGGCCTCGTCCCTGCCATCCGGCAAGCCTTTCGAGCCCCTGCCGGCCGGGCATGGGGCGCGCCTGAGTGTGGCCCTGCTCTGGCTGGGCCTCGTCCTGGTCCTGCTGGTACCGTTGCTGTCGCTGCTCGCGGCTTCGCTGGTACCGGCCTTCGGCGTGCCGATCTCCGCCGGCACGGCCACGCTGCGACACTGGGCCGCGGCCTTCGCGCCGGGGTCACAGACCATGGCGGCGCTGGGCAATTCCCTGCTGCTTTCCGCCCTGGCGGCGCTGATCCTGGCCCTGGCCGCGCTGCCGGTGGCGATCTCGCTGCGTGGCCGGGCGGTCCGTGTCGGGGCGATCGGGGCCGATCTCTCCTATGCCCTGCCGGGGGCCTGCACCGGTGTCGCGGCGCTGCTGCTGGTCCTGTCCACCCCCTTCGGCGGCTGGGCCTATGGCACGCTGGCACTGATCCTTTTCGCCTATCTGGCGCGGTTCCAGGCCATGGCCCTGCGTCCCGCCGCCGCGGCCGCCGCGCGGCTCGACCCGCTGCTGGATTTCGCGGCGCGCGGCATGGGGGCGGGGCTCTGGTCCCGCCTGCGCTCCGTCCACCTGCCGCCCCTGACGCCGGGGCTGGCCGCGGGGGGCATCCTGGTGGCACTCCAGGCGGTGAACGAAGTGACGATCTCCACCCTGCTGCACGGCCCGGGCACGCAGACCCTGGGCGTGCTGGTCTTCAACCTCCAGGATGGGGGCGATGGGCCGCAGGCGGCGGCGGTGTCGCTGGTGGCGCTGCTTCTGGTGGCCGGGTTGATGGCCCTGGCCAGCCTCTTCGCTCGGCGGTTGCCGGATGGCACCTTGCCGTGGCGGCCATGAGACAGGCGCGGGGAATCCGCATCCGGGCTCTTGCAAGTGAATTGAGGCGGTTGCCGTGCGACCTTCGAGCAGCCTATGAGACGCCTCAGAGTTTCACCACGAGACAGCAATGAAGAAGATCGCTCTGGTTCTTCTGGTCGCCCTGGCCGGATGCTCCACCACGCCGAAGGCGCCGGAGGTGGTGGACCCGTTGGAGGCATACCGGCCAGCCTGCAAGGAAAAGTGGCAGACGCTCTACGCCATCGAGAAGTGCGCGCAGGCCGCCTATGACCAGTCGCGTGGCCTTCCGGCGGTGGGCGATACCCCTGCTGCCAGCACCGACACCACGGACACCTCCACGACCAAGGCGGCCACGACGCCGCGTGGCCGTAGCCAGCGCCGCTGATTCGGGCGCCCGGACCGGGTCTCGCCAGGGGAGGGACGCTTCGGGCGACTCTCCTGGCATGACGCCTGACGAGTGATGCCGGACGAGGCGGTCCTACGGCGATCCACCCTGATCCTGCCGTTTGCGCAGGCCGCGCGACAGGGCCGGGCCGTCCTCAGCGAAGCCGTTGTCGCGCAGGAAGGCCAGGCCAGCCATGGCATGGACCGGCGGCGTGGCTTCCAGCCGGTCGCAGCCGGCCTGTCTCGCCGCCTGGGCACCAGCCTTGAGCAGAAGGCGGCCGATGCCGCGCCGCCGATCCGCCTCCGCGACGCAAAGGGTGGAGATCTGCGCGACGAGTCTGCTGGCCCGCAGGGTGGCATACCAGTGCAGGGTGATGACGCCGGCCAGGGGACCATAATCGGCGGCGACCAGAACGGCGCTGGCGGGGTCGTGCAGAAGGCGTTCCAGTCGTTCCGACATCTGTGAGGGCGGAATCGCCGGCCCGGCCTCCTGCAGAAGGAGAGCCAGATCGGCGGCGTCGGCCGGCAGCGCGCCCCGGATCTCGACTCCGTAGCGACGCCCTGGACTCAAGCCTCCGCCTCGCGGAGCTGGATCATGTCATGCCCTGGTTCGCCAGAGCCTTCCATTCGTGGTCCGTGACCATGGCACTCTCCGATTCCATGGGAAGCAAGGGTCCGTTCGCTGCCCTATGGATTCCGGCGAGGTGCCGCTGTCAGTCCAGATCGGCCTGGGCCAGGACCAGTGCCTTGGGATTCTCACGGTCGAGGCCGAGGCGGATCTCGAAGAGGCGCTCATGGGCCGCCACGAGGCTTTCCACGCCCTTCCGCCGTTCCGGACCGGAGTACTGGCCGGATTTCAGCAGGGCCTTCTCCGTGATCCGGAGCAACTCCCATGCAATCTCGACATCGCCCTGATCGCAGGCCTGATGGAAGGCCAGGAGAAGCTTATCGGACAGACGGCGACTGTGCCGCATCATGACTGGGCGAGGCGTTTTATCGAGCGCCATGCCGGACCCCGCTTTTTTCGTGATGGCATCACTATGTCGTGCATTGGGGTAGCCTTCCAGACCTGTTCACGGGCAGCTCGACGAATCGCCGCGAATGTAGCGGGACGGCAACGGTAGGGTTGCGGCCGATGAGCGGGCCGCCAGCATTTCTGGTGCTGCCGAGGGGGATGTAACACCAAGGGGTGTCATCGGCTCGTTCACCCGGCCCGCTTCGCCGTGCCCCCGGGCGGGTTGGCGTCCGGCCCCGCGCACCGGATCTCCGCCAGGAAGCGGCGCAAGGTCTCTGGCAAGGGCGCGGCGCGATAGGCGAGGTGGATCGGCGCCACCAATTCCGGCATCGGCTCCAGCGCCCGGTAGGCCACGCCTTCCAGGTTCAGCCGGCGCATGGAGACGGGCACGACGGAGATACCGAGTCCCGCCGCGACGAGGCTCAGCGTGGAGAGCATGCGCGGCGCCTCCTGGCCGATGGAGGGGCTGAAGCCGGCCGCGCGGCAGGCGGACAGGATGTTGTCATAGAGTCCTGCTCCGCTGTGGCGGCGATAGAGGATGAAGGTCTCGTGCCGCAGGGCAGCGAGGGGCAGGGGCTGCCGGCCGCCGCGTCCATGGGGCGCCAGCGGATGGGCGACGGGCAGGGCGGCCAGCATCCGTTCCTCCAGCACGGCCTCCGCCACCAGGCCGGGCAGGGAGAGGTTCGGGGCGCGGATGAAGGCAGCATCGAGCCGCTCCGTCTCCAGCGCCTGGATCAACTCCGAGGAACTGCTTTCCTCCAACACCAGGGTCACGCCCGGCGAGGACTGCCGGAAGCGGCGCAGGACACTGGGGACGAAGGGATGGAAGGCGGCCGAGCCGGTGAAGCCGATGGCGATCCTCCCCCTTTCCCCGGCGGCGATGCCCCGCACATGCGCCACCGCCTCGTCCATCCGCTGCAGGATGCCACGCGCCTCGGCGAGGAAGGCCGCGCCGCTCTCGGTCAGGGCCATGCCGCGCGGCTGCCGCAGGAAGAGCGTCACGCCGAGCTGGCGTTCCAGCAGCCGGATCTGCTGGCTCAGCGGCGGCTGCCGGATGCCGAGGCGTTCCGCCGCCCGGGTGAGGTGGCCGAATTCGGCGACGGCCACGAAGTACCGCAACAGGCGCGTCTCTATCACTGTGCCATATCCTGAAGATATGCCTTGGGATCGTTCCATCTATTAGACAGGATGAGGGATGAGGCGTAGCCCATCGCCTCCGGCCAAGGCCCGGAGGCGGTGCGCCGGAAGCCCGGCGCGATGGAGGCGGCGATGCGGATGGAGGCGGCTCTGGTGCAGGATGGAGAGGTGGAGGAGCGGCATGCCCCGGGGCGGGCGGAGCTCTTCCTGGGTTTCCTTGGCCTGGGCATGACAGCCTTCGGCGGTGCCCTGCCTCTGGCCCGGCACATGATCGTGCAGAAGCGCCGCTGGATGAGCGACGCGGAGTTCACCGAGCTGCTTGGCCTCTGCCAGTTCCTGCCCGGCGGCAATGTCGTGAACATGTCGGTGGCGGTGGGCTACCGTTTCGGCGGCGTGACCGGCGCCCTCGTGGCGATCTCCGGCCTCCTGGCGGTGCCCACGCTGGTGGTGATCGCGCTGGGCGTGATCTACGACCGCTACCACGACGATCCCTATGTCCGGCACTTCTTCGCCGGCCTGGCCGCAGCGGCCGCGGGGCTGCTGCTGGCCATGGGCATCCGCATCGCCCGGCCGCTGCTGCGCCGTCCCTGGCCGGCCCTGGTGGCGCTGATCTGCGTCCTGGCCATCGCCGTCTTCCGCCTGCCCCTGCTGCCTACCATGATCGTGCTGACACCGCTGGCCATCCTGTCCACGCGCCTGACCTCCCGGAGCGCCCCGTGATGCCGGTGCTGGTCTCGATCGCACTGATCTTCGGGGAGCTGTCATTGCTGGCCTTCGGCGGCGGCAACAGCATCCTGCCGGAGATGCAGCGGCGCGTGGTCCAGGTGCATCACTGGATGTCGGCCGAGGAGTTCAGTGCCCTTTTCGCGCTGGCGCAGGCGGCGCCGGGGCCGAACCTGATGGTGGTGCCGCTGGTCGGCTGGACGGTGGCCGGCTGGCCCGGACTGGCGGTGGCAAGCGCCGCCAAGTTCATCCCGTCCTCGGCCCTGACCATCCTCGCGGTGCGCCTCTGGGACCGCAGCCGGGACCGGCCCTGGCGCCGCTGGGTGCAGGAGGGGCTGCTGCCGATGACCTCCGGACTGGTGGTGGCCAGCGGCATCGTGATCACGGAGGCTTCGGTGCAAGGGGCCGGACTGGCGCTGATCGCCCTGGCCTGCACCATCATCCCGCTGCGCTGGAAGGTGCACCCGCTCTGGTTGCTGTTTGGAGGCGCCCTGGCGGGGCTGGCGGGCCTGGGGGCGCTGTAACCTTCTGCCCGGGCTCTTCGTGGGCGCCCGAGGTCAGGCCATGCTGCCCTGGGGGCGCATCAGGCCCAGCAGGAGGGCGCTCAGCCCATCCTCGCCCACCATCCGTGCGGCCCTGTCCAGGGTGAACCAGCGGGTTTCCCGCTGCTGCCGCTCCGGCCAGTCCTCCAGCTGCCGTTCGACCCGCATGGGGAAGACCTGCACCCGGCAGGGCACCTCGCGGCCACTGCGCAGACGCTTGTTGTAGCTGTAGGAGCCCACCGCCTCGGTCAGCACCTCGCCGACCAGGCCGGCCTCCTCATAGGCTTCCTTGGCGGCGAGTTCGTGTGGGGCCATGTTCTTCTCCGCCCAGCCTTTTGGCAGGATCCAGCGATGCGTGTCGCGGCTGGTGACCAGCATCACCACAGTCTCCCCCGCCTGTTGGGCAATGGGCAGGGCCGCGTACTGACGGCCCAGTCTCTTCTTCAGTTTGTGCGGCATTTCACGCGGCGGTGTCCTTCACACGCATTCCTGGTGTCGTTCCCCCGATCGCCAGATCGAATCTCGAAAATGGGTAGTGTGTTGAAAGAATGCAATGCATGCCTGGACCGCTTGCCCGGCCCGGGCGTGACCGCTCTGCCATGGCGCTGGAAAGAGCTTTGCGGGCGGCCATCCAGGCCAGCCAGTGTGGCCAGGATGCCATGTGACCGTTACAAGACCCCCTCCGCGGCCAGGCACCCTGCCTCGCTTCGCGTCCTTGGCCGCAAGCGGCGGCTCTTCAGAGGTTTGCTCGATGCTCGGCTGGTTTCGCCGCATGCTTCCGCGTGAGGAACGATTCTTCGACCTGTTCCAGCAGCATTCCGCCACGATCGTGGCCGGCGCCGTGGAGTTGCGGGCCATGCTTCAGGGCGGGGAGGCGGCGGCCACGCATTTCGCGGCCGTCCTGGCCGCCGAGGACCGGGCCGACGCCGTGACGCGGGAGGTCGTGCAGGCGGTGCGGCGCACTTTCGTCACCCCCTTCGACCGCGGTGACATCCAGGCCCTGATCAGCGCCATGGACGATACGCTGGACCAGATGAAGAAGACGGCCAAGACGATCCGCTTCTTCGGCATGGCTGAATTCGGGCCGGACATGCAACGGATGGGCGACACCATCCTGCGCTGCGCCGAGATCCTGCGCGACACCGTGCCGCTGCTGTCGAACATCACCAACAACGCCGCGCGCATCAACGCGCTCTGCGAATCCATCCGGGTGGCGGAAGGCGAGGCGGACGACATCCACGATGATGGCGTGACAGAGCTGTTCCGTCGCATCTCGGAGGAAAAGGCGCCCGACGGGGCGATGCGCTTCATCGCGGTGCGCGAGGTCTTCGACCAGCTCGAACGGGTGGTCGATCTCTTCGACGATGCCGCGAACCAGGTCGAGAGCATCGTCATCGAGCACGTCTGAGCCGGAAGCCCCGCCCATGCCGGTCGAGACTCTCGCCCTGCCGCTGCTCGTCGGCCTGATCGCCGTCGCGCTGTTCTTCGACTTCCTGAACGGGCTGCACGACGCCGCCAACGCCATCGCCACCATCGTGGCGACACGCGTGCTGCGGCCGCATTACGCCGTGGCCTGGGCCGCCTTCTTCAACTTCATCGCCTTCCTCTTCTTCGGCCTGCATGTGGCGGAGACGGTCGGCACCGGCATCGTGGATGCGGGCATCGTCGATGCGCGGGTGATCTTCGGCGCATTGTCCGGGGCCATCGCCTGGAACATCATCACCTGGTGGCGCGGCATCCCGTCCTCCTCCTCCCACGCGCTGGTGGGCGGCATCCTCGGCGCCGGCACGATGAAGGCGGGGATCGGCGCGATCGTCTGGTCCGGCCTGGGCAAGACGGTCGCGGCCATTGTGCTCTCGCCGCTGCTGGGGCTGGTCCTGGCGCTGCTGCTGGTCTTCGTGGTGTCCTGGATCTTCGCGCGCTCCACGCCCTTCACGGTGGACCGTTCCTTCCGCGTCATGCAGTTCTTCTCCGCTGCCGCCTATGCGCTTGGCCATGGCGGCAACGACGCGCAGAAGACCATGGGGATCATCGCCGTGCTGCTCTATTCCCAGGGCATGCTGGGCGGCGAGTTCCATGTGCCGCTCTGGGTCGTGCTGTCCTGCCACGCCGCCATCGCGCTGGGCACGCTGACCGGCGGCTGGCGCATCGTCCACACCATGGGCTCGCGCATCACCCGGCTGACCCCGGTGCAGGGCTTCTGCGCGGAGACCGGCGGCGCCATCACCCTTTTCATGGCCACGGCGCTCGGCGTGCCCGTCTCCACCACCCATACGATCACCGGCGCCATCGTCGGCGTGGGCGCGGCGCGGCGCGTTTCGGCGGTGCGCTGGGGTGTCGCCAGCAATATCGTGGTGGCCTGGGTCGTCACGATGCCTGCCTCGGCTATCATCGCGGCGCTGGCCTATTGGGTGGTTGGCCTCTTCGGCTGAACGGAACCCGGGGAGACGGGTTCCGCCCCGCCCATGATCGGCGCATAGTTCCGCCCCGCCCCGGACGGGGAGTCGTTCCGCAGCCCTGTGTCGGGCGGATCACCGTCCCGCCCGGCCGACCCGACAAACGGGCACGAAGCAGACAGGAACGTTTCCCATGCAGAACAGCGAAGAGATCTGGCGTCACGTCGAGAAGAAGCGTGACGACTATATCGGCCTGTCCGACCGGGTCTGGGGCATGCCGGAACTGGCCTATGGCGAGCACCGCTCGGTCGCGGAGCACATTGCCCAGTTGGAGAAGGAAGGCTTCCGCATCACCCGCGACGTGGCGGGCATCCCGACGGCGGTGATGGGGGAGGCGGGCGAGGACGGCCCGGTGATCGCCATCCTCGGCGAGTATGACGCGCTGCCCGGCCTGAGCCAGGAGGCCGGCGTGGCCGAGCCGCGCCCGGTCGAGGGGCAGGAAGGCAAGGGCCATGGCTGCGGCCACAACCTCCTCGGCTCCGCGGCCTTGCTCGCGGCGGCTGCGGTGAAGGACTGGCTGGCGGAGAACGGGATCAAGGGCCGCGTGCGCTACTACGGCTGCCCGGCCGAGGAAGGCGGGGCCGCCAAGGGCTTCATGGTGCGCGACGGCGCCTTCAAGGATGTGGATATCGCCATCTCCTGGCACCCGGCGCCGCTGTCCGGCGTGAACGACGCCGTCAGCCTGGCCAATACGCGCATCGACTTCACCTTCACCGGCCGCTCCTCCCACGCCGCCGCCGCGCCGGAACTGGGCCGCTCGGCCCTGGATGCGGTGGAACTGATGAATGTCGGCGTGAACTACATGCGCGAGCACATGCCGAGCCATGCCCGCATCCACTATGCCTATCTGGATGCCGGCGGCATCGCGCCGAACGTGGTGCAGGGCTCGGCCAAGGTGCGCTACCTGATCCGCGCCGCCGACCTGAACGAGCTGAACGCGCTGGTCGCCCGCGTGCGCAAGATCGCAGATGGCGCGGCCCTGATGACCGAGACAACCGTCGCCACCAAGGTGGTCAGCGCCGTTTCGAACCTGATGGGCAATACGCCGCTGGAACAGGCGATGTACGACAACTTCCAGCGCCTCGGCCCGCCCCAGTTCGACGAGGAGGACCGCGCCTTCGCGGAGGAGATCCGCAAGACGCTGAACGACGACGACATCGCCGCTGCCTTCCGCCGCGCCGGCGTGCCGGTGGACCGGACCAAGCCGCTGGCCGATTTCATCGTGCCGCTGCACTCCAAGGGCCGGGGCGGCGTCGGCTCCACCGATGTGGGCGACGTTTCCTGGGTGGTGCCGACGGTGCAGGCGCGAGGCGCCACCTATGCCATCGGCACGCCGGGGCATTCCTGGCAGCTCACGGCGCAGGGCAAGTCCGGCATCGCCCACAAGGGGCTGCTGCATGTGGCCAAGGTCATGGCGGGCACGGCGGTGGACGCGATCCAGGACCCTTCGCTGATCGAGAAAGCCAAGGCCGATCTCGCGGCACGGACGGCGGCCACTCCCTATGTCTGCCCGCTGCCGGCCGATGTGCAGCCGCCGATCCAGGCGATGAGCAAGGGCATCTGATCGTCCGGGACGGCGCCGGCGGACCCTCCGCCGGCGCCGTCCCGGTTTCCGTCCCCCCATGCCTCCGCTGCCCCCCGAGGCCGGGACCTGGTGCGCCGCGGCCCGCCCTGAGAGCCCGGTCGCGGCCGGACATGCCGCTCACCCAGCCATGACGAGGCGGCGGAAGAGCGGCACGGCCCGGACCAGTTCCGCCAGCGGGACGTGTTCCCCCGGGCTGTGCGCCACGGTGATCGTGCCCGGCCCCAGCACGAGGCAGGGCGCCAGGGCCTGGAGTTCCGTCGCGTCGGTGCCATAGGCCGCTGTGCGCGGCGCCTGGCCGGTCTCGCGCACCGCCATTGCCACCAGCGGATGATCCTCGGGCAGTTCCGGCGCGCCCGGATCGGCCTGGATTTCCAGCGCCAGCCCGGCCCGGTCCGCCGCCGCCTGCACCGCCGCCACGACCGGGGTGGGATCGATGCTGCGGGAATAGCGGAACTTGATGCGCGCGGTGGCGAGCGGGACGGTGACGTTCACCGCCGTGCCATGGTTGTCGAGCAGCAGGTTGAAGTCGGAGAAGGGCGGGTCATAGGCCGGGTCCTGCAGCGCCGGGTCGCTCCGCAGCCGGGCGAAGACCTCCCGCATCTCCGCCAGGAAGGGGATCAGCGCCCAGTTCGCGTTCACTCCCAGGGCGCCGGAGGAATGCGCCTGGATGCCCCGGGCCGTCGCGGTGAACATGACATTGGCGCGGTGCCCGCGCACGGGGACGAGGCCGGTCGGCTCCGCCACCACGATCCCGCGCGGCGCCGCGCGCCGGGCCAGGTCCGAGCGCTGCGCCACGATGCGGGCGCCCTGCTTGGTGGTCTCCTCGTCGGTGGTCAGCAGCAGGGTCACGGGGATATCGGCCGGCAGGCCGCGCGCCGCGACCACGATGGCGGCCACGGGGCCCTTCATGTCGGCGGCCCCCAGCCCGTGCAGGATGCCGGCATCGTCCACCCGGCCGGACCAGGGGTCTTCCGTCCAGCCGGTTTCCGGCACCGTGTCCATATGGCCGGACAAAGCGAGGCCGCCGCCCGAGAGCGGGCCGCGATGCGCCACCAGGGCGCGCTTGGCCACACCCGCGGCATCCGTGTAGTCCAGCCGCTCGATCTCGAAGCCGGGCAGCTCGGCCTCCAGCCGCTCGGCGACGGGCAGGTTGGTGAGGCTGGAGCGGCTGTCGATCCGCACCAGGTCGCGGGCGAGGGCGGCTACGGCTTCGGCGTCGGTCATGCGCGTTTCCTGTTGCTTCGGCTCCGTCCCTGTCTCGCGCCCGTGCCGGCACAAGGCAAGGGGCCTTGCCTGGAGGCGGAGGGCGCGCGAGGCTCCGCGCCCCATGAGCATCCCCGCCTATCTCGACCCCCGTTCCGGCCAGCGCTGGCCGCTGGAACTGCCGCGCTGGTGCGGCGACGACGGACAGCCGCTGTTCCTGACCGACCTGCCCGGCATCGGGCGCGACGACATCGCGCGCGGCGAGCGTTCGGTCTGGCGCTACGCCGCCGCGCTGCCCTTCCGCCCGGCCTCGCCGATCACCCTGGGCGAAGGTTGCACGCCGATGCTGGAGCGCCGCCTCGGTGCCGGACCCCAGGGTGGCACGGCGCTGGTGAAGTGCGAGTGGTTCATGCCGACCTCCTCCTTCAAGGACCGCGGCGCCTCGGTGATGCTCTCGCTGCTGCGGGAGCAGGGGATCGGCGCGGTGCTGGAGGATTCCTCCGGCAATGGCGGCGCGGCCATCGCCACCTATGCGGCGGCGGGCGGTATGCGGGCGCGCATCCTGGTGCCGGAATCGACCTCCCCGGCCAAGACGGTGCAGTCCCGCGCCGCCGGGGCCGAGATCCAGCTCGTGCCCGGCACGCGCCAGGACTGCGCCGACGAGGCGCTGCGCCAGGGGCGGGAGCGCGAGTCCGGCAGTTTCTACGCCTCGCACAACTGGCACCCCTTCTTCCTGCACGGCACCAAGACCCTGGCCTATGAGCTGTGGGAGGATCTCGGCTTCCAGGCGCCGGACAATATCGTGATCCCCTGCGGCGCCGGCTCCAACGTGCTGGGCTGCTGGATCGGCTTCGCGGAGCTGCTGCGCGCCGGGCAGATCGCGCGGATGCCGCGCCTCTTCGCGGCGCAGCCGGCGAATTGCGCGCCGATCGCCCGCGCCGCGCTCGGCGCGCCGCCGGCGGAGCCGCGCCCCACTATTGCCGAGGGCACCGCCATCGCCACGCCGATCCGCCTGCCGGAAGTCCTGGCGGCCCTGCGCGAAACGCATGGCGGCGCCGTCATGCTGGAGGAAGGCGAGATCGCCCGGGCCACGCTCGATCTGGCGGGGCAGGGCCTCTATGCCGAGCCGACCAGCGCACAGGCGGCGGCCGCCTTCGGCCGGCTGCTGCGGGATGGGCGCATCGGTGCGGCGGACCGCACGGTGGTGGTACTGACCGGCACGGGGGTAAAGGCCACGCCACGCATCGCGGAACTGCTCGGCCTCTCCGTTTGAGCCGGCAGATGGAATCACGGTAACCGGGCGGACAGGAAACGCCCGGCACTCCTCTATATATCATGGGCGTCAGCAGCCCGGTCGCTTCTCCGGAGGCCGTTCTTCGTTCCGGCCGGGACGGACTCTCGGAGATTTGCCGCCCATGCTCAGGCGCTGGTTGTCCCTTCTCTACGTGCAGGTCCTCATCGCCATCGTGCTTGGCGTGGTGGTCGGCGCCCTCTGGCCGCAGACGGGTGCGGCGATGAAGCCGCTGGGCGACGGCTTCGTGAAGCTGATCAAGCTGGTGATCGCCCCGGTGGTCTTCTGCACCGTGGTGCATGGCATCGCCTCGGTGAACGACGCGCGCTCGGTGGGCCGCGTCGGTATCAAGGCGCTGTTCTACTTCGAGGTGATCTCGACCTTCGCCCTGGTGATCGGCCTTTTCGTGGCCAAGATTTTCGGCACCGGCAGCGGTTTCGACATCGACCCGGCGCAGCTCAACGCCAGTGCCATCCAGGCCTATGCCCAGCAGGCGGCCAAGGACAGCGTCGCGGCGCATCTGATGGCGATCATCCCCGACACCTTCATCGGCGCCTTCGCCAATGGCGACCTGTTGCAGGTGCTGCTGCTGGCCGTGCTGACCGGCTTCGCCATCAACGCCCTGCCGGAACGCATCCGTACGCCCACCGCCGGCGCCATCGACGGCATGGCGCGCGTCTTCTTCGGCATCGTCGCGATCGTGGTGAAGGTGGCGCCGATCGGCGCCTTCGGCGCCATGGCCTTCACCATCGGCGCCTATGGCATCCGCTCGCTGCTGCAACTGGGCGAGCTGGTGGGGACCTTCTACATCACCTCGGCGCTCTTCGTGCTGATCGTGCTGGGCTTCGTCGGCTGGCTCTGCGGCTTCTCGATCCTGCGCTTCATCAACTACATCCGCGAGGAACTGCTGATCGTCCTCGGCACCTCCAGCAGCGAGAGCGTGCTGCCGCAGATCATGCGCAAGATGGAGGCGCTGGGCTGCCCGCCGAAGGTGGTCGGCATCACCGTGCCGCTCGGCTACAGCTTCAACCTCGACGGCACCAACATCTACATGACGCTGGCCACGATGTTCCTGGCCAATGCCACCAACACCCATCTGAGCTGGGGGCAGGAGCTGACCATCCTGCTGGTGGCGATGCTGACCTCCAAGGGCGCCTCGGGCGTGACCGGCGCGGGCTTCATCACCCTGGCGGCCACGCTGTCGGTCATCCCGGACATTCCCATCCAGGCGCTCGCCGTGCTGGTGGGCATCGACAAGTTCATGAGCGAGGTTCGCGCCCTGACCAACCTTGTCGGCAATGGCGTGGCCTGTGTCGCGGTCAGCCGCTGGGAGGGCGAACTGGACCCGGTGCGGCTGCGCCAGGCCCTGCATGGTGTCCCTATCGCGGGTATCGGGACGGAGGAGCGCGAGACCGTGCCGCTGCCGGACCGCGATGGGATGCGCCGCCCGGCGGAGTGAGGGCAGCCGGCTCGGCACCCCCGCCATGGCGCGGGTGCCACCGTGCCGGCCCGGGCCTCCCTCCACGACGAAGGGCCGCCGGGGACATCCGGCGGCCCTTCGCGTATCCTTCCGGGGATTTGATCCGGACCGGAGAAATCCTCTTTCCGCCACATTGTGTCCGGAAACGCAGCCCCGCCACCCTTGTTTAGCTATTTTCCGGTGAGAAGGGCGATCCAGACCCGCTCGGACAAGGATGGAATGGCGCAGGACAGCAAGGAGAGAGCCCGCTTCTACCGGGAGACGCTGCAGGCGTCCCGCGAAGGCGGCGTGAGATTTGCCCAGGAAATCCTGTCGGACATGGGCCGGGGGGAGATGACGAAGGCTCTCGCCCAGGCCATGGTCGGGGTCCGGGGACATCTGGCCGAGGCGCTGGGCTGCACGCCGCCCGAGGTGGTGGATTGCGCCGAGGCCTTCACCGAGGCTGCCGTCCTGGAATGGACGCGCATCCGGGCCGCCATGGGAAGCATGCGGAGCGGACTGGCCTGATCCCTCCCGGGGGCCATGCGGCAACCTGCGAGGCCGGGCGGAGAACCCGCCCTGGCCCCCTGCCAGGGAGCGGAATCCGCTCCCTGGAGCCCATTCAGGGCAGGGCGTAGGCGATCACGTAGTCGCCCCGCTGCGGCGACTGGCGGGCACCGCCGGCGGTGATGACGACGTACTGCTTGCCCGTCTTCGGCGAGACATAGGTCATCGGCCCGCCCTGGCTGCCCACCGGCAGGCGGCTCTTCCAGATCTCCCGGCCCGTGCGGCTGTCATAGGCACGCAGGTAGAAATCCTGGGTCCCGGCGAAGAAGAGCAGGCCGGACTGGGTGGCCAGCGAGGGGCCCAGCGTCGGCATGCCGATGGGGATCGGCAGGCCCATGCGGAGGCCCAGCGGCCCGGTATCCTCCACCGTGCCGACGGGCACCTGCCAGACCAGCTTGCGGGTCTTCAGGTCGATCGCCGACATCGTGCCGAAGGGCGGCTTCTGGCAGGGGATGCCGAGCTGCGACAGGAAGCGGACGCGCATGGCGCCGAAGGGCGTGCCCTCCTGCGGCACGACGCCCATCTCGATGCCGCTCGCCCCGGCCGGGATCTTCTCCCGCGGGATCATGTAGTTCGCGAGGCCCAGCCGCATGTCGTTGACGAACATGTAGCTGGTGGTCGGATCGATCGACACGCTGCCCCAGTTCATCCCGCCCAGCGAGCCGGGGAACTGCAGGGCCGGGTCGAGGCCCGGCGGGGTATAGACGCCCTCGTGGCGCATCTCCTTGAACTGGATGCGGCAGAGGAGCTGGTCGAAGGGGGTGGCGCCCCACATGTCGGCCTCGGTCAGCGTCTGGTTGCCGATCGAGGGCATGCCGACCGAGAAGGGCTGCGTCGGCGAATAGCGCTCGCCCGGCACATGGCCCTGCGGCACCGGGAGGTTCCGCACCTCGGCGATCGGCGTGCCCGTCTCCCGGTTCAGCAGGAAGATCTCGCCCTGCTTGGTCACCTGCGCCAGGGCCGGCACGCTGCCGCCCTGGCCGTCGGGGATGTCATAGAGCGCCGGCTGGGCCGGCACGTCGAAATCCCACAGGTCGTGATGCGTGGTCTGGAAGGACCAGCGCACGCGGCCGGTGGCGGCATCCACCGCGACGATGGAGGAGCTGTACTTGTCGTCCAGCTCCGTCCGCCCGCCGCCGAAGAAGTCGGGCGTGGCATTGCCGGTGGGCAGGTAGATCAGCCCCAGCTTCGGGTCATAGGACATGGCCGACCACACGTTCGGCGTGCCACGCGTATAGGTCTGGCCGTCCGGCGGCAGGGTTGTGATCGACGGGTTGCCCGGGTCCCAGGCCCAGATCAGCTCGCCGCTCATCGCGTCATAGGCGCGAACCACGCCCGGCGGCTCGCCGGTCGAGTAGTTGTCGGCGACGCGGCCGCCCACCAGCACGAGATGCCCCGCCACCAGCGGCGTGGAGGTCTGCTGGTAGTAGCCGGGCTTCACCTCGCCCATGCCGATGGTCAGGTCCACCGTGCCCGCCTGGCCGAAGCCGGTGCAGGGCTGGCCGGTCGCGGCATCGATGGCGATCAGCCGTGCATCGATGGTCGGCAGGAAGAGGCGGCGGGTGCAGGTGGCGGTACCGTTCGCGATCGCAGCGGCGGGGATGGACGGGTCGGTCGTGGCGTCGAAATAGCCGAGGCCGCGGCAGCGCTGCCAGTTCGGGGAACTGCCCTTCGGGTCGAAGCGCCAGCGCTCGGCGCCGCTGTCCACGTCGAGGGCGATGACCTTGCCATAGGCGGTGCAGACATAGAGCGTGTCGCCGATCTGCAGCGGGGTGTTCTGGTCCTCGGCGCCGGACCCGTTGCTCACCGGCAGGTCGCCCGTATGAGCGGTCCAGGCCACCTTGAGCTGGCCGATATTGGCCGGCGTGATCTGGTCGAGCGCCGCGAAGCGCGTGCCCGCCGTGGTGTTGCCCCAGTGGCGCCAGTCCTTCTGCGCCTGTCCGGGTGAGACCGGCGGCGGCGCGGCGGCGGTCTCGGTTGGCGCGGTCACCGATTTCGGCGAGAAGGCGCTGACCGCCGTCGCGATCACGGCGAGGGCCAGCACCCCCGCCACCGCGAAACCGCCGCGCCCACCAATGCGGCCCTGGGCGCGCAGCAGCAGCGGGTAGGTGAGCGCCACCAGCACCCCCGCGATGCCCAGGGCGAAGAGGCGCGAGACCAGGGCCCAGAAATCGAGCCCCGCTTCCCAGAAGGCCCAGGGAATGCTGGCCAGGAGCACCAAGCCGAAGATCCAGGCACCGGCGGGGCGGCGCATCGCGACGAGGAAGCCCGAGGCGAGCAGGGCAAGGCCGGCGAGGAGGAAGTACCAACTGCCGCCCAGCCAGATCAGATAGGCACCGCCGCCGCCAAGAAAGAGGCCGGCGAGGATGAGGGCGACCCCCAGCACATAGAGCCAGAGCCGGGCCGCGAGGCCGGGTGTCCTATCGGGAGCATCCATGCAGGGAGATCCTGTTGCGAGGAATTTGCATCAGCCGGCGCGCTATCACAGGGAAAGCCGAGGACCAAGAAATGGACTGTTTCGGGATAAAAATGTAATATGCTGTCGAGGATGTGATCCAGTGCGCGCCAAGCTCTCGGGAACCAGGACGGGCCATTGATCGCAAACCGAAAATGCCCAGTCCCGAGGAATGAGCGCATCGGTCCCGAAGCCCGCGATGTCTTCCCGTACACCCTCTCGTGCATGGCAAGGTTGCCAGCATGGCATGATGGCACCTGGCCGGAGCCAGAGGCTGGAATCGATACCGCCCCGGCGCCATGCCTTTCCCCCGGGACTTGGCCTCTCGCGGGCAGCGCCAGAGAATGGCTGCCTGTTCCGGAGAGGGGATTCCCATGGCCATCACCGTGGAGCGGGCGGATTACGGAGACCCGGTCCAGGCCGGAGCGATTGCCCGCCTGATGGAGGAATACGCCCTGGACCCGATGGGGGGCGGCAAGCCCCTGCCGGAGGGTGTCGCGGAGCGTCTCGCCGCGGAACTGGCCCGGCGGCCCCAGGCCCTGACCCTGCTGGCCTATGCCAGGGGCGAGGCGGCGGGGCTGCTGAACGCCTTCGAAGGTTTCTCCACCTTCGCCGGCCGGCCCCTGCTGAACCTGCACGATGTGGTGGTGGCCCGCCGCTTCCGGGGGCAGGGGATCAGCCGCCTGCTGCTGGCCGAGGCCGAGCGGATCGCGCGGGAGCGGGGCTGCTGCAAGATCACGCTGGAGGTGCTGGAAGGGAACCAAGCGGCCCGGGCTGCCTATGAGAAGGCCGGCTTCGGCGCCTATGTGCTGGACCCCACCGCCGGCCGGGCGCTGTTCTGGCAGAAGCCGCTATAGGGTTCCGGCGCCTACCCTATTCCGCCGCCACCACGCTGATCTCGCGGCGCACCTCGCCGCGCCCGCCGCCGGCGCAGAGCAGCGACAGGCCCAGCAGCACCGCGACCAGCGGCAGCACCAGCACGGCATAGCCGGCATCCAGCAGCATGCCCACCGGCACGGGGATCAGCGCGCTGCCCAGCGGCAGGCCGGAGGAGATGAAGCCGAAGACCTTGCCGATCTGCCCGGGCGGCGAGGCTTCCTTCACCATCACGTCGCGCGGGGTGCGGGAGGCACCGAGCGCCGTGCCGGCGGCCACCACGACGATGGGCTGCAGGATCTCCGGCAGCGGCAGGGCGCCGAGCAGGAGGAGCAGCGCCATGGAAAGCAGGGTCAGGCCCACCACGAAGACCAGATGCCGGCGCGAACGGTCGGCATACCACCCGCCCAGCAGCACGCCGGCCGAATTGCCGATCATGTATCCGGTCAGCGCCCAGGAGGCGACTTCCAGCGGCGTGCCCCAGATCTGCCCCAGCACCGGGATCAGAAAGGACTGGATGCCGGAGGTGGCCATGGAGGAGAGCAGGAAGAAGGCGAAGAAGAGCAGCATCGGCCGCGACAGCAGCAGGTTGCCGCCCGCCTGTCCGGCGGCGCGTGTGGCCCGCGGCTTCACCTGGTCCACCAGGATGCGGGACTGCCACAGGATCGCCGCCACCACCGGCACGCCGAGCAGCCCGAGCAGGATCAGCGCGGCCCGCCAGCCGATGAGGTCCGACAGCGCCAGCACCACCACCGGCGCCAGGGCGAAGCCGAGATTGCCGGTGAAGGTGTGCAGCGAGAAGGCGCGGCCCATGCGGCGGCCGCTGACGCTGCCCGCCAGGATGGCGTAGTCGGCCGGATGGATCACGCTGTTGCCGATGCCCGACAGCAGCGCCAGCAGCAGCACCGCCCAGAAGCCCGGGGCGAATCCCATGGCGGAGATCGAGAGCGCCATCAGCAGCGTGCCGCCCACCAGGAAGGAGCGGGCGCCGTGCCGGTCCACCAGGAAGCCGACCGGTGTCTGCAAGGCGGCGGTGACACCGCTCATCAGCGCCAGCGACAGGCCGAGCGTGGCGTAGGAGACGCCGAATTCATCGCGCCACAGCGGAAACAGCGGCGCCAGGCAGAGCATGTAGAAATGCGACAGGAAATGCCCCGTGCAGATCAGGCCGATGGCGGGCCAGTCCCGGGAAGGCTGGCTGGAGGCGGTGCTTTCCCCCTGCGGGGATTCCGGATGGGCGGACATGTCGCGCGCAAGCTGCGCCGGGGCAGGGTCGAGGTCAACTTGGCGCCGTATCGTCCGTCCCTTCCGGTCCCGCCTCCGGCACCGCGCCGGAATCCGCCCCGGTCAGCGAGTGCCAGCGTTCGATCGGCAGGGGGCGGCCGATCAGCCAGCCCTGGATCTCCTCGCAGCCCTCGGCGCGCAGGGCACGGCTCTGTTCCTCCGTCTCCACCCCCTCGGCTGTGACGGGCAGGCCGAGGCTGTGGGCCAGGGCCAGGGTGCCGCGCACGATAGCCGCGGAGGTCGCATCCTCGGTCATGGTGGCGATGAAGCCGCGGTCGAGCTTCAGCCGGCCGAAGGGGAAGGCGCGCAGTGTCATCAGCGAGGAATAGCCCGTGCCGAAATCGTCCAGGGTGATCCCCACGCCCATGGCGCGCAGCGCGCTCAGCGTGCTCTGCACCTGTCCGACATCGCGCAGCAGCAGGCCCTCGGTGACCTCCAGCTCCAGCCGTTCGGGCGGCAGGCCGGCATCGCGCAGCGCGCGGTGGACCACGGCCACGAGATCCCCCTGCTGCACCTGCACCGGGGACACGTTCACCGCGAGTCGGAGTGGGCGGCTCCAGCGGGCGGCCTCGGCGCAGGCGGTGCGGAGCACCCATTCGCCGATCTCCAGGATGGTGCCCGAACGCTCGGCGGAAGGGATGAAGACATCCGGGGAGAGCAGGCCGCGCTCCGGATGGCGCCAGCGCAGCAGCGCCTCGAAGCCGACGATCCGCGGCGGTGCCTCCGCTTCCCTGGTTTCGCCGGGCGGATCGAGCGCCGCCTGCGGCTGCCAGGCGAGCTCCAACTGCCCCTGCGGCACGGCCTGCCGCAGATCCTGCTCCAGCGAGCGGGCGTCGCGGATCTCGCGGTCCATCTCGAAGGAGAAGCTGGACCAGCCGTTCCGCCCGGCGAGCTTGGTGCGGTAGAGGGCGGTGTCGGCGCATTCCAGCAGCCCGCTGGCATCCGCCGCATCCGTCGGGAAAAGCGCGAGCCCGGCCGAGGCGGAGACGATGCCCTCCCGCCCGTCGCCGAGGTCGTAGCTGCGGCGCAGCAGGGTGATCAGCCGGGTGGCGAGGCGCTGGATCGTCTCGGCGGCGCGGGCCGCATCCTCCGGTAGGCCGGACTGCACGACCACGAACTCGTCCCCGCCCAGCCGCGCCACCAGATCCCCGGGGCGTACGGCGCCCTGGATGCGCTCGGCCACCTGCAGCAGCAACTGGTCCCCGGCCCGGTGGCCCCAGCGGTCATTGATGCTCTTGAACCCGTCCAGGTCCAGATAGAGCACCCCGACCCGCTGCCCCGTCTCGCGCGCCGCGTCGAGGCTTTCCTCCAGATGCGTCTGCAGGCGCCAGCGGTTGGCGAGGCCGGTCAGGGCGTCCTTCTCCGCCAGCCGGCGGACCTGCTCCTCGGCCTCCCGCTCCCGCGTGATGTCCTGCAGCACGCCGCGGATGGCGGCCGGACGGCCCTCCGCATCGCGTTGCAGGCGGAACTCGATCCAGCACCAGGCGGTGGTGCCGTCGGCGCGGCGGATGCGCCTTTCGCTGCGGAGGTTGCGCTCCGGTTCCGCTAGCAGGCGGCGCCAGACCTGCCGCACATCCTTGCGGCCCTCGGGGTCGAGATGGTCGAGGATCCAGGAGAGCGGGCGGACGGGCTGCCGGGGATCGGTGCGGAACAGCCGGTGCACCCCGTCGCTCCAGGTGATGCGGCGCGTCACGAGATCGAGCGAGAACTCCCCGATCCGCGCCACGGCATGGGCGAGGCGGAGATCCCGTTCCGCCTCCACGAGCCGCCGCACCGTGGCGGCGCGCGCCCGGCCATGGCGCCGCAGGGCCAGCGAGATGCCGGTCATGGCCATGGCCAGCACCAGCAGGGCGGCCAGGCCGGCCAGGCTGATCTCCCGCCAACGGCGCATCGTATCCGCCGTGGACAGGTTGACGGTGACGCTGACCCCGAAGGGCGGCACCGGGCTGGTGACCGTCAACCAGTCCTGCCTGCCCCAGTTCGCCAGGTTGGTGGCCATACCGGTCGCAGCGGTGTCGCGCGTGCCGGCGATCCGGTTCAGCAGGCCGGGATCGCCCCGCTGCGCCAGCACGGCCTGGATCGGCCCCTGCTGTTGCAGCCTGACTGCGGAGGGGTGGAGGGCCAGGAGCCCGTCGAAGGATTCCAGCAGTGCCGAGGCCCGCAGGATCATCCCCGCGCTGTTCTGGCCGGAAGCAGCGGGCGGCCGCAGCAGCGCGAGGAAATGGGGCGGCCGGTCCGGTGGCAGGGGGATGAGCCGGGACGGGGGGGGCGACACGGCCGAGGAGGGAGGCGGAGGGGCAGGCAGGGTGCCGAGGGCGCGTTCCAGCTCCGGGGAGCGGAGGGTCGAGGCGATCAGGGCGCCCTGCGGGTCCCGCAGGAAGACCCCGAGCTCCCCCGGCAGCATCTCGCAGCAGCCCATGATCCGCCGCAGCGCGGCGTTGTCCGGCGGTGATTCCTGCGCCGTCAGGCTGGATTGCAGGAGGGAGAGGGCATTGTCCGCGCTGCGCAGGACCTGCTGGACCTGCCCCGCCATGCCCTGCGCGATGACCTTGGCCTCCGCCCGCAGGCTGTCCAGCAACAGGTCACGGACCGCGCTGATCCCCACCCAGGCGCCCACCAGCATGAGCAGCGAGACGACCATGGCCACCCAGGGCATGGCCTCCACCACCAGGCCGCCGGGGGCGGGGGCCGCCATCGCCGACACCGCCTGCGCGCTGGCCGCAGGCAGAAGCCCGGCCCCGTCGCGCAGGACGGAACCGGGCTTCGCTGTTTCTCGGGCTGGCTGGGGCGGTATGGGCCGGATTCCCTCTCGCGTCCTGGCGGGAGGCCCATGCCCCGCATCGTCCCAGGGTGTCAGGAGCCGGGGACGTCAGACCTCCACGACGTCAGACCTCCACGACGTCAGATCTCCGCGACGTCAGACCTCCACGACGTCAGATCTCCGCGACGTCAGATCTCCGCGACGTCAGATTTCGTCATCATAGCTTCCTGAATCGTTCGTATCATAGCCGGTGGCGTCATCCTGTCCCCAACCGGAATCTTGTGACGAAGCCGCGTCATTTTGGCCCCAGCCCGTGTCCTGGGCGCCATAGGCGTCGTTCTGCCCGGCCGGGTCCGTCCAGGGAGAGGAGGCCGGGGTGGCCACGGCATCCTGGCCGAAGGCGCCGCCGGTGGCGTCGTCCACCACATTGGCCGCATGCGCCTCATGGCCGGAGAACATGCCCATCAGCGCATTGCCCAGGACCATGCCGCCCGCCACGCCGGCCGCCGTGGTCAGGGCGGTGCCCAGGAAGCCCGAGCCGCCGCGGCCCGGCTGCAGCATCTGCTGCGGCGCATAGCCGTTCGGCATGGTCATGGGCTGCGGCGGGGGTGACATCGGCTGGGCCGGCATCGGCGGGCGCTGGCCGCCGCCGAACATGCCGCCGAACAGCCCGCCCCGGCTCCCGCCCTGGGCCTGTGCCGCCGCCGCCTGTCGGCGGGTGTTGTCGAGTTCCCATTCCAGCTGCTGGATACGGTTCTGCGCCTGCACCAGCGCGGCCTCCTGCACGAAGGCCGTCTGGGTGATCCGGTAGCGCGCCTCGGGATAGCGGCTGAACAGGTCCTGGATCAGCCGGTCCGCCTCCGGGTCCACGGGCGGGAGGTTGGAGGGCGCCCGGGTCGAGGGCACGCTGCCGCCCCACGGGCTGGCCGGGCGCGGTGCCTGGGCCTCGGCCCCCGAAACGCGCGTGACGTAGTCCGTGATGATGCGACGCTCTTCCTCGGTCATCGTTCCATATGCTCCGATCTGCCGCCGCGGGGCGCATGCGCCCGCCGATGCAGAGAACGCGCAGTTGGACCAGAACGCGGCGGCTTTCAATCCAAATCTAACAAGAAGTTAATGTTTGATACGAAGAGGGCTGCTTTTTCATCCAAGGGCCATCTTCACCCCATCCTCAGCCGGGCGCCGCGCCGGAGATCCGCGGCGGCAGGCCCAGCCGGCCCCATTCGATCGCCGGGCAGCGGTCCATGACGCAAAGCAGACCGGCCGCGCGCGCCCGTTCCGCCGCCGCCTGGTCCACGATACCCAGTTGCAGCCAGACCGCCCGGGCACCGAGCCGGATCGCCTCGTCCACCACGGCGCCGGCATCCTCCGAGCGCCGGAAGACATCCACGAGGTCGAGGGGCGCGGCCTCCTCCAGCCCCGCCACGGAGGCCACGCCATGCAGCGCGCGGCCCGCCAGCAGGGGATTGACCGGCACCGCGTCGTAGCCCCGGTCGAGCAGGAAGCGGAACACGCCGTTCGAGGGCCGGCCCGGCTTGTCCGAGGCGCCCACCACCGCGATCCGCCGGGTGCGCAGCAGCAGGTCGCGCAAGGCCTCGTCGCTCATCCCATCCACGCCCATTCGCCTTTCCTCCATCTTCGTTTCGCCATACCGGTCCCCTATGGAGGTGAACATGCGACGCGCGAACCGGTTCACCCCGCAATCCCCTCCGCCGGGGGGACTCCGGGGATTTCTCCGGCGGCTTCCCGATGGGGCCTGCCGGGTATCCTGGCGCTCGGGCTGCTGGCCACGCTGCTGGTCTGGTGGTGGCCGAACCGCGCGCAACTCGCCGACCTGCCAATGCCGGCGGAGCGGCTGAACAGCGTCTCCTTCGCTCCCTTCCGCACCGGGGACAGCCCCCTGCGCGGGATCTTCCCCGGCGCGGCGGAGGTCGAGAAGGACATGCGCCTGATCGCCCCGCGTGTCCGGGGCATCCGCACCTATGCCAGCATCGAGGGCGACTACGACGTGGCCGCCATCGCCGCGCGCAACGGGCTGAAGCTCTGGCAGGGCGCCTGGCTGAGCGGCATGCTGGCGAACAACGAGCGCGAGGTGGCGCGGCTGATCGAGAGCGCCAACCGGCATCCGGAAACGGTGGAGCGCGTGGTGGTGGGCAACGAGGTGCTGCTGCGCCGCGACCTGCCGCCCGCCGTGCTCATCGGCTATCTCGACCGCGTGCGGGCCGCCGTGCGGCAGCCCGTGACCTATGCCGATGTCTGGGAGTTCTGGCAGCAGTTCCCGGAGGTGGCAAAGCATGTGGACATCGTCACCATCCATATCCTGCCTTACTGGGAGGACGAGCCGCTCGATGTCGAGGCGGCGATCGCCCATACCCGCGACATCGTGCACCGCATGCGCGCGCTCTTCCCCGGCAAGCCCATCGCCATCGGCGAGGTCGGCTGGCCCAGCGCCGGGCGCTGGCGCGAGGGGGCGGTGCCCTCCACGGTGAGCCAGGCGCGCTTCCTGCGGGAATTCGCGGCGCTGAGCCGGGAGGAGGGCTTCGACTACAACGTCATCGAGGCCTTCGACCAGGTCTGGAAGTACAAGAGCGAAGGCACGGTCGGGGCCGCCTGGGGCCTCTGGACCGCCGGCCGGCAACCGAAATTCGCGCTCTCCGGCCCGGTGCGGGAGAATGCGCTCTGGGGCTGGTATGCCGGGGCGGCGGCGCTGCTGGGCCTTGGGCTCCTCGCCGCCACCGCGCGTGCCTTTCCCGCGGCGCCGCGCGCGCCGCTGGCACTGCTGGCCATGGCGCTGGGCAATGCGCTGGCCTTCGCCTGGTGCGGCGGCGTGCCCTATGCCTTCGACGAGCACCTGATGCTGGCGGTCACGGTGAACCTCGCCGGGCAGGCGCTGCTGGCGGCGCTGCTGCTGCGCCGGGCCGGGCAGGTCCTGTCCGGCCTGCCGGTGGAGATGCCCCGCAACGGCGCGCAGGCGACGGCCACGGTGCGGGCCGCGCTGCGCGGGAGGCTGCGATGGCGGGACTGGCGCGGCTTCGCCTTCGACGACCTGTCCTTCGTCTTCCTCTGGACGGCGATGGTGCTGCAACTGCTGCTGCTCTTCGACCCGCGCTACCGCGACTTCCCCTTCCCCACCTTCGCCGTGCCGCTGGTCGCGGTCCTCGCCCGGGCCTGGCTGCGCGACCTGCCCCTGCGCGGCGGCGGCTGGGCGGAAGCCTGGGCGGGTGGCACCCTGGCCCTGGCGGCGCTGGCCAGCGCGTGGCGCGAGGGGCCGCAGAACCTTCAGGCGCTGGGCTGGACGGCCTGCGCCCTGGGCCTCGCTGCCCCGGCCCTGCTGCGCCTGATCCGGCGCGTGGAGGTGCCGGGCCGGAAACCCATCCCCGCCCCGGCCAGGGCGGACTGATAGCGGTTCATACCGGACCGCGAGGGCTCCGGCTTTCGCGGACCGGCCCCGCACGGCCGGTTCAGGCGTTCTTCCGGACGTTCCAGAACAGCGCGTAGGGGGCCTTGAGCGTGCCCGACAGCGTGTCGCGATAGGCCGAGGCCGAGGTCCACTGGCCGATGGGAATATAGGGCAGGGACACGAAGGCCGCCTGCTGGATCTCGCGGCAGATCGCCTGGGCGGTGGCGGTGTCGGGCGCATCCATCCACTGGCCGCGCAAGGCCTCCAGCTTCGGATCGTCCGGCCAGCCGGCCCAGGAGGAAGCCCCGGCGGCGCGCAGCGGATAGGAACTGCCCGGCGTGGCCACGGAGAGCGAGGCCCAGGTGGTGACGAAGCAGTTCCAGCCGCCCTGGTCGATCGGGTCCTTCTTCGCCATGCGGGACAGCATGGTGCCCCAGTCCATCACCTGGAAGTCGATGTTCAGGCCCATCTTGGTGAGCTGGTCCAGCATCACCTGGCTGGCGGCCATGATCTGCGCGAGGTCGGAGGGGGCCATCATCACGATCCGCTCGCCCTTGTAGCCCGCCTCCTTCACCAGCTGCCGGGCGCGGGCGAGGTTGCGCGGCCCGCTGAGCACGGTGAGCCCGGCATCGTTGGCCATCGGACTGCCCACGGGGAAGAAGCCGACCGGGACGTTGCCATAGGCCTTCTCCTCGCCCACGGCGGCGGCCACCACCTCCTCCTGGCTGATCCCGGGCAGCAGGGCCTGACGCAGCTTCGGGTTGTCGAAGGGCGGCAGGAGCTGGTTGAAGCGCAGGATGCCCAGGGCGCCGAAGACGTCGAGCTTGTCCGTCTTCACCCCCGCGCTTTGCCGCAGCATCGGCAGCAGGTCGAGCAGCGGGCGCTCCACCCAGTCCACCTCGCCCCGTTGCAGGGCCGCGGCGGCGGTGGCCGGGTCGGGCTGGGTGATCCAGTCGATCCGGTCGAAATGTGCCTGCTTGCCGCCGCTCATCATGTCCGGCGCCTCCTCGCGGGGCCGGTAGCGGTCGAAGCGGGCATAGCCCGCATGCGCGCCCGTCTGCCACTCATCGGCCAGGAAGCGGTAGGGGCCACTGCCGATCACCTCCTTGATCTGCTGGCTGGCGGGGGTCTTCGCGATCCGCTCGGGCATGACGAAGACGCTGCGCGCGGCGATGGCGAAGAGCAGCAGGCTGAAGGGCTTGCTCAGCGCGAGCTGGAAGCGCCGGTCGTCGAGGGCCTTCGCCTCGGCCAGGATGGCGGCGATGCTCTGGCCGAAGGGGTCCTTCTCCATCCAGCGGCGCAGCGAGGTGACGCAATCCACTGCCCGCACCGGCTCCCCGTCATGGAAAAGCAGGCCCTCGCGCAGGGTGAAGGTCCAGACACGCCGGTCCTCCGAGAGCGTATGCCCCTCGCACATCTGCGGCCGGGGCTGCTGGTCCAGGGTCAGGCCGTAGAGCGTGTCCCAGACCATGTAGCCATGGGTATAGGCCACCACCGCCGCGCTCCAGAGCGGGTCGATGGTGGACAGGTCCACCGAGGGCACGAAGCGGAGCCGGCGAGCCGCGCCGGCCTGCGCCAGCGCGGGGCGTGGGAGGCCGGCCAGCAGGGGAGCGGAAGCCAGACCGGCGGTGGAGGCGAGGAAACTGCGGCGGTGCATCGGCAACTCCTGGAACATCGGGTGCCGAGCAAACCCCGTGCCTGTGAGGCCGGGACCTATTCCGTCCGGAGCCGCGTGGCCGTGGCGGCGTCGCCGATCCAGGCCCAGGCACCCAGCACGGCGCCGAGCAGGCCCCAGCTTGCATTGTAGTTCAACACCGCGATGATCCCGAGCGCCACGGCGGCGGCGCGTGTGACGGCCGGGCCACCGAGGAAGGCCCAGAGGCCGAGCAGCAGGGCGCTGGCGCCCCAGAGCTGCCAGTGCTGCAGCCAGAGCAGGGCGGCGCGGGGGTGGCAGGCCAGGGGGGCCTGCGAAAGGTCCAGGCAAAGCGCTCCCCATTCCCGCGGCTCGACATAGGCATGGCGGTAGATCGCCATGGCCGCGACAGCGAGGACGACGCTGCCCAGGGCGAGCAGGTGATGCGCCAGGGCCTGTCGGGCGGGGGAGGGCAAGAGCGGGACCTTTCCGGAGGATGCTGCCCGCAGCATCGCGCGCGAATATGGCCCGGTTGCGGCGCGCCCCGCCCCGGTCCAGCCATGCCGGGCCGGTGGGAGCACGGCAGGGCAGCGTTTCGTCACCCAAGGTTGCTTGATCCGGGCGCGCCCATGCGCATTCTGGGGGCATGCCTTTGCCCTTTTTCGACCGGCGCCCCCGGGTGGCCGTCATCCGCATGTCCGGCGTCATCGCCGCCCGGGCCACGGGCCTCGGTGGCCCCGGCCTCAGCGCCGCCGGGCTGGCGCCCGTGCTGGAGCGTGCCTTCGGGCTGAAGCGCCTCGCGGGGGTGGTGCTCGCCATCAACTCGCCCGGCGGATCGCCCGTGCAGTCCTCGCTGATCGCGGCGCGGATCGTCCGGCTGGCGGATGAGAAGGACGTGCCGGTGATCGCCTGCATCGAGGATGCCGGGGCCTCCGGCGGCTACTGGATCGCCTGCGCGGCGGACGAGATCGTCTGCGACCCGGCCTCCATCACCGGCTCCATCGGGGTGATCTCCCAGGGCTTCGGCTTCCAGGAGGCGATCGAGCGCCTGGGGGTGGAGCGCCGGGTGATGACGGCGGGGGAGAACAAATCCTTCCTCGACCCTTTCCTGCCTCCCGATCCGGCGCAGCAGAAGCGGCTGCGCGAGCTGCTCGACACGTTGCACGAGGAATTCAAGGACTGGGTCCGCTCCCGCCGGGCCAACCGGCTGAAGGCGCCGGAGGGCGAGATCTTCAGCGGCCGCTTCTGGACGGGGCGGGAGGCCGTGGCGCTCGGCCTCGCCGACCGGCTGGGCGACCTGTACGGGGAGATCGAGCGCCGCTTCGGCAAGGAGACGAAGATCGTCTGGCTGAACGTCCGGCGCCCGCGCTGGCCCTGGCGGCTCTTCTCCGCTGCCGTGGGCGCGACGCTGGAGATCCTGGAGGAACGGTCCGCCCGGGCACGGCTGGGCCTCTGAGGCCCCTCTGCGCCCCCCTGTGGCCTCCCCTATGGCCCGGGCCGGCGAAAGGGCCAGGAGATGTCCAACCCTCGCGCCACAGGAGCGTTGGCCCCTCGGGAAACAATTCGGGGACCAGGCCGGGAAACCGGTATGGCGAACCGACCAAACAACGGAGCGAAGCAATGAGCCTTCCTGTCGCCGGCGAACTGAGGCTGCTTTCCGAGAACGAATACGCGCCGATCCTGCAGAGCCACTACCCGCATCTGGAGGGGCTGTCGCAGGATGAGACCCTCGGCCTGGCCCGCTGGCTGCGCGAGCAGCGCAACCGGTCCCGCGACCTGGTGCGGCAGCGGCGGCGCGCGCGGCGCGGCAAGGGGCCGGGCCCCGCGGAATCGAGCGAGCGTGGGCTGGCGGCGAAGAAGCAGGTTTTCGCCAATGCGCTGCGGCGCGTGAATGCGCGCCTCGACACGCTCAACGCCGAGAAGCGCCGGACCCGCAACGCGGAGCGCCTGCGCGCGGCCCTGCATCGCCGGGAGGCGGCGCCAACGCACCATCCCGGCAGCGGCGCGACGGCGGGCGGGGGAATGAGCCTCACCCGCAACCGGGGCATCCGGGTGAAGGTCGATCCGCGCGAGGTCGGCCGCGTCTCGCAATTCGTGAAGGACGCCCAGGCGCGGAAGGATCGGCGCCGGGCGACCTGACGCCCCCCCCCGGCGGAGGCGGGCGCGGCCTCAGCCGCCGACCTGCCGCATCCAGTCGGCGAGGTTGTAGGCCATGGACAGACGGGCGATCTTCCCGTCGCGGATGGTGAGGAAGGCGCCGGCCGGCAGCACGTAGCGCTGTCCCTGGCCGGCGGCAAGCCCTCGTCGGTGGCGAGGTATTCGCCCTCCACCACGAATTCGGCGGCGGCGCGGTGCCCGGTGGCGTCCAGCATCACGACGATGTCCACCAGCCTTTCGCGGTAGCAACGTTCCATGTGCTTCAGGAAGGCGGCGAAGGCGTCCTTACCGGTCTGCCGCCCGCCCTGGTTGATGTCATGGGCGACATCATCGGCCAGGCAGTCGAGCATGGCCGCCCAGTCGCCGCGGTTGAAGGCGTCGTAATAGGCCAGGATCAGCCGCTCGGAGGCATGGGCCTCGGGCAGGGCGCCCGGGTCCGTCTCCAGGCCCGAAGGGGCATGTGCGGCGGGGGAGGCTGCTGCGGCATGGGCGGGATGGTGCATGGCGGGGGCCTTCCGGTGGGAGGGGGCGGACCTTATGGTGCGCCTGCCATGTCCGCCAAGCCGCCTTCCTTCCAGGAACTGATCCTGCGCCTCCATGCCTATTGGAGCCGCCAGGGTTGCGTCATCCTCCAGCCCTACGACATGTCCGTGGGTGCCGGGACCTTCCACCCCGCCACGACGCTGCGCGCCCTGGGCGCCACGCCGTGGAAGGCCGCCTATGTGCAGCCTTCCCGCCGCCCCTCCGACGGGCGCTATGGCGAGAATCCGAACCGGCTGCAGCACTACTACCAGTACCAGGTCATCATGAAGCCGAGCCCGGAGAACGCGCAGGAGCTCCTGCTCGATTCCTACCGGGAGATCGGCCTGGACCCGCTGAAGCATGATTTCCGCTTCGTGGAGGATGATTGGGAAAGCCCGACGCTGGGCGCCTGGGGCCTGGGCTGGGAGGTCTGGTGCGACGGGATGGAGGTCGGCCAGTTCACCTATTTCCAGCAGGTGGGCGGTATCCCCGTGGTGCATCCGAGCTTCGAGATGACCTATGGGCTGGAGCGCCTGGCCATGTATGTCCAGGACATCGAGAACGTGTACGAGCTGGACTTCAACGGCCAGGGCGTGAAGTACGGCGATGTCTTCCTGCGGGCGGAGCGGGAGTTCAGCGCCTACAACTTCGAATTCGCCGATGTGCCGAGGCTGTTCCAGCACTTCGCCGATGCCGAGGCCGAGTGCAACGCGCTGGCCGACCGGGGCCTCGCCCTGCCGGCCTATGACCAGTGCATCGCCGCCAGCCACCTGTTCAACCTGCTGGATGCGCGCGGCGCGATCAGCGTGACGGAGCGTGCCGCCTATATCGGCCGTGTCCGCGCCCTGGCGAAACGCTGCTGCGAGGGCTGGGTCGCCGGGGATACCCCCGCACGCCCCGAAGTCGGCGGCCTGACCGCCGCTCCCGCCCGACGCCCCTCGCCAGCACCGACCGAGAAGCCGCCCCCCCGATGCCCGAACTCCTGCTCGAACTCTTCTCCGAGGAAATCCCGGCGCGCATGCAGGCGCGCGCGGCGGAAGACCTCGCCCGCCTCCTCGCCGAGGCATTGAAGCCCGCCGGCCTCGTGCTGCGGAACCTCCGCACCTTCCACGGCCCGCGCCGCATCGCCCTGGTGGCGGAACTGCCGGAGGCGACGGCGCCGGTGGCGGAGGAGCGGCGCGGCCCGCGCGCCGACGCGACCGGCCCGGCGCTGGAGGGCTTCCTGCGCTCCACCGGCCTGACGCGGGAACAACTGGAGGAGCGGGAAGGGAAGGGCGGCACCTATCTCTATGCGGTGATCTGCCGCGACGGCCGTGCGACGGGCGATGTGCTGGCCGAGGCGATGCCGCCGCTGCTGCGCCGCTTCCCCTGGCCCAAGTCGATGCGCTGGGGTGGCACCTCCTCCTTCACCTGGGTGCGGCCGCTGAAGCGCATCCTCTGCACCTTCGGCGGCAGGGTCGTGACGTTCGACCTGCGGCAGGGAGAGGATGACGGGCACGGGCTCGCCGCCTCCGACCTGACGGAAGGGCACCGGCTGATGGCGCCCGGCACCTTCGCCGCCCACTCCCTGGCGGAGTGGGAAAGCGGACTGCGCGCCCGCAAGGTGATCCCCGGCGCGCCGGAGCGCGAGGCGCTGATCGAGCGCGAGGTCGCGCGCCTCGCCGGTGCCGAGGGGCTGGAGGTGGTGCCCGACCGCGGGCTGCTGACCGAGGTGGCAGGGCTGGTGGAATGGCCGGTGCCGCTGATGGGCGGCATCGACGACGCCTTCATGGACCTGCCGCCCGAGGTGATGCGCACCACCATGCGGGTGAACCAGCGCTATTTCGCCCTGCGCCACCCGGATGGGCGGGCGGCGAACCGCTTCGCCCTGGTCGCCAATATCGAGGCGGTGGATGGCGGCAAGGCGATCGTGGCGGGCAACGAGCGCGTGCTGCGCGCCCGGCTTTCCGATGCCCGCTTCTTCTGGGATGGCGACCGGCAGCAGACCCTGGAAAGCCGGCTGCCGAAGCTGGCCGACGTGGTCTTCCATGCCAAGCTGGGCACCCAGGGGCAGCGGGTGGAGCGTCTGGAGCGCTTGGCCCGCTTCCTCGCCCCGCTGGTCGGCGCCGATCCGGAGAAGGCGGCGCGGGCCGGCCGGCTGGCCAAGGCGGACCTCGCCTCCGGCATGGTGGGCGAGTTCCCCGAGCTGCAGGGGCTGATGGGCCGCTACTACGCCCTGCATGACGGGGAGGCGCCGGAGGTGGCCGAGGCGATCGGCGCGCATTACCGTCCGCTCGGCCCCGGCGACGAGGTGCCGCGCGAGCCGACCGCTGTCGCCGTGGCGCTGGCCGACAAGATCGACCAGCTCGCCGGCTTCTTCGCGGCGGATGAGCGCCCGACCGGCTCGGGCGACCCCTATGCGCTGCGCCGCGCCGCTCTGGGCGTGATCCGCATCATCCGGGAGAACGGGCTGCGCCTGCCGCTGTCCGAGGTGATCGCCGAGGCCTTCTTCGGCTATCCCGCGGCCCAGGGCCGGACGGCCGACCCGGAATTCGGCATGGCGGTCGCGGCCGAGAAGATGAATGCGGGCTTCCAGCCCCCCGCAGGCTCCGCGCAGCCGCCGATGGTGGCCGCCTTCGCCGCCGGCCTGCTGGACTTCCTGGCGGAGCGGCTGCGCGTGCAGCTCCGGGCCGAAGGGGCGCGGCATGACATCCTGGCCGCCGCTTTCGGCGCCGGCTCCAGCCAAGGGGGAGGCCGGGGAGGGGAGGACGATCTTGTCCGCCTGCTCGCCCGGGCCGATGCGCTGCGGGACTTCCTCTCGACTCCGGAAGGGGCAGACCTCCTCGCCGCCTATCGCCGCGCCGCGAACATCCTCCGCATCGAGGAGAAAAAGACCGGCGAAGTTCCCGCGAAGGTTGATCCCTCCCTGCTGACCCTGGCGGAAGAGGTCCGGTTGTGGGAAGTTCTGAATGATATTGATGTTGCGGTGCGGGAAGCGCTTGACTCGGAACAGTTTTCGACGGCCATGACTGTTTTTGCGACGCTGCGGGGACCCGTGGACGCATTTTTCGAGAAGGTCGTGGTGAATGACGCCGATCCGGCGCTGCGCTACAACCGCCTCGGCCTGCTCAAGACGCTCCGCGCCGCGATGGACCGCGTCGCGGAGTTCCAACGCGTTGAAGGCTGAAGAGGGACGAGCCTGATGACCAAGTGGGTGTACGGTTTCGGTGCCGGCCGGAACGACGGCAAGGCCGACATGCGCAACCTCCTCGGCGGCAAGGGTGCGAACCTGGCGGAGATGGCCTCGATCGGCCTCCCCGTTCCACCGGGCTTCACCATCACCACCGAGGTCTGCACCTACTACTACGACAACGGGAAGCAGTACCCGAAGGAGCTGAAGGACCAGGTGGCCGAGGCCCTGGCGCGGATCGAGAGCGCGGTGGGGATGAAGTTCGGCGATGCCGCCAACCCGCTGCTGGTCTCGGTGCGCTCCGGTGCCCGCGTCTCCATGCCGGGCATGATGGACACGGTGCTGAACCTCGGCCTGAACGACGAGACGGTGCAGGGCCTGGCGAAGCGCTCGGGCGACGACCGCTTCGCCTGGGACAGCTACCGCCGCTTCATCCAGATGTACGGCTCCGTGGTGCTGGGCGTGGACCATCACCGCTTCGAGGAGATCATCGAGGAGGCGAAGCACGCCTCCGGCGCGGTGGAGGATACCGAGCTGACCGCCGCCGACTGGCAGAAGGTGGTCGCCGCCTACAAGGAGATGGTGGCCGAGGCGATCGGCAAGCCCTTCCCCCTCGACCCGCAGGAGCAGCTCTGGGGCGCCGTCGGCGCCGTCTTCGGCTCCTGGATGAACCCGCGCGCCAATACCTATCGCCGCCTGCACGACATCCCCGCGAGCTGGGGCACGGCGGTCAATGTCCAGGCCATGGTCTTCGGCAACATGGGCAATGACTGCGCCACGGGCGTCTGCTTCACCCGCGACCCCTCGACCGGCGAGAACATCTTCTACGGCGAGTACCTGATCAACGCGCAGGGCGAGGACGTGGTGGCGGGCATCCGCACGCCGCAGCCCATGTCCAAGGCCCGCGCCAAGCCCGGCGAGGTCTCCATGGAGGAGGCGATGCCGGAAGCCTATGCCGAACTCTGCAAGGTGCGTGAGACGCTGGAGCGTCACTACACGGACATGCAGGACATCGAGTTCACCGTGCAGAGCAACAAGCTCTACATGCTGCAGACCCGCAACGGGAAGCGCACCGCCGCCGCCTCGCTGAAGGTCGCGGTGGACATGGCCGAGGAAGGGCTGATCGACCATCCGGAGGCGGTGAAGCGCGTCGCCCCGGGCTCGCTCGACCAGCTCCTGCACCCGACGCTCGATCCGAAGGCCAGCCGCAAGGTGCTGACCAAGGGCCTGCCGGCCTCGCCGGGCGCGGCCTGCGGCGTGGTGGTCTTCTCGGCGGAAGAGGCCGAGGCGCGCGCCAACAAGGGTGAGGCGGTCATCCTGGTCCGCATCGAGACCAGTCCCGAGGATATCGCCGGCATGCATGCCGCCAAGGGCATCCTCACCACCCGCGGCGGCATGACCAGCCACGCGGCCGTGGTGGCGCGCGGCATGGGCCGGCCCTGCGTGGCCGGTGCTGGCGGCGTGGTGGTGGATTATGCGGCGGGCACGCTCTCGGCCGGCGGTACGGTGGTGCATGCGGGCGAGACCATCACCCTGGACGGCGCGACCGGCGAGGTCTTCCTCGGCGCCGTGCCGATGATCGAGCCGCAGCTCTCCGGCGACTTCGCCACGCTGATGGGCTGGGCCGACGCGGTGCGCCGTCTGAAGGTGCGCGCCAATGCGGAAACCCCACTGGATGCCGACACGGCCCGCAAGTTCGGCGCCGAGGGCATCGGCCTCTGCCGCACCGAGCACATGTTCTTCGACGCGGACCGCATCGGCTCCGTCCGCCAGATGATCATGTCCGAGACCGAGGGCGGCCGCCGCGACGCCCTGGCCAAGCTGCTGCCCTTCCAGCGCTCCGACTTCGTCGAGCTGTTCCGGATCATGGCCGGCCTGCCGGTGACGATCCGCCTGCTCGACCCGCCGCTGCACGAGTTCCTGCCGCACAAGGACGAGGAACTGGCCGAGGTGGCGGAGAGCCTGGGCACGGACCTCGCCACCATGAAGCGCCGCGCGGCGGATCTGGCGGAAGCGAACCCCATGCTCGGCCATCGCGGCTGCCGCCTGGGCGTGACCTATCCCGAGATCTACGAGATGCAGGCCCGTGCCATCTTCGAGGCCGCCATCCAGGTGGCCAAGGAGACGGGCAACGCGCCGGTGCCGGAGATCATGATCCCGCTGGTCGGCATGAAGAAGGAGCTGGAGATCACCCGCGCCCAGGTGGACAAGGTGGCGCAGGAGGTCTTCGGCGAGACGGGCACCACGCTCGACTACTCGGTCGGCACGATGATCGAGCTGCCGCGCGCGGCGCGTGACGGCGGACAAGATCGCGGAGGTCGCGGACTTCTTCTCCTTCGGCACCAACGACCTGACGCAGACGACCTTCGGCCTGTCGCGCGACGATGCCGGCAAGTTCCTGCCCTACTACGTGGAGAAGGACATCCTGCCCAAGGACCCGTTCGTCTCCATCGACGTGGAGGGCGTGGGCGCGCTGGTGGAGATCGCGACCGAGAAGGGCCGCAAAGTCAAGAACGGCCTCAAGCTCGGCATCTGCGGCGAGCATGGCGGCGACCCGGCCTCGATCCAGTTCTGCGAGAAGGTCGGGCTCGACTACGTGTCCTGCTCCCCCTACCGCGTGCCGGTGGCGCGCCTGGCGGCGGCGCAGGCGGCGCTGTCCAGCGCTGGCGCTGACCGCACGGCCTGATTCCGCCCGACGGACGGCGTGATCGGAGCGGCGGGGCCTCGGCCCCGCCGTTTTTCGTTATGGGCCGGCCTGAAGCCTCGCGGGGCGAGGACCGTTCTTCCGGCATCCCCGAAAATGGAGCGCCGGCCATGTACGAAGAGATGCAGAAGGTCCCGCCGCAGAAGCAGGACAGGCAGCCCGGTCTGGAATCCGAAATGGTGCCGAAGCCTGCCGCCGAGATGCGGCACTGGAAGGGTTCGGGGAAACTGGCGGGCCGGAAGGCCATCGTGACCGGCGGCGATTCCGGCATCGGCCGCGCCGTGGCCATCGGCTTCGCCAAGGAAGGGGCCGATCTGTTCATCCTCTACAAGGACGAGCATGAGGACGCCGCCGAGACGAAGCGGCTGGTGGAGGCGGAGGGCCGGCGCTGCGAGACCGTCGCGGGCGATGTGGGCGACCCGGCTTTCGCACGCGCCGCCGTGGAGAAGGCGGCGGCCTTCCTCGGCGGCATCGACCTGCTGGTCAACAATGCGGGGGAGCAGCACGAGAACAAGGATTTCGCCACGATCGGGGAGGCGCAGGTGGAGCGCACCTTCCGCACCAACATCCTGGGCTACATGTGGATGGTGAAATACGTGCTGCCGCATCTGAAGGAAGGCAGCGCCATCGTGAACACTACCTCCGTCACCGCCTATCGCGGCAGCCCGCATCTGGTGGACTATTCGGCGACCAAGGGCGCCATCCTGGCCTTCACCCGCTCCCTGGCCGCGCAACTGGCGGAGAGGAAGATCCGCGTGAACGGCGTGGCGCCCGGGCCGATCTGGACGCCGCTGATCCCGGCCTCCTTCTCGCCGGAGGAGGTGGAGAAGCACGGCGGCAGCACGCCGCTGGAACGCAGGGGCCAGCCGGACGAATGCGCGCCCGCCTATATCTTCCTCGCCTCCGATGCCGACAGTTCCTACATCACCGGGCAGGTGATCCATCCCAATGGCGGGGAGCCGGTGAACGGCTAGAGAATGTGACGCGCATCACAGGAGGATGACGAGCCATAGACGTCGCGTCACCGCTCACCTGAGCTAGGTTCGCGTCCTCGCCCGCGCCCGTGCAACAGCTCCACCGGCGCCAGCTCGTCGTGCACCGCCCGCACCAGTTCCAGGCCGTCCGGTTGCCCGAGGTGCCCCCTGGCCGGCTCCCGGCCAGCCAGGTGTTCACTGCCCGCACCACATGCTCCCAGGTGCGCCCTTCCTCGATCCGCTGGCGGATCACGGTAGGAAGCCACTGCCCGGCGCCGGCCGTGACCTTGGCCCGATAGGCATCCTCGCGGGCGTGCCGCGGATGGCGCGGCGGCAACCCTTCGGATCTTCATCACAGCCGACGATCACGTTAAAGCATCAGAATAAGAAAAATCGTGGCCAAACCGGTAAGAAGTGCGACCAGGACTGTCCACGGCATAGTATGGCGGAGAACCGCACCCTCCTGGCCTTTGATGCCAGCGATACTGGTTCCAAGGACGATGTTTGCCGGTGCAATGGCATTGCCGTAAGCGCTGCCAGCTGCTTGCGCGGCGATCACCGTCTCGGTGGAAAGCCCATGCAACTGAGCCACGCTCGCCTGAACGCCGCCGAACAGCACGTTGGAAGCGGTGCTGCTAGAGGTCATGAACGCGCCCAGGGCACCAATGACGCTCGCGACACCGGCGAAGACCAGCGGAGGTGAAACCGCGGCGATCCCATAGGCAATAGTAAGTGTCTGGCCGCTGTGATCCAGTATGCGGCTCGTCACGAGGAATGCAATGACGGGTACAGAAGCGGGAACCGCATCGACCAGGAGCGCCGACCAGATGCTCTCGGCTTGGCGATGTTGCGCCCATTTGTGGTAGTAGCCACACCCCCTGTAGATGACCCACACGACCAGCGCCGTCACCAGCAGCATGGCACCAGGGTGGGTAAGTGGGGCAATGGGCGCATAGCGCGCGATTTCCGGGTTGCGTACGCCGAATCCGGTTTCCACCGTTGGGAACGGCAATCCGATGCGCACGTCGCGCATCAGCGCGTTGAGACTTGGAATCAGCAGAACGCTTAGTGTCACCACCGTCAGAATGACATAAGGCAGGAAGGACATGGCGAGGCTCATCACCGGCGCAGTCTCCTCCGACGAACTTGTGGCCCGTTCCATCATGGCAGGCCGCTCGCGGATGCCCTGGATCGGATCGCCGTAGCGACGCCAGCGCGACAAGGGATAAAGGGCCAGAAGCGCCGCGGCGGCGGCGAGGAAGGTCGACAGCTCAGGGCTCAAGATAGCGACGAGCAGTTGTCCGACACCGAGGATCGTACCCAGGATCAGCACAAGCGGCCAGGCATGGCGTACCGCCGGTCCCCGGCCATAGAGCCAAACGACAAGAAGGCCGCCAAGATAGGTCGGAATTAGAATCAGAAAGGACGCCTCGACAGCTGCCCGGACAATGTTGTCCAGATAGGCAACCTGTAGCGTCGCCAGCCATCCCACCCCCAGAGTGCCATAGAACCGCGCCCACGCATGCGCGACGACCCCCATAACCACCGCGTAGACCGGCTTGACACCGACGGCAATGAGCAGCGGCACCACGACGGCGACCGGTGCGCCGAAGCCGGCAATGCCTTGCAGGAAGGATGCAAACACCCAGCTTAAAGCGAGAATAATGAACAACTCGTTCTGACTGAAACGGGATATTCCCTGCCGTAGTGCGTCGTAAGCACCCGCCTGTTTGGTGACCTGATAGAGAAGCAGCGCCGGCCATATCACGTACAGGATGAATATCGCATCCCAAACGCCCTTGCCGCTGGCAACGGCCAGCGTTTCCCACGGCGTACGGAATGCGACGAGTGCCACGATTGCCGCAGTGAACATGGCCATCGGTCCCGCCTCCGGCGCGCGCCATCGCAGGGGAACCAGGAAAACGAGGAGCGCGACGATAGACAAGACCGCCAATACCCAGTGCAGGAGATCAACCGGAACCTGAGCCGCTTCCATGAATTTTCTCCGTGAGTCATTGTATTGCCATGCGCCGGTGGCCAGTTACTTCTCAGAACCTCCAGTAGAGGGGCACGATGACCACTGTGACGATAAGTGTCCAGGCCATGATCAACAGGCCGAGGCGCCAGAAATCACCGAAACGGTAACCACCTGGCCCATAAACCATCAGGCTCACGCCGTTCGCAAAGGGGGTAAGGAAAGACGCACTCGCACCCATCGCGACACCCATGATGAGGGGAAGCGGGCTGACCCCTAACTCGGACGCGGTGGCGAAGCCTATCGGCATCATCACGAGGGCAGCCGAGGTGTTCGAGATGAACTGAGAGATGAGTGCAGTCACGACGAAAATTCCCGCGAGCACCGCGTGTGGACCGGCGCCGCCCAGTAGTTCGACAACATGGTCGCCAATGAGTTCGGCTGCGCCGGTCTTCGTCATGGCCGTCGCAGGCGGGATCATTGCACCGATCAGGATGCAGGTGTTCCAGTCGATTCCGCGATAGAACTGCGCGAGCGTCAGTACCCGTCCCAGAACCATCAGCGTGGCGCACACCACGGCGGCGATCGGAGCCGGGACGATGTCGAAAGCGAGCAGCAGCACCAGCAGGAGCAGAACGGTGATTGCCATCGCAGCGCCTTGACCAAGCGCGACCGCTTGTCTTTGCACAGCCTCGAGCGAGTCAACGACGAGCACTTTGGGATCAGCCAGATACTGATCGAGTGCCTTCCAGGTTCCTTGCAGTAGGAGATGGTCGCCAGCGCGGAGCGTGATCGTCCTCTGACGGATCTCCTCGCTGCCCCGCTGGATTGCCAGGACCATCAGGCTACCATCTTCCGTCGTCATGCCCGGAAAGGCCTGTTGACCGATGAGGTTTGAACGCTGCGGAATAACAACCTCCGCGAGGCCCGAGCTGCGACTCATCAGAAGATCGGCAATCGACCCGTCGGTATCGCTTTCGCGGACGGAGAGATGCATGTCCGCCGCAAACCGGCCGGCCTGTTCGGCTTCTCCACGGACAAGCAGGATATCGCCCTCAGCGATCTCCGGTCGTTGTAGCGGTGCTAGCGTATCGCCTGCCAGGATGGAAACCAACTGCAGACCGCCGAACGTTTCCGGGGCGATTTCACCACGTGGTCTGCCAACTAACGGTGAGGTGTGACGGACGCGGAAGTAATGCAGCCCGTCGTCGAGACGATACTGCTCGACCAGCGTTTCTGCATGCGCACTGAAATCCGCCGGTATCGACTGACCATGTCGCTCGGGCAGCAACGACCGACCGAACGCCAAGGTAAGCACAATGGTCCCGGCCAGAAGCGGTACACCGAGTACTGCCCATTCGAAGAAGCCAATGTGTCCGGCACCACCCTCGTCGGCCTGGGTGGCAGCGATAAGGTTCACCGGTGTACCGAGGAGCGTGAGCTTGGAACCTGTCAGGCACGCGAAGGCGAGCGGAATCATCAGCCGGGAGGGAGCTACACGCGTTCGAACGGCAACCACGACAGTGATCGGCAGCATTGCCGCGACGGCCCCATTCATGCCGATCAGGCCGCTGAACACCGCCGCGCTGATCATGATGGCGAACAAGCGCCACGAATCGTTCGTGCCGGTATGGCGAATTAGCAATTGACCGGACCATGCACCGACACCTGCCATTTCGAGCCCGGTGGCGATCGCGAGCAGCGCGGCGATCATGACCACCACGGGGTCGCCGAATCCACTAAGCGTCTCGTGCATTGTCAGAATGCCGCTGAAATATAGTGCGAGTGAAGCGCCCACGGCCACCGCCGCCGCGGGGATACGATTCCACGCAAATAACGCCATAGCTACGAGGATGATCGATAGCGTCGTGATGATCTGTGCCACGTGGCTTGCTCCGAGGATCTGCGCCCTGTTTGCCTGGAATCTTCGAAGCTTCTACCCGAGGGGGGATGCTAGTATCCTATTGCAGCGCCATCCCCGCGGGGATCGGCGCCGCCCTCGAAAAATCCCTGTTCCCGATCAACGCGGATCGCGCTGGCGTGCCCCATATTGTCGTTCCAATCGGTGACCATCTGCACCGGCTGGCCTCGGCGCTTCAGCTCGCGCGCGACCTCGTCGGAAATCCGCCCTTCAAGCGACAGGTGACGCGATTGCGTGCCCCAAGTGCGGCCCATAAGCCAGCGTGGCGCCTCGATGGCCTGCTGGACGTCATAGCCGAAATCAACGATGCGCGTCACGAGCGCCGCGTGTGATTGCGGTTGCCCTTCGCCACCCATGGAACCAAATGCAAGATATGGCATGCCATCGCGCATGAGGAGCGCCGGGATAAGGGTATGGAAAGTGCGCTTGCCTGGCTCCAGGCGATTGGGGTGCGTGTCCTCCAGGGCAAAGAACGCACCGCGATTCTGAAGGATGATCCCGGTATCGCCAGCGACGATAGCGCTACCGAAATCGTGGTAGATGGACTGAATGAGCGACACGACCATACCATCGCGGTCGGCTGCGCAGAAATAGCACGTGTCGCCGTCCGGAATGCGACGTGCGTGGGGGTGCGAATACGCGATCCCCGCCGGCACCGCGGCGATATCGAGTGCCCGGTCTGGCTGAATGAGCTGGCGTCTCCGGTCCGCGTACTCCTCGCTGATGAACTCGTCGACCGGCATGGTGATGAAGCGGGGATCGGTCAGCCACTCGTCGCGGTCGGCAAAGGCCACTTTCACAGCCTCTGCCATGTGGTGGTAGTAATCGGCTGTCCCGTCCCCCCACGCGGCGATGTCATAGCCGGCAATAAGGTTGAGGATCTGCAAGGCAGTGAAGCCTTGTGTGTTTGGCGGCAGTTCGTACACGTCATAGCCACGATAACGAGCCTTGATCGGATCAACCCATTCGGCTCGAAATGCGGCAAAGTCCGCCGGGCGTAGCGGACACCCATCAGCTTGGAGCGCACCGCACAAACGTTGCGCGATGGAATCCTCGTAAAATGCGCGGGCACCTTCCTTGGCAATGACCTCAAACGAACGGGCCAGATCGGTTTGCCTGAGCCGCTGACCTTCCCGCGGGACATGTTGGCTGGGCAAGAAGATGGCGCCGCTAGTGGGATACTGCGAGAGAATTGCTTCGTCCTGTGACAGCCAATCAGCAAGCGAACGGCTGACCGGCATGCCGTCACGGGCATAACCAATCGCTGCAGCGAAAAGGTCTGCCCAAGCAACACGACCGTACTTCTCATGCGCTATGCGCCACCCATCGACGGCACCAGGGACGGTAAGCGCGCTCAGCGGGCCACGCGAGGGGATTGCACCACCCTTTCGATAGTAGTCGGCGGTGGCCATTTGCGCAGCGGGCCCGCTCGCGTTGATCCCGCGCACCTGTCCGGTGCCGGGTTCCGCCACGAGCCAGAACCCGTCGCCCCCAAGCCCCGCCATATGGGGATAGACGACACAGAGGACTGCGTTTGCCGCAATCGCGGCGTCGACGGCGCTGCCTCCCTGCTGGAGGATGGCGAGCCCTGCGCTACTCGCCAGATAGTGCGGCGTGGCGATAATCCCATTCTGGGCGAGTGTGGGTGGACGCCCTGTTCGCGGACCGTTGGGATGACTCACAATCCCCTCCCATTGTCGGACTGTTCTGGCGCTCACTCGGCTCCGGTTACGACACGCGGTCGTCGAACTCGATGCCGGCGTCTCGGATCGTGTCCGCAGAGTGATCCATGTAGCGGGTCAGGACAGGCAGCAAGCCGCCTGCAATGAGGCTGAGCAGCCCGATCCACCAGACCCAGTTATTACCGGCCGTGGCTCCCAGGCTTATGATCGGGAATGCTGTAAACAGCAGCAACAGAGCTATGCATTCCGATCTGAGTTTTTTGTCCATCTTGCTGCCTCCGGATCTTGGGGCTGCGGCAAAGGGTTAGGTCATGACAAAATATTGCATTTGCAGGACGTAACATGTCTATTCACCAAGTGATCACGATAAACTGTTTCCCGGTTCGAACACTGTTTCTGCATCCCGTTGTTTGGCTGTGCGTCCCAAAATGCCGGATGAGGGGGCACCTGATCTGATCATGCTCATCGTTCCGGCTGCCTGGACCAAGTGGTCAATCCTTCCGGCGGCCCGTCAGATCGATGGCATTCGTATCGTCTGCTTGTATGATGGATTGCCCAGCGCAGCTCGACATGTAAACGGCATGGGCCACCGGGTGGGACGGCAACCGCCAGCAGCAGATCCACCTTGGCGCTATTCGCACCAAGTGCCTGCATGCCCTCTTTCCCATCTGCTGCCTCTACTGTCCTGATTCCGTAGTTCCTCCGATCTGCTGGGATCGGGGGCAGAAGCACTGGATGGCGGCGGGAATGTCGTCGGCGGATTTGGCCCAGCGAAAGGGCTTGGGGCTGGCGTTATGGGCATCGAGGAACGCGCGGATATTGGCCTCAAGCTGGGCGGTCGAGCGGTAGACCCCGCGCCGGAGTTGGCGCTCGGTCAGAAAGGCGAGGAAGCGCTCGACCTGGTTGATCCAGGATGCGCCGGAATTCACGGCAGCGGTGCCTGGGGTAGCAGCGGCCGATCACCGCGCCGGTGGTGATGTCGAGGGCTGCGAACAGCGAGGTCGTGCCATGGCGGGTGTAGTCGTGGGTGCGGTGCTCAGCCTGGCCAGGGCGCATCGGCAGCAGAGGCTGCGTGCGGTCGAGTGCCGGGATCTGGGGCTTCTCGTCTACACCAGGACCAGGGCGCGTTCGGGCGGGGCCATGTAGAGCCCGACGATGTCGTGCATCTTCTCGACGAAGAGTGGATCGGTTGAAAGCTTGAAGATCTCGCTCCGATGCGGTTGCCGCTGATCTGGCGCGGCGTGCCCGGTCTGGGCTCATCCAGAAGCCCGTCCAGCCGCTGTGCGGCAAAGCGGCGCCACTTGCCCGCCGTGTTCGCGTCCGGGCCCACCTCAGTGCAGATCGCCCTGTTCTCCAGCCCCGTCACCGCTGCCAGTACGATCCGGGCCCGCCTCGCCATCGCCTGACCGGTCTTGTGCGCCCGGGCCAGTGACTCCAGTTCCCGCCGCTCGGTATCACCCAGCGCAATCGACACCGCAGGCTTGCCCATCGGCGCCCCCTACGATCATCCTCATGATCGTAGAAACTTCACGATCAGGACCCTAGGCAGGCCCCCGCCGATGGCGAAGAGACGGGCCAGCAGATGTCCATAGCCGCGGGCATCGTCCAGGGCACGATGGGTGTGCGCCGTCTCCCCCAGCCATTCCGCCGGATAGTGCTCCACCCGGCAGCGTTCCGGTGGCCAGTGCAGCCGGCCCGCCGCGAAGGAGTGCAGGCAAAGGGGCGTGCCGCGGAAAAGCGGGTCCACCGCGCGCGGAACGGGCACGAGGCGCGTTCCGGTGAAGCGCTGCAGGTAGAGGTCCATCCAGGGACCATCCACCGCCAGCGGGTGCGCGGCGAAGACCGGATCGCCAGGCAGGCCCCGCACCCAGGCCACAAAGCGGGCCATGACGGCCTCCGCCGGCTGCGGGTCCCGTGTCGCGGCCTCCCAGGCCAGGGGCTGGGTGGCGAACCAGCCCAGCGTGCCGGGATCGGGTTCCGCGCCCGGGAAGGGGGCCAGCACGGCCTCGAAATCCGCGACCTCCCGCCCATCCGCCGCCACGGCGACGGCGCCGATCGAGAGCAGCGAGTTGCGGCCCGGCGTGGGGCCGTCGAATTCGGTATCCGTCACCACATAGACCGGCGTCACCGCGAATCCCTTCACCCGGAGTGCCGCATCCTGCGCCGGACCCGTGGCTCTTGTCTTGTGCGCTGCATCAAAGGAGCGTCAGACGGTCTTCTCCGGCAGGTGCATCCAGGCGGGCAGCCGGGGCGTCAGGCTGGCCTCGCCACAGCGCAGGGGCTCGCCCGCCGTGATCGCCTCCAGCCGCAGCAGGGCCATGCCCTGGCTGCCCAGGCCGGAACGCATCGTGCCGGCCTCCACCTCACCCCGGAAGACGGGCGTGCCGGGCGCGGGCAGGGGGCCATCCACCGTCACGGGAACGAGGCGCCGCTTGACCAGGCCGCGATAGCGGGTGCGGGCGGTCAGCTCCTGGCCCATGTAGCAGCCCTTGGTCCAGGAGACGCCGTGCAACTCGTCGAAACCGGCCTCCAGCAGCACGGATTTCTCCGCCTCCATGTCCCGCGACCCGTCGGGCAGGCCGAGTTCCAGCCGGTGCAGCGCATAGGCGGAAGCGTCCATGGCACCGTGCATCGGCTTGTCCAGCATCGCACGCCAGCCGGCATCGGGCAGGCGCGGATCGGCGAAGACGATCCCGTGTTCCGGCGCGGGGCTGCTCCACCCGGCATGGACGGCGAATTCCGCCGAGGCGTCGCGCAGCGCCACCTTGGAGCGGAGGCGGAAGCGGGACAGCTTCGCCACCAGCATCTCCACCTGGGCGCGCTCGCCATCGAGCAGGAAGCGCTCCGGCTGTGCCAGCACGAAGAAATCGGCCAGCCACTTGCCCTGGGGGGTCAGCAGCGCGGCCCAGACGGCCTGCCCTGGGGCCAGGGCGGCGACGTCGTTGGAAATGAGACCCTGTAGGAAGGTGGCCCGGTCCTCGCCCGAGATCTCCACCACGCCACGGTCCGGCAGATAAGCGATCGGCATGGGGCAGAGTTGGCGCGGAGACAGCGTTGCTGCAACCGGGAACATGCTATGAGGCGCCCCGCATGCGCATCCTCTTCGTCACCTCCACCCGCATCGGGGATGCGGTCCTGTCCACCGGGCTGCTGGACCACCTGCTGCGCGCCTATCCGGAGGCGCGCTTCACCATCGCCTGCGGGCCGGTGGCGGAGGGGGTCTTCGCCCGCATGCCGCGCCGGGAGGAGACCATCGTGCTCGCCAAGCGCAGCCTGTCGCTGCACTGGCTGGAGCTGTGGCAGCGCGTGGCGGGGCGGCGCTGGGACCTGGTGGTGGATCTGCGCGGCTCGGCCCTGGCCTGGACCCTGCGCGCCGGCAACCGCGCGGTGATGCGGGGCGGGCGCCGCCCGGGACACCGGCTGGGCCATATCGCCGAGACCCTGGCGCTGGACCCGCCGCCCATGCCGGTGGCATGGACGGCGCCGGAGGATGAGGCACGGGCGGACGCGTTGCTGGGGCTGGCGCCCGCGCCGCTGCCCGGGCAGGCTCCGATCCTCGCCCCCATCCTTGCATTGGGGCCGACCGCCAACTGGTCGGGCAAGATCTGGCCCTGGGAGCGTTTCGAGGCCCTGGCCCGCAGGCTGACCGCGCCGGACGGGCTGCTGCCGGGCGCCCGGATCGCCGTGCTGGGCGGGCCGGGGGAGACCGAGCGGGCCATCGCCGCGCCACTGCTGGAGGCCCTGCGCAACCATCCCGGCGGTGTCACCGACCTGCTGGGGAAGCTCTCCCTGCCGGAGGCGGCGGCGGTGCTGCGCCGCGCTGCGCTCTTCGTCGGCAATGATTCCGGGCTGATGCACCTGTCCGCCGCTGCCGGCACGCCGACGCTCGGCCTGTTCGGCCCAACCCCGGCCGATGAATACGCACCCGCCGGCCGCGCCGCGCGGGCGGTGATCGCGGCGGATGGCAGCATGGCGGGGCTGTCCGTGGCGCAGGTGGCCGAGGCGGCCGGACAGCTCCTGCCGGCGCGCCTGGCGGCGTGACGGCGGGTCTGCCCCCGGCGCCACGCGGATGGCGGGACGAGTGCCCCTTGCCCCTCCACACGCGCCTGTGCCACCACCCCCGCATGCCGACACGCCGCGCCGCGCCTTGCACCCCGTCCACCGATCAGCCGAGTCCGGACGCGCGGTGAGGGTCGCGCAGGTGATGGCCGGTGCCGCCAAGGGGGGCGCCGAGACCTTCTACGAGCGGCTCTGCCTCGGACTGCATGACAGCGGCGAGGAGGTCCTGCCGGTGATCCGGCGCGAGCCGGCGCGCGAGGCTCGGCTGCGGGAGGGGGGCCTCGCCCCCGTCACGCTGGGCTTTGGCGGTCCGCTCGACCTGCTGACCGGGCCGCGCCTGCGCGCCGCGCTGCGGCGCTTCCGCCCTGCCGTGACGGTGGCCTGGATGAACCGCGCCGCGCGCTTCACGCCGAAGGGCGACTGGACCCTGGTGGGGCGGCTGGGCGGCTATTACGACCTGCGGCACTACCGGCGCTGCGACCATCTGGTGGCCAATACGCGTGACCTCGTCGCCTGGATCACCCGGCAAGGCTGGGCCCCCGGGCGCGTGCACCACCTGCCGAACTTCGTGCCGGACCTGTCCGGCGCCATGCCCGCCACGCTGCCCGCCCCGCCCGGGAAGCGGCGGCTGCTCGCCATGGGCCGTCTGCACCGCAACAAAGGCTTCGACGTGCTGCTGCGCGCCTTGGCGGACCTGCCGGAGGCGCATCTCTCCCTGGCCGGCGAAGGCCCGGAGCGCGCCACGCTGGAAGGGCTGGCGCGGGAGCTGGGCCTCGGCGACCGGCTCTCCTTCCTGGGATGGCGCACCGAGACCGGGGCACTGCTGGCGGGGGCGGAGGTCTTCGTCTGCCCCTCCCGGCACGAGCCGCTGGGCAATGTGGTGCTGGAAGCTTTCTCTGCCGCGCGCCCCGTCGTGGCCGCCGCAGCCCAGGGACCCAGGGAGGTGATCCGCGAGGGCGAGACCGGGCTGCTGGTGCCGTTGGAGGAGCCCGCCCCCCTGGCGGCCGCGATCCGCCGCGTGCTGGACGACCCGGCCCTGGCGGAACGCCTCGCCGGCGCCGGGCGGCGGGATTTCGAGGCCGAGCACGCGGCGGCGCCGGTCCTGGCGCGATGGCAGGGCTTCCTGCGCGCCGTGGCGCCATCGGAGGCCGGTTCCCCTGGCCGGGAGGCGGGCTGATGTGTGGCATCGCGGGCCTCGCCCTCCGCTCCGGCCAGGCACCGGATTCCCGGGTGCTGGAGGCGCTGACCCGCGCCCTGGCGCATCGCGGGCCGGACGGGCAGGGGCACCATGTCGTGGGCTCGGTGGCGCTCGCCCATACGCGGCTGGCGATCATCGATCTGGAGACGGGCGACCAGCCGCTTTTCGCCGGGCCGGCGGCACTGGTCGGCAATGGCGAGATCTATAACAACCCGGAGCTCCGCGCCGCGCACGGCTTCTCCTGCGCCACCGGCAGCGACTGCGAGCCGCCGCTGCATCTGTGGCGGCAGGAGGGCATCGGTTTCGCCGACGGGCTCCGCGGCATGTGGGCGCTGGCCATCCATGACCGCTCGGCGCGGCGGGTGGTGCTGTCGCGCGACCCTTTCGGCATCAAGCCGCTCTACATCGCCGAGGTGGCGGGCGGCATCGCCTTCGCCTCCGAGCCGCAGGCGCTGGTCGCCGCCGGGCTGGTGACGCCGCGCGTCCGGGCGGAGAGCCGGGACGAGCTGATGCAGCTTCAGTTCACCACCGGCGCGGACACGATCTTCGAGGGCATCCAGCGGGTGCTGCCGGGCGAGACCCTGGCCATCTCGGACGGCGCCGTGGTGGAGCGGCACCGCCAGCCCGCCCTGCCGGAAGGCGGGCCGGAGGAGATCGGCGAGGCCGAGGCCATCGCCCGCTTCGGCCGCGCCTTCGCCGAGGCGGTGGAGTTCCACCAGCGCGCCGACGTGCCCTATGGCATGTTCCTGTCCGGCGGCACGGACAGCGCGGCGGTGCTGCACGCCATGTCGCGGCTGAACGAGCGGCCGGTGCTGGCCTTCACCGCCGGCTTCGACACGGGCGACAAGGACGAGCGCGAGCAGGCCGCCGCCGCCGCGAAGGCCGCGGGCGCCCGGCATGTGCGGCTGGAGGTGACGGAGGCCGAGGTCTGGCGGCACCTGCCGGAGATCGTCGGCGCCATGGACGACCCGGCGGCGGATTACGCCATCGTGCCGACCTGGTTCCTCGCCCGCCGGGCGCGGGAGGAGGTGAAGGTCGTGCTCTCCGGCGAGGGCGGCGACGAGATCCTGGCCGGCTATGGCCGCCACCGCTCCGCCATGCGCCCCTGGTGGCTGGGCGGCAAGGCGATGCGCGCCCATGGCACCTTCGACCGGCTCGACGTGCTGCGCGATCCGCCGCGCCTCTGGCGGGACGGGTTCGAGGCCGCCGAGACCGCTGCCGCCACGCCGGGCCGCACCCGGCTGATGGCCGCCCAGGCGCTGGACATCGCCGACTGGCTGCCCAACGACCTGCTGCTGAAGCTGGACCGCTGCCTGATGGCGCATGGGGTGGAGGGGCGGGTACCCTTCCTCGACCGGGCGGTGACGGCGGCCTGCTGGCGCCTGCCGGACGGGCTGAAGGTGCGGCGGGAGACCGGCAAGTGGCTGCTGCGGCAATGGCTGGCGCAGAATTTCCCGGCCTCGCAGCCCTTCGCGAAGAAGAAGGGCTTCACCGTGCCGATGGGGGCCTGGATCGCCTCCGCCGCCGATCGCCTGGCGCCCCTGGTGGCGGCGCAGCCCGGCGTGGCGGAGATCGCGCGGCCGGAGCGCATCCTGCCGCTGTTCCGCGCGGCGGGCGGCAAGCGCGAGGGCTTCGCCGCTTGGCACCTGCTCTTCTACGCGCTCTGGCACGCGCGGCATGTCGAGCGGCGGGCCATGCGGGGCGATGTCTTCGAGGCGTTGTCGGCCCGCTGACGCCATGCGCCCCTATCTTTTCCTGCTGGTGGCCATCTGCGGGGAGGTCGCGGGCACGCTGTCGCTGAAGGCTTCGGATGGCTTCACCCGCCTCTGGCCCTCAGCCGTCACGGTGCTCTGCTACCTGCTGACCTTCTACATGCTCTCGCTCGCCATCCGGACCATCCCGGTGGGCGTGGCCTATGCCATCTGGTCGGGCCTCGGCATCGTCATGATCTCGGTGCTGAGCCTGATCCTGTTCCGCCAGCATCTGGACCTGCCCGCGATGCTCGGCATGGCCCTGATCCTGGCCGGAGTGCTGGTGATCAACGTCTTCTCCGGCACGGCGGGGCACTGACGGCGATATCGCCATGCGCGCCGCGTGAGCGGAAGGCCGGGAAAGCCATGCTCCCCCGGCCATTCCATCATTCCGCCGCCTGGGCGCGGAGCGTGCGCGCGGCCGCCACCATATTGGCGATGGCGGGCCGCACCTCTTCCCAGCGCCGTGTCTTCAGGCCGCAATCCGGGTTCACCCAGAGCCGGTCCGCCGGGATGCGCTGCGCCGCGGCCAGCAGCAGGCGGCGCATTTCCTCCGCCTCCGGCACGCGGGGGGAATGGATGTCCCAGACCCCCGGCCCGATCTCGTTCGGGTAGCGGAAGTCGGCGAAGGCTTCCAGCAGCGCCATGCGGGAACGGGCCGTCTCGATGGAAATCACATCCGCATCCATCGCGGCGATGGAGCCGATGATGTCGTTGAACTCCGAATAGCACATATGCGTGTGGATCTGCGTCGCGTCGCCAACGCCGCTGGCGGCGATGCGGAAGCATTCCACCGCGTCGTGCAGATAGGCCTCCCGGTCGGCGCGGCGCAGCGGCAGCCCCTCGCGGATCGCCGGCTCGTCGATCTGCACGGCGGCGATCCCGGCTGCTTCCAGCTCCACCACCTCGTCCCGCAAGGCATAGGCGAGCTGGCGGCGCACCGTGGCGGCGGGGATGTCGTCCCGCACGAAGGCCCATTGCATCATGGTGACGGGGCCGGTGAGCATGCCCTTCACCGGGCGCGCCGTCAGCGACTGCGCATAGGCGCTCCAGCGCACCGTCATCGGCGCCGGGCGGGACACGTCGCCATAGAGGATGGGCGGCTTCACGCAGCGGCTGCCATAGGACTGCACCCAGCCATGCTTCGTGACCGCATAGCCCGACAGGTGCTCGGCGAAATGCTCCACCATGTCGTTGCGCTCGAACTCGCCATGCACGGGCATGTCGATCCCGGCTTCCTCCTGCCAGCGGATCGCCTCCACGATCCGGCCGCGCAGGAAATCCTCGTAGCCGGCCTCATCCAGCTCGCCCCGACGGAAACGGGCACGCGCCGCGCGGATCTCCGCGGTTTGCGGCAGGGAGCCGATGCTGGTGGTGGGATAGGGCGGCAGCCTCAGCCGCGCCCGCTGCGCCGCCTGCCGCTCGGGGAAGGGCGCTTGGCGCGTGGCATCCGCGGCGCTGCCCGCCGCCAGCCGCGCCGCCACGGCCGGGTCGTGCAGGCGGGGCGATGCGCGGCGGGATTCCTGCCGTGCATCGCTGTCCCGCAGCGCCGGCTCTATGGTGCCCGGCCCTTCGCGCAGCCCGCGCGCCAGGATGGCGACCTCCTCCAGCTTCTGCCGGGCGAAGGCCATCCAGCCGCGCAGCTCGGGATCGAGCGCTGTTTCCTGCTCCAGGTCGATCGGGCTGTGCAGCAGGGAGCAGGAGGGGGCGACCAGCAGCGCCTCGGGCCGCCGGTTCGCCGCAGCCTCCCGCAGCAGGCCGAAGGCGCGGCGCAGATCGGTGCGCCAGACATTGCGGCCATCCACCAGGCCGAGCGACAGCACCATCCGTGCGGGAGCCGCGCGCAGTGCCGGGGCGAGCTGTTCCGGGGCGCGCACCAGGTCGAGATGCAGCCCCTCCACCGGCAGGCGCAGGGCGAGGTCGAGATTGTCGCGCAGCCCGCCGAAATAGGTGGTCAGCAACAGGGAGAGCGGCGGTGCCACCCCGGCCAGCGCCTGATAGGCGGACTGATAGGCCGCCCGGGCCTTGTCGCCGAGATCGAGCACGAGGCAGGGCTCGTCCATCTGCACCCAGCGCGCTCCCGCGGCGGCGAGGCGGCGCAGCGTTTCCGCATAGACCGGCAGCAGGCCGGGCAGCAGGTCCAGTGGATCGCCATCCCCCTCGGCCATGCGGCCCAGCAGCAGGAAGGAGACCGGGCCGAGCAGCACCGGCCGGGCCGCGAAGCCCGCCTGGCGCGCCTCCTCGAAACTCTCGACCGCCGGGAAGCCGGTCGGCGCGAAATCCTGTCCCGGGCGGAAGACCGGGGTGAGGTTGTGGTAGTTCGTGTCGAACCACTTGGTCATGTCCAGTGCCGGCAGGCCGGTACCCTGGCCGTGCTCGTGCCCGCAACCGCAGCCTTCCTCCTGGCCGCCGCGCCCGCGCGCCAGGGCGAAATAGGTCTCCAGCGAGACAGGCTCCCCCGGCCGCCAGCCATATCCGGGCGGGATGGCGCCAACGGCGCAGGCCGTGTCCAGCACATGGTCGTAGAGCGAGAAATCGCCGCAGGGCACGGTGTCGATCCCGGCCTCGCGCTGCAGGGCCCAGTGGCGGTGGCGCAGCGCGGCGGCGGTGGCGCGCAGGCTGGCCTCGTCGGCCTGTCCGGACCAGAAGCGTTCGAGGGCGGTCTTGAGCTCGCGCCGCGCGCCGATGCGCGGGAAGCCGAGGCTGGTGGCGGTCATGCGTTCCTCCTCCCGGGGCACCCCGCCCCGGTGGAAAAAGGGTTCAGCGCGCCGGCAGGTCTCCTGGCTCGCGGATCGCACGCCGATGATCCTGTCTTCCCAGCCCCGGGCTTGGGGCCAGTGATGCGGCGCCTCGCGGCGCCGCGCGGACCATCGGCTCTCCGCCGACAGTTGCGGGGGCAGCCACCGACTGGGCCGGGCCTTCCAGCCCCGCCGCACGGTGTTCCCTCTTAGCCCCCTCGCGGGGGACCGGTGCGATATAAGGATATGTTTAAATCAGAATGGGAAGGCAAGAGGATTCGTGTCGTCCGGCCGTCTCCTCGCCGCTGCCCCTCCCGGTCGGTGGCAAGCGGTGCGATAAGGCCCCTCCCTGTGAAGGAGATCCCCCCGATGGCGGCCTATGACCTGATCCTGCGCGGCGGCACCTGTGTCCTGCCCTGGGGGGAGGAGCGGACCGATCTCGGGGTGCGCGACGGGCGGATCGCGGCGATCGGCCTCGCCGCCTCCGACACGGCGGAGGAGGTGGTGGACTGCGCCGGGCTGCATATCCTGCCCGGGCTGATCGACCCGCATGTGCATCTGCGCGACCCTGGCCAGGGCGCCGGGCCGGATAGGACGGTGGAAAGCATCGAGACGGGCACGCGCGCCGCCATCCTGGGCGGCATCACCGCGCTCTTCGACATGCCGAACACGAATCCCGCCATCACGACGCGGGAAACGCTGTACAACAAGCGCGCCTATCTCGCCGGCCGTGCCTGGTGCGACATGGGCCTCTATGTCGGCGCCACCAGGACGAACATCGCCGGCCTCGCCGAGCTGGAACTGCAGCCGAATGTCTGCGCCATCAAGGTCTTCGCCGGCTCCTCGACGGGCGACCTGATGGTGGAGGACGACGCCAGCCTGGAGGCGGTGATGCGCTCCGGCCGCCGCCGCATCGCCTATCACTCCGAGGACGAGTACCGGCTGCAGGAGCGCAAGCCGCTCTATGCCGCCGGCGGCCCCCATGCGCTGCATGCCGAATGGCGCGACGTGGAATGCGCCTTCCTCGGCACGCGGCGGTTGATGGCGCTGGCGCACAAGACGCGGCGCCCGGCGCATATCCTGCACGTCTCCACGGCGGAGGAGCTGGACTACCTCAAGGACTACCGCGACATCGCCACGGTCGAGCTGCTGGTGAACCACCTGACCCAGGCGGCACCGGAGGCTTATGAGCGGCTGGGCGCCTATGCGGTGATGAACCCGCCGATCCGCGACGCGCGCCACATGGAGGCCGCCTGGGCCGCCGTGCGCGACGGCACGGTGGACTGCATCGGCTCCGACCACGCGCCGCATTCCCGCGCGGCCAAGGAGCGCCCCTGGCCTGCCACCGCCGCCGGGCTGACCGGCGTGCAGACACTGGTGCCGGTGATGCTGAACCATGTGGCCGAGGGACGCCTGCCGCTGGCACGGCTGGTGGACCTGATGAGCGCCGGGCCCGCCCGGGTCTATGGCGTGACGGGCAAGGGGCGGCTCGCCGCCGGCTACGATGCCGATTTCACCATCGTGGACCTGAAGCGCCGCCGCACCATCGAGGAAAGCTGGATCGCCTCGCCCTGCGGCTGGACGCCTTTCGCCGGGATGGAATGCACCGGCTGGCCGGTGATGACGGTGATCCGCGGCGTGCCGGTGATGCGGGAGGACGAGGTGATCGGCGCCCCGCGCGGCGAGCCGGTGCGCTTCGCCGAGGCGCGCGGCGCCTGAGACCGGCACCAGGTCGCTGGCCGGGCCTCCGCGAGGAAGGCCCGGCCCATCGGCCTCAGATCTCCTCGAACCACTCCACGTCGCCATCGGCGAGGCGGTAATAGGCCGCCACCACCCGCAGCCTGCCCTGGGCCGCGGCCTGCTGCACCACCACGCTCTGCGTCTTCAGGCGCTTCGCGACGCGGCGTGCATTCTCGTGCACCGCCGCGGTCAGCGGCATCTCGCCCTTCTCGTCGCGGACCGCCAGCGCGGCGGGGATGATCGGCTGCACCATCTCGCCGATCACGCCGGGGAAGGTGGCGTTCTTCCGCACCACGTCGATCGCGGCGGCGACGGCGCCGCAGCTCTCATGGCCCAGCACGATCACGAGCGGGCAGCCCAGCACGCCGATGCCGTACTCGATGCTGCCCAGCGCCGCCGTGTCCACGGTGTTGCCGGCATTGCGCACGATGAACAGCTCGCCGAGCCCGCGGTTGAACAGCAGTTCCGGCGGCACGCGGCTGTCGGAACAGCCGACCAGGATGCAGAAGGGAGCCTGGCCATGCGCCAGTTCCAGCCGCCGCTCGCGTCCCAGCAGGCCGCGATGCGGCTCTCCCGCGACGAACTCGTCATTGCCCTTCTTCATCAGATCCAGCGCCTGGTCGCTGGTCAGGCTGGTCTTCGGCACGGCCTCCGCCGCCAGGGCGCGCCGGACCGGCGCCACCATGGGCAGTGCCGCCAGCGCGCCAAGTCCGGCGAGCATGGCGCGGCGGCCGGGCCGGAAGTGGTGGCCCGGCGCGCAACAGGAACAGGTGGATGGCATGGACGGCTCTCCGTGATCCCATGATTGGACCGGACGCGCCCAAGGAAGCCCGGATGGGAAGCCCAGATGGGAAACCCCGACGGGAAGCCCCGGCGCAATTCCGGCCGAAGTCCGGGATAGCACGCAGAAGTTGCGTTACGCCAATGAAATGCCCGCCCCGTACCGCGTGGGGATCAGGCCGCAGCGCGCTCCAGCAGCTCGATCCGCAGCTTCTCCGGCCCTTCCAGGAAGGCGATCTTCAGCCCGGGGCGGGGCGAGTGCGGCTCCACCACGAAGCGGGCCCCCTTGGCCCTCAGCGCGGCGGCGGTGGCGTCAAGGTCCTTCACCCGCAGGCCGACATGCTCCAGCCCGAGGAAGGGGGCTCCGGCGGTGCGGCGGTGCCGGGCGGAACTTGCTCGACGAAGAGCGGCAGCCCCGCCAGGTCGAGCATCACGCGCAGCGCGCCACCATTCTCCACGCGCCCGGTCTCGGTCGCGCCGAACATCTCGTGGAAATAGCGTGCCGTGGACTCGGGGTCAGGGCTGCGCAGGTGCAGGTGGTCCCAGGTGAAATCCGTCATGGTCTGTTCCTCGCGATTCCCGGCATTGGACCCCGGGATGGCGGCTGTGGCCAGGGGCGGGGCCCAGGGGAAGACCGGTTTCAGAGGCTCCGCAGCGGCCAGGGCTCGGGCGGCCGGGGCGGGGCGGGAGGCGCGTCGCCCAGCGGGCGCTGCGGCGGCATGCCCGGCGGCGGGCCTTCCCAGCAATCCACCGAGCCCAGGGAGCGCGTGCAGACCGCCCCCACAGGCGGCAGGGGATCGCGCCGGCAATAGCGTTTCTCGCCGGCGTCCAGATGAGCGATCGAGCAGTCCTTGCCGGTGATGGCCGACACGAAGAGATCCGGCACCGCGCGCCCGGTCGTGGTCAGCGAGGCGACATTGGCCGCGGCGAAGGGGCCCCAGAAGGCGTCGCAGCCAGCCAGGGGAAGGATCAGCAGGGGGAGCAGCAGGAGCGGGCGCACGCCTGCATCCTGCGCCGGCGGGGATTAACGGGCGGTGGATGCCGCCATGGGCATGGCGGCGATCATCCCGGCCAGGGAATCGCCGAGCTGGCCGAGGGCCTGGTCCATCGCGGCCACCACCCCGGGCGCATCCGGCCCCGTTCCCGACCCGGCGCCGGAAGGCACGCGGAAGCGCAGCGTCCGGCTGCCGGCGGCCTCCCGGTTGCGGGGGTGCACGGCCACCTGGGCGGTGAGGTCCACCACGCCGTCCGGCCCGGCCTCGAAGCGCTGGATCTGCACCTCGGCCAGGATGTTCGCCGGCATCCGCAGCGCGTCGCCCTCGGCCGCCACCGAATCCTCCGGCAGGCGCAGGGCGAGATTCCCGGCCAGCACGCGCGTCACCATGTCGCCGAAGGGCTCGGCCCAGCTTTCCGCATCGGCCACGGCCAGGCGCCCGCCCTCCCGCGCCCGGACCAGCCCGGGGCGGTCGAGATAGCCGGGGATGCCGACGCGGCGAAGCTGGATCTGCCTCCCTCTCCCCGGCAGGGCCGGGCCCGGCAGGGCGGAGAGGCGGTAATAGGCCGGGCTGGGCGAGGCGCAGCCCGCCAGCATGCCCGTGGCCGCCAGGGTGGCGGGGAGCAGGGCGCCGAGGCGGCGGCGGGTGAGGGGATGGGGCATGGGGGCGGCTCCGCTCCTATCGCTCGGTGGCGGCGCCGGTCCGGCCGCGGATCAGCGCCTCCGGATGCCGGTTCAGGAAATCGGCCAGCAGGCGGATGGAACGGGCGGTGTCGGTGAGCTGCGACATCAGGCGTTCCATCTCGCGGTTCACCTCGGAATCGCCGCCATAGCCGCGTTCGATGGAGCGGATGGCGGTGCTGGCGTGGGCCACCGTCTGGTCGAGGTTGTCGGCGATGGCGGGCAGGCGGCGCAGCAGCGGTGTCATGCCGCCATCGGCCTTGCGGATCAGGTCGCGCGCCGAGCCCAGGCTGCTGCTGAGCGCGTTGAGGGCGTTGCGCAGCTCCGGCCCGCCGACCACCCCGTTCACCGAGGCCAGGGCACCGTTCAGGTTCCGGCCGATCTCCTCGATCGGGAAGCGGTCGAGCTTGCCCGCGATGTTGCTGACCGCCGCCATGATGTTGTCGGTGCCGCCGCCGATGCTGGGCAGCACGATCTCCTCGCCCTGCATGCGCACCTGGGCGGGCGGGGCATCCGGCATGAAGTCCATGGAGACGACGAGCTGCCCGGTGAGCAGGCTGCCGCTGATGAGCTGGGCGCGCAGCCCCTTGGCCACCATCTCCTCGGCCATGGCGCGCACCTCCCGCGTCGGGCGGCCGGCGGGGAAGGAAATGCGGTCCGGCTCGATGGCGATATGCACAGGCACCCGGAAGTGGTCCTCCTGCTGGTCGTATTCCAGGTTGACGTCGAGGACGCTGCCGATCCGGATGCCGCGCAGCAGTGCCGGTGCGCCGGGCGAGAGGCCGCGCACCGATCCGTCGAAATAGACCAGGAAGGCGAGCCGGTTCTCCGAGGTCGCGGCGATGGCGGATTCCAGGTCGCTGTAGAGGGTGAAGCTCTCCTCCTCCGGCGCCGGCGGCTGGTCGCGCAACTGCGACGGGGTGTCGAAGGCGATGCCGCCGGCGAGCAGCGCCCGGGCGCTTTCCAGTTCCAGCCGCACGCCCTCGGCGCCCAGGCGGAGATTGACGCCGGAGGCGTTCCAGAAGCGGGAGCCCTTGCGGACATAGTCACTGTAGGGCGCGCGCACGAAGATGTGCAGGGTGAAGCTGCCGTCGATCCCGGGCGGGTTGTAGCTGAGCACCTGCCCGACCTCGACATCGCGGAAGAAGACCGGCGAGCCCCGGTCGATCGGGCCCAGGCGCCGCGCCCGCAGGACGAAGTCGCGGCCCGGTTCGTCGGAGCGGCGGCCGGGCGGGTTCTCCAGCCCGGTGAAGCGGCGCTGCTGCGTGCCCGGCTCGCCCGGGTCGAACTCGATGTAGCTGCCGGACACGATGGTCTCCAGGCCGGAAACACTGGCGCCGGTGAAGCGCGGCCGCACCACCCAGAAGCGGCTATGGTCGCTGATATGGTCGCCGACCGCCCGGTCCATGCGGATCCGGGTCTCCACGCGCCGGAGGTCCTCGGTGAGATGGATGGCTTCCACCATGCCGACCTGCACGGATTTGTAGCGCACCGGCGTCTGCCCGGCGGTCAGCCCGTCCGCGTTGCCGAAGCTGACGGTGATCAGCGGCCCGCGGTCGGAGAAGGTGCGCCAGCCGAGATAACCGGTGACCAGCGCCGCCACGATCGGGATCAGCCAGATCGCGGAAAAGCGGCGGTGACGGATGCGTGCCTCGCGTGGGCTGTCGGGGCTCTGGCCGGGGATCGGTTCGCGCGACATGCCGCCGGAGGGTGGTTCTGTTCCGCTCATGCGGCTCCGTGCTGGTTGGCGGCCTCGCCGGGGCCGGTGGAAGAGGAGGAGTGTGCGGGACCATCCTGCGAGGCGACCGCCCTGGCCTCGTCACGCCAGCGCCGGGGCATGTCGGGATCCTGGGCCGGGGAGCCGGCGGCATCCCACATCAGGCGCGGGTCGAAGCATTCGGCCGCCACCATGGTCACGACCACCACGCCGGCGAAGCAGGCGGCGCCGACCTGGGCGGTGATCTCGGCCAGCACGCCGAAGCGGACCAGGGCGATCAGCACGCAGACCACGAAGACATCGATCATCGACCAGCGCCCGATCGCCTCCACCAGCCGGTAGAGCTGGGTGCGGCGCAGCAGGTGGCGGGCGGAGCGGCGGCGGATGCTGGTGAGCATGACCATCAGCCCGACCAGCTTGAGCATCGGCACCGCGACGCTGGCCAGGAAGATGATGAGGGCGAGCGGCCAGAAGCCCGTCTCCAGGAATTCGATGACCCCGCCCAGGATGGTGTGCGGCCCGCCCTGGCCCAGCGTCACGATCCGCATCACCGGATAATAGTTGGCCGGGAGGTAGAGGATGAAGGCGGCCACCACCAGGGCCCAGCTTCGGCTGATGCTGTGCGGCTTGCGATGGTGCAGCCGGCTGCCGCAGCGCGGGCAGGGCGCGCCCGGCCGCACCCGGTCCAGGCGGTGGCAGCGGTGGCAGGCGATCAGCGTGGTTCCGCCGGCGGCATTTCCCGGGGCGGCCGTCCCGGGCGCGGGCGCCGCCACGCTCTCGGCCCGAAAGGCGCGGGGCGGGGCGCCGGGTCCGGTTTCCCCGCGCCGAATGGCGGCGGGATCGGCGACCAGGCCGCGTTCCTCCAGCCGGTCCCAGACCACCTGCGGCTCCAGCGAGGCGTTACGCGCCACCAGCACCAGGGACAGCGCGGCGATGCCATAGGCGGAGGGGCCGATCTCCACATGCGCGAGATCCACCAGCCTGGTGTAAGAGACCAGGGCGCCGAACAGGAAAACCTCGACCATCATCCAGGCGTCGAGCGCCATGTACCAGCGGAACAGCCGGTGCATGCCTGAGGGCGGGGCGCGCATGTGAAGGCCCAGGATCACCGTGGGCAGCAGTATGAGCTGCAGCCCGGGCACCACGACGAGCACCAGGAAGACCAGCCCAGCCAGGCTCCAGTACCCATCCTGGGCAAAGGAGAAGACCCCCGAATCCACGAGGCTCACCCGTTCCCGCCCCAGCAGGTTCAGGCCCAGGAAGGGCATGGTGAGGATCATCGCGTAGAGGAAGAGGCCGGCCAGCGACAGGGCCAGCGGGGCGGAGAAGGCATTCACCCGGTGCCGCCGCAGCACCCGCGCGCAGCGGGGGCAGCGGGCCTCCATCCCGGGATCGAGCGCAGGCAGGCGCAGGCGCAGCCCGCAATCCGGGCATTCATGGAGGCGGGCGGTCATCCGCGGGCCGGGCGGGACGGCCCGGCGCATGGTTCGCGGGATGGCCAGGCCAAGGGTGGGTCTTCCGGCTGCGGGGACAAGCGATGATCCGGGTAGCCCCCTCCACCCCGGCCTGTCCAGCATCGCGGGGCCTCACCTTCGGAGGAGGCGCGGGGCATGGATGGGGGAGGCGAGGCCGGCCGGGCTTAACGGGCCGGGGGATGGAGGGTATATGGACCGCCGCCTTTGCCTGGGGGACGGGACCGCCTTGTCCGATATCTTCGACGAACTTCAGGAGGAAGTGCGCGCCGAGCGCATGCGCCGCCTCGCCCTGCGCTGGGGCAGCGCCCTGGGAGTCGTGGCCCTGGTGGCGGCCCTGGGCGCCGGCGGCTGGCAGGGCTGGCGCTGGTACCAGTCGCGCCAGTCCGAGCAGGCCGCCGCACTGTTCCTGGAGACCAGCCGCGCCGCCGAGCAGCCGGGCGCCGACCCCGCCGCGCTCGGCGAACGCTTCGCCCGGATCGCGTCCGGGGCGCCCGAGGGCTACCGCACCCTGGCGCGGCTGCGGGCCGCCGCGTTGAAGGCGGAGGCCGGGGACCGCGCCGCCGCCCTGGCGCTCTGGGACGCCGTGGCGCAGGACCCGAAGGCCGGGGAGGTCTACCGCGAGCTCGCCTCGCTGATGTGGGTGATGCACGGCCTCGACTCCGAGGACCCGGGCGCCCTGGCCAGCCGGGTCGCGCCGCTTTCCGGCGCCACGAAGCCCTGGCGCTACTCGGCCCAGGAGATGCAGGGGCTGGTGGCGCTGCGGCAGGGGCAGAAGGACGAGGCGCGCAAGACCTTCCAGGCGCTGGCCGCGGATGAGACGGCGCCGCAGGGCCTCCGCGACCGCGCGGCGCGGCTGGCGGCGGGACTAGAGGGATGACACGCATGACGATCACGCGGCGCGCCGCCCTCCTCGCGGCGACCGGCATGCTCGCCGGCTGCGAGACGCTGGACGACATCTTCGCCAGCCGGAAGGACATCCTGCCGGGCGAACGGCGCTCGGTGCTGGAGATGGAGAAGCCGGTCTCGGTGGACGAGACCCTGGCCGCGCGGCCGGTGGACCTGCCGCCGCCGATGCCGATCGAGTCCTGGCCGCAGGCGGGCGGGACGCTGGACCATTCCCCCGGCCATGCCGCGCTGCGGCTGGAAGGGCTGCGGCTGGCCTGGAGCGGCTCGGTCGGTTCCGGCAGCGCCTTCCGCCGCCGCATGACCTCCGGGCCCATCGCCTCGGCCGATACGGTCTTCGCCTCCGATGCCTTCGGCCTGGTCTCGGCCTGGGACCTCGCGCGGGGCGGGCGCCGCTGGCGCTTCGACACGCGGCCGGAGGATGACGATGTCGGTGCGCTGGGCGTCGGCTGCGCCTTCGATGGCGGCACGCTCTACATCGCCACCGGCATGGCGGAGGTCATCGCGCTGGATGCGGGCAGCGGCAAGCTGCGCTGGCGCACGCGCCTGTCCGCGCCGATGCGCGGCGCCCCCACCGTGGCGGAAGGCCGGATCTTCGTCCTCACGCTGGACAACCAGCTCAACGCCCTTTCGGCCGAGGACGGGCACAAGCTCTGGTCCTTCCAGGGACAGCAGGTGAGCGCCGTGCCGCTCGGCCTCGCCGCCCCGGCGGTGGACGGCGACACGCTTGTGGCCGGCTTCCCGTCGGGCGAACTCGTTGCCCTGCGCACCGCCGATGGCCGCGTGGTCTGGACCGAGGCGCTCTCGGCCGCGCCGGGGGTGGACCGTGGCATCGCCGACATCGCGGGCGTGCATGCCCTGCCGGTGATCTCGGACGGGCGGGTGATCGCGCTGGGCATGGGCGGCACCACCATGGTGGTGGACCTCCGCTCCGGCCGGCGGCTCTGGGAGCGCAATGTCGGGGGCGGCGTGACCCCGGCCGTGGCGGGGGACTGGATCTTCCTCGTCTCCTCCACGCAGCGGCTGGTCGCCATGACCCGCGACACCGGGCAGGTGCGCTGGATCACCGAACTGAACCCGCCGGCCGCGGCGGGGGACAAGAAGGCGCCGGAGCCCGCGCGCTTCGCGGCGCCGCTGCTGGCCAACGGGCAGCTCCTGGTGCCGGGCAGCGGCGGCCAGGCGCTGATCGTCGGCGTCAATGACGGCGCCATCGCCGGGCGGGTGCCCCTGCCGGGCCCCGTCACCCTGGCCCCGGCCACGGCCGGGGGCGCCGTGCTCGTGCTCAGCGACGACGGCACCCTGGCGGCGCTGCGGGGCTGAGGACGCCGCCCCTGCGCGGCATGCCGCCGGGGTGGCTCGTGTGAGGGCCGGGCGCGCTGACCCGGCGCGCGGCCCGTTTCGCGGGGCAGGGGACGCGTATCCCCCTTGTCCCGCGCGGCCGCAGCACCGAATCAAGAGACTATCAGGAAGCGGCGCGCCAGGACCGGCTTTCCGGAATGGCGCGGCATCGGCCGCAGAGCATAAGGACCACGGCATGAAGCCGCGCATCGCGATCCTCGGACGGCCCAATGTCGGCAAGTCGAGCCTGTTCAACCGGCTGGTCGGCCGACGCACCGCGATCGTGGACGACACGCCGGGCGTGACCCGCGACCGCAAGGAGGGCGAGGCCCGCATCGGCGGCATCGACGTCACCGTGGTGGACACGGCAGGGCTGGAGGAATCGCCGCCCGATACCATCCCCGGCCGCATGCGCGCCTCCTCCGAGGCCGCGCTGCGGGAAGCGGACCTGATCCTCTTCGTGGTGGACGCCCGGACGGGCCTCACCCCCTCGGACCGCGCCTTCGCCACCTGGCTGCGGCGGCAGGAACGGCCCGTGCTGCTGCTGGCCAACAAGGCCGAAGGCCGCACCGGCGCCGCCAACGCCCTCGAAGCCTATGAGCTGGGCCTGGGCTCGCCGCTGCCGGTTTCGGCGGAGCATGGCGATGGCTGGGGCGAACTGCATGACGAGGTGGCCGCGCGCCTGAAGGACTGGGCGCCGGCGGAGGACGAGGAGGAGCCCGACACCGAGGAGGCCCGCCGCAACCGCCCGCTGCGCATCGCCATCGTCGGCCGCCCCAATGCGGGCAAGTCCACCCTGCTGAATGCGCTGCTGGGCGAGGAACGGATGATCACCGGGCCGGAGCCCGGCCTGACCCGCGACGCCGTGGCCTCGGAATGGGTGGACGAGACCGGCGGCAGGGTGCGGCTGGTGGACACGGCCGGGCTGCGCCGCCGCGCCCGGGTGCATGAGGGGCTGGAGCAGATGTCCACCGGCGCCACCATCGCGGCGCTGAAGGAATGCGAGGTGGCGATCCTGGTGCTGGACGCCAATCTCGGCATGGACGAGCAGGACCTGCGCATCGCCCGCCTCGCCGAGCGCGAGGGGCGGGCGGTGGTGATCGCCTACAACAAGTGGGACGCGGTGGAGGATCGCAACGCCGCCCGGCGGAAGCTGGAGGACGTGCTCACCGCCTCGCTGGCGCAGATGAAGGGGATCTCGGTGGTGCCGCTTTCCGCCGCCACCGGGCGCGGCGTGGAGAAGCTGATGCCCACGGTGCGCGAGGTCTATGAGCGCTGGAACCGCCGCATCCCGACCGGGGCGCTGAACCGCTGGTTCGAGGAGGCGCTGGCGAAGCATCAGCCGCCGCTGGTGGGCGGCAAGCGGCTGAAGCTGCGCTACTGCACCATGCCCAAGGCACGGCCGCCGACCATCACCGTCTTCGGCACGCGGGCGGAACTGCTGCCGGAGGATTACAGGCGTTATCTCGTGAACCTGTTCCGCGAGAGCTTCGACATGCCGGGCGTGCCGATCCGCCTGCATCTGCGCGGGACGAGCAACCCCTACGAGGATGCCGAGTAGGGGCCTCCGCCCCTTCCCGGACGATCAGTATTGCGGCCGGTACGGCGCGCCGCCCAGGTCGCCCTGGTAGCGGTCCGGCCAGCCCATGGCGCCGCGCGCGCCGTGCCGGAGAGCAGGGGAGAGCGGCTCACGCTCAGGCCACGCCGTCCGTTATCGCGCTGGGGCCGCAGCGGAGCGGCGGTGGTCGGGGCGGGCTCCCAGTCACCGCTCCCCGATCCGCCCGCCGTGCCGGCGGCGAGGGTTTGCGGCGGGGCGGCCGGCGGGGCGGGTGGAGGCGGGCGGGCGCATCCCGCCAGCAGCAGGCCGGCGAGGCCGGCCGTAGCAAGCCCCTTCACCGATCGCCCAGCCGCACCAGGGCGCCGTTGCGCGTCTCCTCCGGCAGGCAGAGCGCCGCGATGGCCGGGGCCACATCCGCCGGCTGCGGCAGGGTGGCGGGGTCCTCGCCCGGATAGGCGCGGGCCCGCATCCGCGTCGCCACCGCGCCGGGATCGACCAGGTTCACCTTCAGGGGGCTGATCGCCGCTTCCTGCGCCCAGGTCAGGGCCAGATGCTCCATCCCCGCCTTGGTCGCGCCATAGGCGCCCCAATAGGCTTTCGGCTCCGCCGTGCGGCGGGTGGTGAGGAAGACGGCGCGCCCGGCATCGGAGGCGCGCAGCACCGGGTCGCAGGTACGGATCAGCCGCCAGGTGGCGGTCATGTTCAGCCCCACCACCTCCTCCCAGTCGCGCGGGGTGACATGGCCCACGGGCGTCAGCGTACCGAGCGAGCCCGCGGCATGGACCAGGATGTCGAGGCGGCCGAAGCGCTCATAGATCGAGGGGCCGACCGCATCGATCCGCTCGGCGCCCTTGGCGAGGTCGAAGGGCAGGAGGGTGGCGCCTTCGCCGCCAGCCTCCCGGATGGCATCGTCCATCTCCTCCAGACCGCCCTGGGTGCGGGCGACCAGCACGCAATGCGCGCCCATCCGGCCGAGTTCCAGCGCCACGGCGGCGCCGATCCCGCGCGAGGCCCCGGTGACCAGGGCGACGCGGCCGGCGAGGGCCGCCCCGCCTCCGTCTCCGGAGCCGGGCTGGGCGGCAGGCCCTCCGGCGGTGGCGTCTCCTCGATCGTGCCGTTCATGGGGCCTCTTTGGGGGGAGGGGGTTAGGCTCCGTTGGCGGCGATCAGGGCGGGGGCGCGTTCCGGCGCCTCCTGCAGATCCACCAGCGGGATGGCATAATCGCCGGTGAAGCAGGCATCGCAATAGCCCGGCGAGCGCTTGTCGCGGCCTTCATGCCCCAGCGCGCGGTAAAGCCCGTCCAGCGAGATGAAGGCGAGGCTGTCGGCACCGATGAAGCGTGCCATCTCCTCGACATTGTTGTTGGCGGCGAGCAGCTTGTCGCGGTCCGGCGTGTCGATGCCATAGAAGCAGGGATGCGTGGTCGGCGGCGCGGCGATGCGCATATGGACCTCGGTGGCGCCCGCCTGGCGGACCATCTCCACGATCTTCTTGCTGGTCGTGCCACGGACGATCGAATCGTCCACCAGCACCACGCGCCGCCCCTCGATCATGGTGCGGTTGGCGGAATGCTTCAGCTTCACGCCCAGGTGGCGGATCTGATCGGTCGGCTCGATGAAGGTGCGGCCGACATAGTGGTTGCGGATGATGCCGAGCTCGAAGGGAATCCCCGCTTCCGTCGCATAGCCCATGGCCGCCGGCACGCCGGAATCCGGCACCGGCACCACCACATCCGCCGGCACGCCGGATTCGCGGGCCAGTTCCTCGCCGATGCGCTTGCGCGTGTTGTAGACGGAGGTGCCCTCGATCACCGAATCGGGACGGGCGAAATAGATGTACTCGAAGATGCAGAAGCGGCTGGGCTGCTTGCCGAAGGGGCGGATGGAACGCAGCCCCTTCTCGTCGGCGATCACGACCTCGCCCGGCTCGATGTCGCGGACGAATTCGGCGCCGACGATGTCCAGGGCGCAGGTCTCGCTCGCCATCACCCAGGAATTGCTTTCCGGCCCGCCGAGGCGGCCCAGCACCAGCGGCCGCACGCCCAGCGGGTCGCGCGCGCCGATCAGCGCGCCCTCGTGCAGCGTCACCAGCGAATAGGCGCCCTGGACCTGCTTCAGCGCGTCGATCAGCCGGTCCAGCACGGTGGAATAGAGGCTGATGGCGATGAGGTGGACGAAGACCTCGGAATCCGTGGTACTCTGGAACAGGCAGCCGCGGCGCACCAGCGCGCGCTTGAGCTGGAAGGCGTTCACCAGGTTGCCGTTATGCGCCACGGCGAGGCCGCCGAACTCGAAATCGGCATAGAGCGGCTGCACATTGCGCAGCGCCGATTCGCCGGTGGTGGCATAGCGGTTATGGGCGATCGCCGCGCGGCCGGGCAGGGCGGCCATGACCTTGGCATCGCCGAAATTGTCGCCCACCAGGCCGCGGCCTTTGTGGGAGTGGAACTGGCCGCCTTCCGCCAGGGTGACGATCCCCGCCGCCTCCTGCCCCCGGTGCTGCAGCGCGTGCAGGCCGAGCGCGGCCAGGGCGGCGGCGTCCTGGGCGTTCCAGATGCCGACGACGCCGCATTCCTCGTGGAAGCCGTCATCCTCGTCCCTCTCCGGGCTGGACGGCGCGAGAGGGTTGGTCGTGAAATCCATGCGACAATCCTCAGGTCCGGTTGCGCGCAGGCGGGCGCAACAGGTCCTCCATGGGCGGCAGCGGGCGGGCCGGGGCATCCGGCACGCGCAGGCGGTACTCGGGCGGAAGCTGGCCGACCAGCCACTTCGCGCCCTGCGCCACGAATGGCAATGCGCGGGCATCGCGCAGGGCCTCGGGCCAGCGTTCCGTGACGGGTTGGAGCTGTCCGGCCACGATGTAGGCGAGCACGACGAGGAATGCACCCCTTGCGATTCCGAACACGGTGCCGAGCGCGCGGTCCACGCCGCCCAGCACCGAGGACTGTACCGCGCGCGCCACCCAGGCGATCAACAGTTTCAGGATGATAAGGGCGATGACGAAGACCGACCCCACGGCCACGACATCCGCCAGCCATGCGGGGCTTACCGCATCGCCCAGCGCCGCGCGCATCCCTGGGAGCATCACGAAGGCCAGCACCAGGGCCCCGGCCCAGGCGCCGACGCCCAGGACTTCCCGCACCAGCCCGCGCGAATAGGCCAGGATGGCCGAAACGGCGAGAATCAGGAGGATGGCGCCATCGGCCCAGGTCATGGCGGCCTCCTAGCAGGGTCCACGGCCGGGCACCACGCCATGCCGGGCCGGGCCATGGCTTCGACCCATGCGCGGAGCGGGAGGCGGAAGGAGGGAGCGCGGGTTGGTGCGGCGCAGCAGGAGAGGCCATGTTGGCGGAGGCACCCGCCAGCCGGGCGCCGGACCGCAACCAGGGCGGGCTCCCCTGGGCGCCGCCTGCGCCCTTGGCCGGACCATGCCCGGCCGGAAACGGGACATCCGCGCATGACCACCGACACAGCCCCCCTCCAGGATGACCGGGCGCCGCCGGCGCCGGCCTTCATCGAGGGCGGGACGCCCGAGTTCCGGCGCGTGAACCTAGCGATGCTGGCGGCGGGCTTCTCGACCTTCGCGCTGATGTACTGCGTGCAGCCGCTGATGCCGGTCTTCTCGGAGGAGTTTGGGGTCAGCGCCGCCTCGGCCAGCCTGTCGCTCTCGCTGACCACCGGGCTGCTCGCCGTCTCCATGCTGGTGGCCAGCACCCTGTCGGAGGCGATGGGACGCAAGCCGGTGATGCTCTTCTCCCTGCTGGTCTCGGCGATCCTGACCGTGGTTTCGGCGCTCGTGCCGTCCTGGCACCAGTTCCTGCTGCTGCGGGCCCTGCAGGGGATCACCTTCTCCGGCCTGCCCGCCGTGGCCATGGCCTATGTGAGCGAGGAGGTGCACCCGAAATCCTCCGGCTATGCCATGGGGCTCTACATCAGCGGCAGCGCGCTCGGCGGCATGGGCGGGCGCGTCATCACCGGGCTGATCACGGATCTCGGCTCCTGGCGGCTGGCGGTGGGGGTGATCGGGCTGCTCGGCCTCGTGGCGGCGCTCACCTTCTGGCGGCTGCTGCCCCCGTCGCGCCAGTTCACCCCGCGCAGCGCCCGCCCGCGGGAGCTGGTGGCGAATTTCGTGGTGCATCTGCGCGATCCCGGCCTGCCCTGGCTCTTCCTGGAGGGCTTCCTGCTGATGGGTGGGCTGGTGACCGTGTACAACTACATCGGCTACCGCCTCCTCGCCCCGCCCTTCGGGCTCAGCCAGGCGGTGGTGGGCATGATCTTCACTGTCTATCTGGTGGGGATCGTCAGCTCCACCGTCTCCGGGCGGCTGGCCGACCGGCTGGGGCGGCGGCGGGTCTTCTGGGCCATCGTGCTGGCCATGCTGGCGGGGGTGGCGCTGACGCTCTCCGCCTCGCTGGCCGTGGTCATCCTGGGCATCGCCGTCACCACCTTCGGCTTCTTCGGCGCGCATTCCATTGCCAGTTCCTGGGTCGGGCGGCGGGCACGGCGGGGCCGGGCGCAGGCCTCCTCGCTCTACCTCTTCTGCTACTACATGGGCTCCAGCGTCGCCGGCTCGCTGGGCGGGCTGGCCTGGGCCAGCCATGCCTGGCCGGGCGTGGTGGCCATGGTCGGGGCGATGCTGCTGGTGGCACTGCTGGCGGCCTTCCGCCTCGCAGTGCTCAAGCCCCTGCCGGAAGCCTGAGACCGGGCGGCCCCCTCAGGTACGCGAGGCGGGCGGGGACAGGAGGAAGGGATCGGCCTCCTCCGGCGGAGGGGTGGACGGATGGACCACCCCCGTCAGCGCCGCCAGGAGGCGCCCGCTGAGGGCCACGAGCAGGGTTTCGGTCTCGGCGGCCCGGCCACGCCCGGGGCGGGCCATGGCGGAGACCATGACGATGCGCCGGCCCAGGATGCGGGCGCAGGTCACGTGCTGCCGGTCCGGCGTGCCATCCTCCGAGGACAGGACCGCGACGCAGCGCAGGCTCACCCGGGCGCCGCGCGGGCGGGCGGTGAAGAGGCGCCCCCGCGTGTCCCGGCCATCGAGGATCTCGCCCGCCGTGATGAAGCGGCGCCGGGTTTCCAGGAAGAGGAGCAGTTCCGGAGCCTCGATCCCGTCCGGCGGGTCGGGCGCGATCTCGTCGGAGGGCGGCAGGTCGAGCAGGGCCGTGAAGGCGGACGCGCCGGTCCCCGCGCGCTGGTAGTAGGCGAGCAGCACGGCGGGCGAAAGGCGCTCCACCGCGCCGGCCGGGGCCGGCTTCTGCCCGAAGCCCATCGCCTCCGCCGGCAGGCGCCCCGCCAGGACCACGGCCGTCGCGGCGACGTCGCTCAGGCCCATCCGGGCCGGCTCCGCCGGGGGCGGGGCTGTGCCGCAGCCGGACAGGAGCAGCGGGGCGACCAGCAGGCCGGCGGGTGACAGGAGCGGGAAGAGGCGGAGGAGGCGCTTCACGCAACGCAGCATACAGGATGCGCCGCCCGATCCGGGATAGGCCGCATGCCGTTCCCGCGGCGGATTTCCATGCCGCGAGGGCCGCTCAGAGCCAGCCTTTGCGCTTGAAGTAGAGCACCGGCAGGATCGCGGTGACCACCATCAGCCCGATCGCCACCGGATAGCCGAAATCCCAGCCCAGTTCCGGCATGTCCTTGAAGTTCATGCCATAGATGCTGGCGATCAGCGTGGGCGGCATCAGCGCCACCGAGGCCACGGTGAAGGTCTTGATGATGCCGTTCTGGTCGATGTTGATGACGCCGAGGATGGCGTCGAGCAGGAAGTTCGCCTTGTTGGCAAGGAAGCCCGCATGGTCCACCAGCGACTTCAGGTCGCGCACCAGGGTCTTCACCTGGGCGGTGTTCTCCTTGCGCACCAGCGCGTCCTTCTCGGTGCCGAGATAGGTCAGGATGCGGCTGAGGCCGAGCAGGGTCTCGCTGGCACGGCTGGTGACCTCGCCGACCTGGCCCAGGGCGATCAGCGCGTTGCGCAGGTCCGCATCCCGCCGGTTCGCCTTGGTGGTGCCCTTGGCGGAGCGGAAGGCGGTGCGGCTGGCGGTGTCCATATCCGCGCCGACCCGCTCCAGGATATCGGCCAGCCGGTCCACCACGCTCTCGAACAGGCCGATCATCACCTGGTCGGGAGAGCGCAGCAGGCTCGGCGGGTGCTTGCGGCAGCGGGCCGAGAACATGGCGATGGCCTTGGGGGTGGCGTAGCGCACGGTGATCAGGTTGTGCGCGGCGAGGACGAAGGTGATGGGCGTGCTGCCGAACTCTCCTTCCTCCACGCCATAGAGGAAGTTGGCGGTGAGGAAGAGGGCATCCTCCTCGCGGTAGAGGCGGGAGGAACTCTCGATCTCCTGCTGTTCCTCGCGCGTCGGCACTTCCAGCCCCAGCGCGTCCTGGACGGCGCGCTCCTCCTCCCGGCTCGGGTTCAGCAGGTCGAGCCAGACGGCGCTCCGCAGTTCCTCAGGGGGACGTGTGCCTTCCCGGACTTCCAGGCGGCCGTTCACCACGGTGTAGGTGGTCAGCATGGGAGCAGGGGCATCTCACGTGCTTGATGGGCGGGTGAGCATCTATGACGCCCGCGCAAGGTCGCGGCCAGGGTTCGCCACATGACGATTCCGCCATGCTTCGATGACATTTCCCCCCGTGAGGGCGCGGGACCCCGCGCCGCCGGGGATCAGGCGCGGGGCAGCCCGAAGAGCGCGGCCACGGCCGGAAAGTCGCCAGCCTCGGGATGGCGGCCGGAAGGATACGTCCCGTCCTCCGGGCGGACGAGCTGGCAGGTGGCGAGGCCAGCCTGCCGGGCCGCATCCAGCTCCTCCGCCACATCGGAGAGGAACAGGATCTCCTCCGCCGGCAGGTGCAGGCCGGAAGCGATGGTGCGGTAGCTCGCGGCCTCCCGCTTGGCGCCGACCCGCGTGTCGAAGAAGCCCGAGAAGAGCGGCGTCAGGTCGCCCACCGGGCTGTGGCCGAAAAGCAGCTTCTGCGCCTCCACCGAGCCGGAGGAATAGACGCAGAGGCGCAGCCCGGCCGCCGACCAGGCGCGCAGGCAGGGCGCCACGTCCGGATAGAGATGCGAGGTGAGCCGCCCGTCCTCGTAGCCCTGCCGCCAGATCAGGCCCTGGAGCGCCTTCAGCGGCGTGACCTTGGCATCCGCCGCCATCCAGCCGCGCAGGGCGGCGCGGGGTTCCTGACCCGGAGCGAGGTCCCGCACCCCGGCCAGGATGGCGGCGACCTCGGCCTCCTCCCCATGGCGGTCCAGGAAGCAGTCGAGTTCCGCCTCGGCGAAGGGGAACAGCACCTCTTTCACGAAGGAGATGGCGCTGGTCGTGCCCTCGATATCGGTGAGGATCGCGGCCGGGCGGGCGGCCTTGCCCGAGGGGGTCATGAAAGGATCATGCCTGGGCGGGCGTGCCCGTGGCGGCGGGGAAGCGCCTGGCCATGTCCGTGCCCGTGTAGTGCGGCACCCATCCGGAGGTGTCGGTGAAGATCCGCACGGCGGTGAAGGAAGGATGCGTGCCGGCGTCGAACCAGTGCTGCGTGTTCGCGGGCACGCTGATCAGGTCGCCCGCCGTGCAATGGGCGTCGTAGACCTTGCCGTTCACGTGCAGGATGAAGTTGCCCGACCCTTCGTGGAAGAAGCGGACCTCGTCCTCGGTATGAGTGTGCTCGTCCAGGAACTTGGTGCGCAGCGCTTCCCGCTGCGGATGGTCGGGGGAGAGCTTGATCACATCGGCCGAGCCGGCGCCGGTCTGGCCCAGCAGCATGTCCAGATGCGGGCGGTAGGCATCGAGCACCGCCTCGGCATCGGCGCCATGGGGCAGAGAGACCACGGGCCAGCGCTCGAAGCGCACGCCGATGGCGGCCAGGGTCTCGGCGATGGCGGTGACGTTGTCGGTGTCGAGTTCCACCGCCTTGGTGGCGGCGTCGTGGACGACCAGGCGGCTCATTCGAACATCCCTCCTCGGCTCTGCGCGATCAGCTCGCAACTCAGCATGAATTCCAGGGCCTCCAGCCGCGCCAGCGCCCCGTCCATATCGGCTGCCCATACATAGACGCCATGGCCACGGATCAAATAGCCCGGCGGAATGATCGCCTCGTCCTCCGCCATCTCCCGCCAGCGGGCGGAAACGCGGGACTGGAGCCGGGCGATGTCCTGGTCGTTGTCGAAGACCGGCAGGCTGATCGTGGCGTCATGGGTGGGCAGGCCGGGGAAGGCCTTCAGCAGCTCGTAGCCCTGCAGAAGGATCTCGTCGCCCGACATGCGCGACATGACCGTGTTGGCGATGCTGTGTCCATGCAGCACCGCCCCCGCCTCCGGGAACTGGCGGTAGGCACCGCAATGCAGCAGGGTTTCCGCCGAGGGCCGCAGCGACGGGTCCTCGGGGCGGCCGTCCAGGTCCACGACCATGACATGCCCTTCCTCCAGGAAGCCCTTGTGGCAGCCGGAGCGCGTGACCGCGACCCGGTCGCCGGGCAGGCGGATGGAGAGATTCCCCGCCGTGGCCGGGACCCAGCCGCGCGCATCCATGCGCCGGCCGGTCCCGATGATGCGGCTGACCGCTTCCGCCAGCTCCATGATCCCGATCTCTCCGGACAAGGGAAGCCGGTGCCAGGGGCCCCGGCGAAGGAAAACCGGCCCCACGGGAATCCCTTGCGGGCTTCCTCCGGGGCCGGCGCTGGTCTGTCAGACTTCCGGGCGGAATTCCAGGGTGCGGGTCATGCCCGCCGCGATCCGGGAAGGACGGGCCGGGAAAGGGGAGCCGCGGGCCGATGGCCCGGGCTCCCGGCCGCGATCAGGCCGCGGGGCGGCCCGGATTGGCGGTGGTGGTCGCGTTGTTGGTGCCGGTGGTCGGCGTGCCCGGCGGCGGGGGCGGCAGGTTGGCCGGCGGCACCTGGGTGTCGCGCGCCATGGACTCGTCCTCGTCCTCGCGCATGTTCTTCTTGAACGACTTGATGCCGGTGGCCAGGTCGCCCATCAGGCCGCTGATCTTGCCGCTTCCGAAGAGCAGCAGGACCACCAGCAGGACGATGAGCCAGTGCCAGATGCTGAACGAACCCATGGTGCGGCCTCAATTCCTGTCTTGATGCCGAGGCGCGCCCGGCGGCGCCTCGATCGCGTTTCCCTACCGACACTAGAGCAGAAAGGCACGCGGCGTAATCGCCCGGCCGCCGGATTCTGCCTGCCGGCGGTGATCCGGGGCGCCGCCGCCCGACCGCGCGGGCCGGCGGACCCCTTGCCGATCCTCGCCGGGGAAGCCGGGGCCTCGGGCCGATGGCCCGGGCGGACCGGCACCCGACCCGGAGATGGGGGCGTGCCGGGCCCGGCACAACCACCGGCCGGGCATGGGAGTGGACGGCTTTGCAACGCCTTGTAACGCCACACAGGAAGCGCCCCCCGGTCCGGCGTCCTGGTAGAGGGAAACGGCGTCAGTCGGCCTGGATGTCCAGCCTGCGGATCAGGCCGCCCCAGCGTTCCGTCTCGGCGGCGATGAAGCGGGCGAAATCCTGGCTCGGCAGGCCCATCACCTCGAAGCCGATATTCTCCAGCGTCTGGCGGACCTGCGGCTTCCGGAAGCCCGCCACGGCGAGCGCCTCCAGCCGGGCGCGGTGCGGTTCAGGCATCGAGGCCGGGGCGAAGAGGCCGCTCCAGCCATAGGAGGTGGCGTCCGGGATCCCGGCCTCCGCCAGGGTCGGCACGTCCGGCATCTCGGCGGCGCGGTGCTCGCCGGTGCAGGCGAGGGCGATGAGCTGGCCGTCGCGCACCTGCGGCAGGACCGCGCCGATCGTGACCACCATCGTCTCGATACGGTTGGCCACCATGTCCAGCACCGCCTGCGGGAAGCCGCGATAGGGCACGTGCTCCATCCGCAGCCCTTCCCGCGCCATCAGCTCCACCATGGCGAGGTGCCCGCCGGAACCGGCGCCGACCGAGGCGAAGGACAGCTTGTCCGGATTGGCCTTCACATAGGCGACGAACTCCTGGAGGCTGCGGGCCGGCACGCTCGGCGCGACGACCAGGAGCTGCGGCGCCCGCACCGCCATGGCGATCGGCCGCAGGTCGCGCTGCGGATCATAGGGCAGGTTGCGGTACAGGGCCGGGGCGGTGGTGATCGGCCCGTTGATCGACAGGCAGATGGTATGGCCATCCGTCGCCTTGGCGGCCATGTCGGTGCCGATATTGCCGCCGGCGCCGGGGCGGTTGTCCACCACCACGGGCTGGCCGAGCCCGTCGGCCAGTTCCGGGCCGATGGCGCGGGCCACCAGGTCGGGCGTGGAGCCGGCCGGGAAGGGCAGGATCAGGCGGAGCGGCCGGTCCGGCCAGGGCGCGTCCGCGGCGGGGGCGGCGAGGGCCGAAGTCGCGAAAGGCAGGGCACCGGCGCTGGCGAGCAGGCCGCGGCGGCTGAGGGGCGTGGTCATGGCGTGTCCGTCTTCTCTCCCGGCAGGTCCCGCAAGCCTTCCGCCGGCCCGCGAGGGGAGCCTGCCGGGCCGCCGGGAACCACCGGGACCCATCTTCGCCGGCTGGTGCCACGCGTCCAGGCGCCCCCGGCGAAGGGGCCTTGAGGATTCAGCGCGACGCCTGCCGGGGCAGGTCCCGGTAGATGAAGCCGTAGGCCGGGAAAACCGTGCTGCCGACAACCCGCGCCGGAGGATACCAGACCCGCAACTGGGTCCAGTCATTCCCGGGCGAGACGTCGATCACCGGCTGGTCGCGTGCCACGAGGCCCTTCAGCCCGCCGGAGGCCCAGTTGGCATGGTCCACCAGCACCTCCCGGTTCGAGACCACGCGCGACACCACGGCGAGGTGGCCGTCGCGCAGCCGGGCGGTGCGGCGGAACACCAGCACGCTGCCGGGGCGCGGCTGCGACCCGCGCGCGTAGCTGCCGGCGGCCGTGTCCCACCACTGCCAGGCATCGCCGCGCAGGGCGAGGCCGGAGCGCGCCCGCGCATAGGGCACGCAGCTCAGATAGGTGCCGTTGCCGGCCTCGTAGCCATGGGCGCGCGCCGTTCCGCCGGAGACGGTTCCGCGTGAACCGGCGCAGCCCGCCAGGGCGAGCGGCACGGCCAGCAGGGCGGCCGCCCGCAGCTTCCACCGCACGGACATGATGGCCGCCCCCTCCGGATTCCCTGGCCCGAATCCCCATCCGGCCGCCCCCGCGCCCGGCTTGGCCATGCTAGCCCGCAACCGGTGCCGCCGCGAAGCGTGGCGCGGCCGGGCGAGGATCACGGGCGGGTCGTTCCGGTCCACGGAAAGTTTCGATTTCGTTCCATTGGGGGAGGGCAACCCGGGCCAGCCTGCCCTGTTGAAGCGGCAGCATGAAGCACCATCCTCCCCGGTATCCCGACGATCTTCCTTTCGGCGCCGCCTCCTTCGGTGCCACCCTCCGGTCGTCTGCCCCCCCGGAAGACATGCTGGGCCGCCTGGATGCACTGCTGCCGGGCGTGGAGGAGCGGGCCGCGCGGCTGGACCAGTAGGGCGGGCTGCCGGAGGAGGATGTGGCGGCCCTGGGCAGGGCCGGGCTGCTGGCCGCGCCCCTGCCACGAGCGCTGGGCGGGCTGGGCTGGGGCTCCGAGCCGGAGGGGACGATGCCGCTGATGCGCGCGCTCCGCCGGATCGGCCGGGCCAGCCTGCCGCTGGGGCGGCTCTTCGAGGGGCATGTGAACGCGCTGCGGCTGGTGGCCGCCCATGGCACGCCGGATCAGGCGGAGGCCGCCGCCGCGGATGCCCGGGCCGGCTGCCTCTTCGGGGTCTGGGCCGCCGAGCGGCCGGAACGGGGGCTGGTGCTGGAGGAAGGGATGCGCCGGCTGCGCGGGGGCAAGATCTGGTGCTCCGGGGCCGGGCTGGTGGAACGGGCGCTGGCTCCGGCCCAGGCGCCGGATGGGGTGCGGATGCTTCTCCTGCCGCTGCCGAAGGGCACCGGGCGGGCGGATCTTTCCGTCTGGACGGCCTCGGGCATGCGGGCCTCGGGCACCGGCAACGTGGATTTCGGCGGGATGGAGGTGGGGCCCGGGGCGCTGATCGGTCCGCCGGGGACCTACTTCGCCCAGCCCGGCTTCTCCGGCGGGGCCTGGCGCTTCCTGGCGGTGCATCTGGGGGGCATCGAGGCGGTGGTGGAGGCGCTGCGCCGCCATCTCGACGCGACCGGCCGGGGCGGCGACCCGCACCAGCAGGCGCGGCTGGGCCAGGCCGTGACGGAGGCCGAGGCGGCGCGGCTCTGGGTGCGCGAAGCGGCCTGGATGGCGGAGGAGCCGGAAGCCGGCGGAACCGATCCGGCGCGGGTCGTGGCCTATGTCGATCTGGCGCGCGGCGCGGTGGAACGGGCCGGGCTGGCGGTGATGGAACTGGCGCAGCGTTCCATCGGCCTGGGGGCCTTCCTGCGCCCGGCCGCCATCGAGCGCATCGCGCGGGACCTCGCCACCTATCTGCGGCAGCCCGGGCCGGACCGCGCCCTGACCTCGGCGGCGCAACATGCCCTGGCGGCGCCGGCCCCGATCGGCGAGCTTTGGGAACGGTGAGTGGGAGCGGTGAGTGGGAGCGGTGAGTCTGGGCGCAGCCGCGGCTCCCCCCGGTTTGACGAAGGCTGAGATGATCGCATGAAGGCCCACGAGTTTCTCCGCGCCGCGGAATCCTGGCCGCTGGGCGGGCTGGAGGCGCTGTTGCCGGATGCCGGGCCGGTCCTGCTGCTCTCGCCGCATCCGGATGACGAATCCCTCGGCTGCGGCGGGCTGCTGGCGCAGCTCGCGACGCGTGGGCGTGAGGTCCGGGTGGTGCTGGTCTCGGACGGTGCCGCCTCGCATGCCTCGCGCCTCTATCCGCCACGCAGGCTGGCGGCGTTGCGCCAGGAGGAGATGGTGGCGGCGCTGGCCGTGCTCGGCCTGGGACCGGAACGGCTGGTGGCGCTGGGCCTCCCCGATGGGGCGGTGCCGCAGGAGGGGCCGGGCTTCGAGGCGGCGGCGCATGCCATCGCCAACCTGGCGCTGCGTGACGGCGCCACCACGATCCTCGCCCCCTGGGAGGAGGACCCGCATGGCGACCACCTCGCCACCTGGCGGATGGCGCGCCATGCCGCGCGGGATCTGGGCCTGCGCCTGCTGGCCTATCCCGTCTGGGGCTGGCGGCACCTCTATCCGGGGATGCTGGCGCCGGTGGAGCCGGTGGAACTCGCCGCCGTGCCGCGGGGCGTGCGGCTGGACATCGCGGCGGAGCTTCCCGTCAAGCGCGCGGCGGTGGCGGCGCATCGCAGCCAGACCACCGGGATGATCGGGGACGACCCTGGCGGTTTCGTCCTGTCGCCAGCGGCCCTCGACGTGCTGCTGCGTCCCTGGGAACTCTATCTGGAGGTGACGCCATGAGCCGCAGCGAGCGCAGCCTGCCGAGCAGCTATTTCGACGATATCTATGCCGGGAACCCGGACCCCTGGGGTTTCGAGAGCAAGCCCTATGAGCGGGAGAAATACGCCGCCACCCTCGCGGCCTTGCCGCGTGCGCATTACGCGGCGGCGCTGGAGATCGGCTGTTCCATCGGCGTGCTGACGGAGGAGCTGGCGAAGCGCTGCGACCGCCTGCTGGCGCTGGACGCGGCCGAGGCGCCGCTGGCGCGGGCACGGCAGCGGCTGGCCGGGCAGGCGCATGTGGAGTTCCTGCATGGGCGCATCCCGGAGGACTGGCCCTCCGGGGATGGGCCGGAGGGGCGGTTCGACCTGATCCTGTTCTCCGAGGTGCTGTATTTCCTCGATGGCGAGGACCTGAAGCGTGTCTGCGAAAGGGTCGCGCGCTCGCTGCGCCCCGGCGGCGACGTGGTGCTGGTCCATTGGTTACCGGAGACCGATTTCCCGCTTTCCGGCGACGAGGCCACGGAACGCTTCATCGCCGGCACGGTGGATGTGCTGAAGCCCCTGTCGGCGAGCCGGAGCGAGTTCTACCGGATGGACACGCTGCGGCGCGTGGATTGAATCGCCGCGCCCCTGTCGCCGGGCGGGGGTCGCGAAGGGGAATCGGCATGACAGGTGAGAGCCGCCGCATCGGCGACCGGCAGGTGACACTGCTGCTCGACGGCATCTTCGAACTGCCGCCGGGCGTGGTGGTGCATCCCGGCGGGACGGAGGCGCGCGACCTCGCGCTGGGCGTGCTGCGCGGCACGACCGTCCGGATCGACGTCAACGCCTTCCTGTTGCGCGGGCCGGACGGCGTCACGCTGGTCGATGCCGGGACGGGCCATGCCTGGGGGCCGGGGCTCGGGCATATCCGCGCGGCGCTGGCACGGCATGGCGTCGAGCCCGGGCAGGTGGACCGCGTGCTGCTGACCCATCTCCATGGCGATCACGCCCTGGGCCTGCTCGACGACATGCAGCCCTGGCTGCCGCGGGCGGAGATCCTGGCGCCGGAGCGGGACCTGGCCTTCTTCACCGATGCCGCAGCCCGCGAGGCGACGCCGCCGGAGCGGCGCGGCGGCTTCGGAATCGCGGAGAAGCTGGCGGGGGCCTATGCCGGGCGGCTGCGCGCCGTCCCCGCCGGGGAGGTGCTGCCGGGCATCGAACTGGTGCCGATGCCGGGTCATACGCCGGGCCATGCAGGCTATCTGCTGCACAGCGCCGGGGCGGGCGACAGCTTGTTGCTCTGGGGCGACCTGCTGCATCTCGCCGGGCCGCAATCCGCCGATCCGGAGCTGAGCCTGGCCTATGATCTCGACCCCGCCGAGGCCCGGCGCAGCCGCCGGGCGGGGCTGGAGCGGGCGGCCGCCTCGGGCTGGCTGGTCGCGGGCGGGCATGTCACCGGCTTCGGCCGGGTGCAGGAGGATGGCGCGGGGTTCCGGATGGTGGCCGGCTGATCTCCGGTCCGGCGCGAGGTCCCGATGTCCGCCTGTCAGTTGCCTTGCGCCTCGCGGATGGCGCGGCGCAGCTTGGCGACTCCGGTGCGGGGATAGCCCTTCCGGCACAGGGTCAGGCCCTCATCGCCCAGTTCCTTGGCCGGCGTGGTCCGGGCGCCCGGCAGGGCGGCGAGGCGGCTCGCCAGCTCCTGGCAGTATTCCGGACGGTCCGGCCGCACATGCCAGAGATCCCGCGCCTCCGTCTCCACGGCCAGCCTGGCGGTCTGAAGGGAGGCGGTCTGGAGACAGAACAGGGGCCCGGCGAGGAGCAGGACCGGCGCGATGGCCTTATGTGGCATGGCCCCTTATCGGGTACCGGATACTGTGCCGCCATGAGCGTGCCGTGAAAGCTGCGTTAGCCGCTCGCCTCGTCATCCGGCTGCTCCGGGTCCATCGGCAGGCGCAGCGTGACGCTCAGGCCGGGCCGGGAATTTCCGGGCCGCGTATCGGCGAGGATCACCTCCCCGCCATGCAGCGCGGTCACGGCGCGGACCAGCGACAGGCCGAGGCCGGAACCCGGCGTGGCGCGGGCTCCGTCGGTGCGGAAGAACCGCTCCCCGGCGCGGGCGCGCTCCTCGGGGTTCATGCCCGGCCCCTCATCCGCCACGGTGACATGCACCGCCTGACGGTCGCGGAAGGCGCGCAGCCGCACCGTGCTGTCCGGCGGCGAGAACTTCACCGCATTGTCCAGCAGGTTGGCCACCGCCTGCAGCAGCAGGTCGCGGTTGCCCACCAGCGGCAGGTTGGGCTGGATCTCCGCCACCAGGCTCTGTTCCGCCGCCTCGGCCGAGGCGCCGTAGAGTTCCGCCGCATCCGCCAGCACCGGGGCGAGGTCGAAGGGGGCGAAGGCGGCGCGCCGGGCGCCGGCCTCCACCTCCGCGATCCGCAGCACCGCCTGGAAGACCCGGGTGATACCGTCCAGGTCTGCGATGCCGCGGTCCACCGCCTGGCGCAGCAGCTCCGCCGCCTCCTGGTCCGGGGCGCCCTCGGCCTCGGCCAGCGCGTCCTCCAGCTTGGCGCGGGCGCGGGCGATCGGCGTGCGCAGGTCGTGGGCGATGGCGTCGGACACGCCGCGCACCCCCTCCATCAGCGTGGCGATGCGGTCCAGCATGTTGTTCATGGCGCTGCCGAGGCGGTCGAACTCGTCCTCCCGGCCCGAAAGCGGCACGCGCTGGCTCAGGTCGCCCTGCGCGATCGCGGCGGCGGTGTCGGCGGCGGGCTGGAGCCGGTCCTCCAGCGCCCGGCGCAGCACCCAGGCACCGGCGAAGGCGAAGAAGGCAGCGGCGGCGGCGGACCAGGCGAGGCCCTCGTTCAGCAGCTCCCGCAGCCGCAGCTTGTCCTCCACGTCGCGGCCCAGCAGCAGCACGTCGCCATTGGGGAAGTCGAGGCGGAAGATCCGCGCCTCGGTCAGCACGCCCTCCCGCAGCAGGGACAGGGATTGCCAGCGCGGCCCGGCGAGATAGGTATCGAAATAGCCGTCGCGCGGCGCCTCCAGGTTCCCGGCGAGCCGGTGCCCCGTGGCGTCGGTCAGGAGGTAAAGGCTCTGGTCCTCCACGTCCTCGGCGAGATGCTGGGCGATGGCCTCGATCAGCCCGTCACGCCCGGCCTCCCGCCAGCGTTCCTGGAAAACGGCGGCATCGCTGCGGATGGTGGCGTCCGTCTGCCGGTCCAGCGCCCCGGCGGTGCCCCACCAGAGCACGGCGGCGAAGACCAGCCCGGCCAGCAGGAAGACGGTGGCGAAGAAGGCGGCCGCGCGGAAGCCGGCACCGCCCACCAGCCGCGCCAGCCGCTGGCCGAGCAGGCGCAGCCCGGCCAGCGGCTGGCGCGGCCGCCGTGGCGGCCCGTTCGGCGCTCCGGCCGGCAGCTTGTGCGGGGGGCCGCCCGGCGATGGCCCGCCCGCCCGTCCGCGCTCCGCTTCCCGCTCCGGTCCGTCCGGTGGCTCGGCGTTCATCGCGGCATCACGCCTCTGTCCTGGCCCGCGCGGCCTCCGCGCCACCGGGGCGGGGCGGGGCCGGTTCCCGTTGCCGGCCTCCCCGGATACGCATGGAGGGGCCGCCGTCAGGGATCCGCGCGCAGCATGTAGCCGGCGTTGCGGATGGTATGGATCAGCGGCTTGTCGAAGCCCTTGTCCAGCTTCTGGCGGAGGCGGGAGACATGCACGTCGATCACGTTGGTCTGCGGATCGAAGTGATAGTCCCAGACCTTCTCCAGCAGCATGGTGCGCGTCACCACCTGCCCGGCATGGCGCATCAGGTGCTCCAGCAGGCGGAACTCGCGCGGCTGGATCTCGATGCGCTTGTCGCCGCGCGTCACGGTGCGGGAAAGCAGGTCGAGCTCCAGGTCCGCGACCTTCAGCCGCGTGGCCGGCGCATCCACCGCCGGGCGGCGGCCCAGCGCCTCGACGCGGGCGAGCAGCTCGGCGAAGGCGAAGGGCTTGGCGAGATAGTCGTCGCCGCCGGCCTTGAGCCCCTTCACGCGCTCATCCACGGCGCTGAGGGCGGACAGGAACAGCACGGGCGTCCGGTTCCCCTGGGTACGCAGGGTTTCCACCAGCCGCACGCCATCGACGCCGCCGGGCAGCATCCGGTCGAGCACCAGCAGGTCGAAGGGCTCCGAGGCGGCGAGGAACAGGCCGTCCCGGCCATTGGACGAATGCTCGACGGTATGCCCCGCTTCGCGCAGCCCCTTGGTCACGAAGCGGGCGACCTCGGCGTCGTCCTCCACAAGCAGAATCCGCATTCCAGGTCTCCCGGCGGGAAGTTGTGCTTAGCCCAGACCGTGCTGGATGGGCAGGCTGATGACATTCCGGCCTTTTGTGAAGGCCGGATCAGTCGGAGCGGTCATTCCCGCCGCGCCCTGGAGTCCGCCCCAGCCGTGATTGGGGGTGGGGGCGATCACAGCAGCGTTCCGCGCAGGATGGCCGAGGCGACGGAGAAGTAGATCACCAGCCCCGTGACATCCACCAGCGTCGCCACGAAGGGGGCGGAGGCGCTGGCCGGATCGAAGCCGATGCGCTTCAGGATGAAGGGCAGCATCGAGCCGGCGAGGGAACCGAAGGTCACGATGCCCACCAGGGCGGCGCCCACGGTCAGGGCGATCAGCACCCAGTGCTCACCATAGTCGAAGAAGCCGAGTTCCTGCCAGATCGTGATGCGCGCCATGCCGATGACGCCCAGGATGGCGCCCAGGGTGAGGCCGGTCGGCAGCTCGCGCAGCGCCACGCGCCACCAGTCGCGCAGCCGCAGCTCGCCCAGCGCCAGGGCGCGGATCAGCAGCGAGGTCGCCTGGCTGCCGGAATTGCCGCCCGAGCTCATGATCAGCGGGATGAACAGCGTCAGCACCACGGCGCGCTCCAGCGCATCCTCGTAGTGCTGCATGGCGCTGGCGGTGAGCATCTCGCTCAGGAACAGGGCGCAGAGCCAGCCGGCGCGCTTGCGGATCATGCCCACGAAGCTGAGCTCGGTATAGGGCTCGTGGCTCGCCTCCATGCCGCCGAAGCGCTGCACGTCCTCGGTGCCTTCCTCCACGATGGCGTCGAGCACGTCGTCCACCGTGACGATGCCGAGGATGCGGTGCGCGTCGTCCACCACCGGCACGGCCAGCAGGTCGTGGCGGCGGAACAGGCGGGCGACCTCCTCCCGGCTGGTCAGCGGCGTGACGGTGACGGGCTCGGCCTCGCGCGTGGCGGAGAGGATGAAATCCCCCGGCTCCGCGGTGATGAGGCGGCGCATGGTGGCAGCGCGCACCAGGGCCCGCGTCCGCGGCTCCACCACATAGATCGCGTAAACCGTCTCGCGCGTCCGCTCGACCGCCCGGATATGCGCCAGGGTCTCCGCCACCGTCCAGTTGGAGGGGACGCTGACGAACTCGGTCGTCATGATGCTGCCGGCGGTGCGCGGCGGATAGGAGAGCAGGCGCTGCACGGCCAGCGCCATCTCGGCGCTGAGCCGCGCCACCAGCGCGGCCCGCTCGGTGCCCTCGAGGTCGCGCAGCATGTCGGCCACGCGGTCGGCGGACATGCCTTCCAGCAGCACCGCGGCGCGGTCGCGCGGCAGGAAGTGGATGATCTCCGCCGGATCGTCGAGCTCGGGCTTGTCGAGGATCTCGACGGCGCGCTCGTCGGGCAGCAGCGCCAGGGCGGCGGCGGCTTCCTCGGGGGTGAGGATGTTCGCCCGCTCCACCGCATCCGCGACATGGCCCTGGGCGAGCTGCGTGGCGAAATACTCGGCCGGGCTCGGCTCGCGCAGGGTGGGCGCGGGGCCGGGGCCGGAGCTCCGGTCAGCCAGGGCGCCGCCGGGGGTGTCTCTGTTCGTGTCCATGTTCCACCGTTCCGTCAGGCCGTTGACAGCGGAACGCAGGGAACCGGACCCGGAGACGGGATCAGTCCGCGCAGGCCACCAACGGCGAGCGAGATCGACTGTGACTGTCGCTTGGCATGAGCTTCGTCTGGGGGTTTCGGTGCCGTGCCGGACCCGGAAGGTGCCGCGCGGCGGGAAGGCGCATGACCCTTTCGCGCCGCGGTGTCAAGCAGGGGCGCGGAGGCCCCGGGGGCCTGCCGCGCGGAGAAGGACGACGGTACAGGGAAGAAGCTGTTGCCGGCCTTACGGGCCATTAGGGAAGTTGCAGCGTTTTAGGATGGCGTTAACGAACGGAGGGCAATTTCACGGGCATGAGCATGGTCCTCACCCCTCCGGGCATCGGCCCGGGTTTCGGCCCGACCGCCGATTCACGCCTTCACGACCCATCCCCGGAACCTCTCCCGGCCGGGCCTGCACGGGACGGCGGCCGGGTGCTGGCCGCCTATGATGCCTCCCTGCAGGCCCTCCGGGCCGGGGGCCTGCAGCCCGGCATGCGGCGGCACACGCTCCCAGTCGGGCGGGAGGGGGAACGCTTTCTGGTCCTGCAGGTCGAGCCGCGGCCACCGGCGGAAATGGAGGCGGCGCGGCAGGCCTATCTCATGAACGGGCGCATCCTCCAGGCCGTGGACAGCGCGCTGCGGATCGACCGGCTGGGCTGATGCGGCGGATCAGGCCGCCCGCCGGGGGAGAGGCGCGTCGGCCAGCACCAGCAGGCTGCCCTGGGAGCAGAACTCGATCCGCGCCGCCACGCCATAGACCTCGGCCAGGATCGCCGGGGTCAGCGTGTCCCCGGGCGTGCCGTCCGCCCGCACCGTGCCGTCGTGCAGCACCACCACCCGGTCCGAGAACCGGGCGGCGAGGCTGAGGTCGTGCAGCACCACCACGCCGACCAGCCCGTGTTCCAGCACCGTCTGCCGCACCAGTCCCATCACCGAGAGCTGGAAGCGCAGGTCGAGCGCCGAGGTCGGCTCGTCGAGCAGCAGCACCTCCGGCTCCCGCACCAGGGCCTGGGCGAGGCCGGCGAGCTGCCGCTGGCCGCCGGAGAGCCGGTCCAGACCGCGCAGGGCGAGGTCGGAGATGCCCAGCCGCTCCAGCATCGCGAGGCCGCGGCGGGCGGCTTCCTCGCCCGAGACGGCGCCGGAGGCGGGGGGCACGGCCTTCAGCGCGCCGACCAGCGTTTCCAGCACGGTGAGCGCCACGCCCTGGGGCAGGCCCTGCGGCATGTAGGAGACATGGCGCGCGCGCCGGCCGACCGACATGGCGGACAGGTCCTGGCCGCCGAGATGCACCTGGCCCTTCGCCGGCACCAGCCCGGCGAGGCCGCGCAGCAGGGTGGACTTGCCGGCGCCGTTGGGGCCGACCAGGGCGGTCAGCGTGCCGGGCAGCATGGGGCGCAGCGACAGGTCGCGGATGATCTGCCGCCGGCCATAGCCGACCGAGACATGCCCGACGGTCAGGGGCTGGCGGTTGTCCGTGTGGAGGATGGCTTCGTCCCTCATGCCGCGCGGGCCCGGCCGAAGACCAGCGCCACGAAGACGGGCACGCCGATCAGCGCGGTGACGATGCCGATCGGGATCAGCAGCCCCGGCACGATCATCTTGGAGGCGATGGAGGAGAGCGAGAGCAGCACCGCGCCGCAGAGGGCGGAGGCGGGCAGGAAGTAGCGGTGGTCCTCGCCCACCATCAGCCGCGCCGCATGCGGGCCGACGAGGCCGACGAAGCCGATCGTGCCGACGAAGGCGACGGAGACGGCGGCGAGCAGCGAGACGCGCAGCAGCGAGCCCCGGCGCAGCGCGGTGGCATCCACGCCGAAGGAGCGGGCGCGGTCCTCGCCGAGGCGAAGCGCCGTCAACTTCCAGGTGGCGCGGGCGCAGAAGGGGACGCAGACGGCCAGCGCCAGTGCCATGATGCCGATCTTTGGCCAGGTGGCGCGGGCCAGCGAGCCCATGGACCAGAAGACGAGCTGTTGCAGCGCCTGTTCCGTGGCCACGAACTGCAGCAGCGCCACCAGCGCGTTCATGGCGAAGACCAGGGCGATGCCGAACAGCACCAGCGCATCCACCCCGGCGCCGCGCAGTCGCGACATGAAGTGCAGCAGCAGCATCGAGGCGAAGGCGAAGACGAAGGCATTGGCCGGGATCAGCCAGTCCTGCGGCACCCAGGGCACGCCGCGGCCCAGCACGATGGCGAGCGCCGCGCCGAGCGAGGCGGCGGAGGAGACGCCGAGGGTGAAGGGGCTGGCCAGCGGGTTGTTCAGCACCGTCTGCATCTCCGCCCCCGCCAGTGCCAGGGCGGCGCCCACCAGCACCGCCATCAGCGCGTAGGGCAGGCGGACATCCCAGACGATGACGCGCATCGGGCCGGTCGCGCCATCGGGCGAGAGGATGGTGGAAAGCACGTCGGCGAAGGGCAGGCGGGAGGGGCCGGTCATCACGTCGCAGACCAGCGCCACCAGCAGCAGCAGGGTCAGGAAGGCGAGCAGGGCGCCACGGCGGAGCAGGAGGCGCCGGTAATCCGCCGCGGCGAGGTCATGCGAGGTGGCGGCGCTCACCGCGGGAAAGCCCCCGGCCCCGGGCATGGCGGGTTGCCCCGATGGGTCCGGCCCCGGCGGGGGAGGCTCCGGCGGGATGTGTGGTGTCGCAGGTGCGGTGCGGCGGGGTCGGCGGCATGGACGGCTCCATACACCAATTCGCCTGGCGCTGATAATCATTCGCGGGTGGTGCCACGCTCCGGCGCCATGCTTGCGGGGCATGGCCCCGCAAGCCGCTCCCGAGGGGCGCTCCCAGGCGCGGAGGCCGGCCTCAGCCGGCGCCGCTGGGCCGCCGCCCGACCTGGACGGGGACCTCCTGCTGCCGCCCGTCGCGGATCAGGGTCAGCCGCACGGTCTGCCCCGGCGCCACCCCGGCCACCGAGCGGATCAGCACGCGCGAGGTATCGACCCTTTCGCCGTCCAGCGCGATCACCAGATCCCCCTGGCGCAGGCCGGCGCGGGCGGCGGGGCTGTTGCGCTCCACCCCCTGCACCAGCACGCCGCGCCGGCCACGCCCGCCTTCCGGCGCGGCATCCTGCACCGCCACGCCGAGCCAGCCGCGCTCCACCCGCCCGTCGCGGCGGAGCTGCTCGATCACCGGCCGGGCGAGGTCGGAGGGCGTGGCGAAGCCGATCCCGGCCGAGCCGCCGGAGGGCGAGAAGATCGCGGTGTTGATGCCGATCACCTCGCCATCGAGGTTGAAGAGCGGGCCGCCGGAATTGCCGGGGTTGATGGCGGCGTCGGTCTGGATGAAGTCGTCGAAGGGGCCGGCGCCGATCTCGCGCCCGCGGGCGGAGACGATGCCGGAGGTGACGGTGCCGCCCAGGCCGAAGGGATTGCCGGCGGCCAGCACCCATTGCCCCACGCGCAGCTTGCTGGAGGAGCCCCAGGGGACGGATTTCAGCGTCTCCTTGCTCTCGATCCGAAGCAGGGCGAGGTCGGTGAGGTCGTCGGTGCCCACCACCCGGGCCGGCATCTCGGTCCCGTCCTGGAGCGCCACCACGACACGGTTGGCATTGCCGACCACATGGTTGTTGGTCACGACGAGGCCGGAAGGATCGATAATGAAGCCCGAGCCGGCGCCCTGCACCTGCTGGCGGCCCCGGCGCTCCCGGAAGAAGCGCTCATAGGGGGTGCCGCGCATGTCGGGGGGGATCTGGACCTGCTGCTCCCCGGTGACGGCGATGTTCACCACGGCGGGCAGGACCTTCTCGGCCAGGTCGGCGAAATCGATCACCGCCACCCGCTGCGCCTCGGCGGGGAAGGGGCGGGCGGTGCAACCCGCCATGGCGAGGCCGGTGAAGGCAAGCAGGGCGCTGCGTCGGCTGCTGTGCTGGATCATGGGCGGATCATCCTCCATCCCGCGCGGCGCCAAAAGGGCCGAAGCCGGGGTTTGCGCCGGTCGCGGCGGCGCTCCGGTGGCGGTGTGCGGGGGATGTGGCGAAAAAACCATCCGGTGGCGCGGCCTTCCGGTCAGGCCCTTCCAACTGGGCCCGCCGGTGGCGGGGAAAAGCCCCGGTCAGCGGCATGGCTCCGGGGCGTGAAGCCGAAGGGCGCGGGGCAGCCCCGCGGGCAGGGCGGGACGAACAGGCCCCGGCACCCTATCTGTAGCCGGACGGCCCCGGCAATTCCGCCCGGGCCACCGGATGGAAGGACGCATGGTCCCCTTCACCCTTCTCGACCTCTCGCCCATTCCGCAGGGCGCGGATGCCGGCACGGCGCTGCGCAACAGCATCGACCTGGCCCGCCATGCCGAGTCCTGGGGCTACCGGCGCTTCTGGCTGGCCGAGCACCACAACATGCCCGGCATCGCCAGTGCCGCCACGGCGGTGGTGATCGGCCAGGTGGCGGCCGCGACCTCCCGCATCCGGGTCGGCGCGGCGGGCATCATGCTGCCCAACCATGCCCCGCTGGTGATCGCGGAGCAGTTCGGCACGCTGGCGGCGCTCTTTCCCGGACGTATCGACCTGGGGCTGGGCCGGGCACCGGGCAGCGACATGCGGGCCGCCCGTGCCCTGCGCCGCAACCTGGACAGCGACCCGGACGGCTTCCCGCGCGATGTGGTGGAGCTGCAGGCCTATTTCCGCCCCGCGCGGCCGGGGCAGCCGCTCCAGGCCGTGCCGGGGGCGGGGCAGGAGGTGCCGCTCTGGATTCTCGGTTCCTCGCTCTATGGTGCGCAGCTCGCGGCGGCGCTGGGCCTGCCCTATGCCTTCGCCTCCCATTTCGCACCGGATGCGCTGGACGAGGCGCTGCGGATCTACCGGGAGCAGTTCCGTCCCTCGGAGCAGCTCGACCGGCCCTATGTGGCTGCCGCGATCAATGTCTTCGCGGATGAGACGGAGGCCGGGGCGCGCCGGCTCTTCACCTCGTTGCAGCAGCAGTTCCTGAACCTGCGCCGCGGCACGCCAGGGCAGTTGCCGCCGCCGGTGGACGACATGGACCGGCACTGGAACGCCGCCGAGCGGGCCGGCACGGAGCGGGCGTTGTCCTGTTCCGCGGTGGGCACGCCGGAGCAGGTGCGGGCCGGGCTGGAGGCTTTCCTGGAGCGGACCGGGGCGGACGAGCTGGTGCTGACCGGGCAGATCTTCGACCACGAGGCCCGGCTGCGCTCCTTCCGCCTCGTGGCGGAACTGGGCGAGGGCCTCGCTGCCCGGCGTGACAGGGCATGAAGGCGGAAAGCCGGGGATAGGGACCGTGGGCGGGATGGGGTGGGTGGCTTGATCGCCCGGTCTATCCTGCAAACATGCGCGAATGCCCCGTCGGTCACTGCCGGGGGGCGGACGGGGGAGCGACCTGAGCCTGACGGACGAGGATCTCGATGCCCTGACCGACCGCCTCTACGAGGCGGCGCTGCGCCCCGACCTCTGGGAGGGTGTGTTCGACGAGCTGGGACGGATGATGCAGGTCGGCGATGGGGGCGCGGGGATGGTCACGATCCGCCAGGGCGTCGGATTCATCACCTCGCCCAGCCTGAAGCCGGTGACGGAGGACTGGTTCGCCCAGGGCTGGGACCGGCGTTCGGACCTGCCGGAGCGCCTGCGGCGGCGGGACGAGCCGCGCTTCCTGCAATATGCCGAACTCTACACGCGTGGCGAGCTTTCGGCGGACCCGCATTACCAGGAGTTCCTGCGGCCGAAGAACCTGGGCTGGGGCGCCTATTCCGTGATCCGTCTGCCGGATGAGGAGGGGCTGCTGTTCAGCATCGAGCGGCAGTTCTCCCGCGGCCCGCTGGAGGACGCCCAGCTCCGCGCGCTCGACCGGCTGCGGCCCCATCTGGCGCGTGCCGCGGCCCTGGTCGCGCGACTGGGCCGTGGCCTGCTGAACCGGCAGATCGACCTGCTGGAGGAGATCGACCTGCCGGCGGCCGTCCTGGGCCGTGGCGGCCGCGTCCTGGCCGCGAACCAGGCCCTGCTGGGCCGGAAGGGGGCGGTGCCGGGGGCCGGGGATCGGCTGGCCCTGCCGGATCAGGAGCTGGAGCGGCAGGTGCTGGTGGCGCTGGACGCGATCTCGGCGGGGCGGGTGCCGCCAATCCTGTCCTTCGCCAGCGCGGCCCGGGCGGAGGAGCCGGCCGTGATCCTGCGGCTCCTCCCCCTTCGCCGTGGGGCGCAGGAGTTCTTCAGCGGTGCGCTGGCGCTGATGGTCCTGAACGAGGTGCGGCTGCCGCTCCCGCCGGAACCCAGGCTGTTGCAGGAGCTTTTCGGCCTGACCCCGGCCCAGTCGCGGCTGGCGAGGCTGCTGATGCAGGGTCACAGCCTGCCGCAGGCGGCCGCGGCCACGGGCCTGTCGCGGGAAACGCTGCGGACGCAGTTGCGCGCGATCTTCGAGAAGACCGGCACCGGGCGGCAGGCGGAGCTGGTGGCCCTGCTCAGCCGCCTGGCGCCGTGGACGAAGCCACAGCGGCGATAGGCCCCCGCCCGGCCCCTACAGGTCGAGGCCGCGGCGGCGCAGCTCCTGCCGGTGCTTGGCGATGGCTTCCTCAGCGACCTTCCGGCCCCAGCTCTGCCCCAGCGCCACGCCCTGCTGCATGATCTGCGGCATCAGCCGCAGCGACTTCTGGCCCAGGGGCGTGCCGTAGAAGGCCACCAGCTCCCGCAGTTCGGCGGCGCTGAAGTTCTGCGCGTAGATCGCGGCGAAGGCACCGGTCAGCTCCGGCAGGCGGGCGCGGAATTCCGGCAGCAGGACCTCGTCCATCACCTTCCGGATCTCACCGGCGGGGGTCCTGGGCGACTGGCGCTGCATGCCCTCGATGATGGAACCGCGCATGGCGGTGATCATCTGGTCCATCAGCGCCGCCATGCCCGTGGCCCGGATGAGGTCCTGTGCCGCGTCCAGGGCCTCCGGATCGGGGGCTGGGGCCGGGGTGGCGGCGGGGGCGGGCTGGGCCAGGGATGCCGGGACACCCGCCAAGCTGGCAATGCCCACACTGGCAATAACCACACGGGCAATACTCAGGCCGGCGGTGAGCAGGCCGGCGCGCGGGAGAAGGGGCGGGAGGCGCATCACGGGTCCCTCGTCTTTCGCAGGGCCGGGGCCGGCGGGCCGCGGGTCCGGCCTGGCGCTCCCCGTACGGAATGGTTGTGGGTCCTCCGCGCAGGCAGGACCACCCGCTTCGCTCAGGATGCGTATCGCGCTTCGGTAAGGTCGATCTCCCGCACCAGATGGCGGAGCGTCTCGTCCTCGATGCGCCGGGCGCGGCGCAGGCGGTAGAGCTCGTCGCGCTCGGCCCGCAGCCCGGCGAGGCGCAGGTGGTGCTCGACGGCCACGCGTTTCCGGGCGCGCTCCTGCTCCTCCGGCGCCTGCGCATGGGTGTCGCTGGAGCGGCGATAGGGCTCCATCGCGTGGGAGGCGGCCTCGGCGAAGAGGTCGGCGTCGTCGCGGCCCTCGGCCAGTTCGTGCTGCACGCGCTCGATGGCGCGGATGGCGGCGCTGGCGGCGGCGGCACGGGCCTCGTCCTCCTCGTGCTCCTCCGTGGGTTGCGGCGGCAAGCGGAGCCTGCGCAGCAGGGGTGGCAGGGCGAGGCTGGCCACGACCAGGGACAGCAGGATCACGCCCATGGCGAGGAAGATGGCGAGGTCGCGCGCCGGGAAGGGTGCGCCCTCCAGCGTCACCAGCGGCAAGGTGAGCACGCCGGCCAGGGTGATCGCGCCCTTCACCCCGGCCAGGGCGGTGACGGCGATGAGATGCCAGCTCGGCCGCTGCGGGTGCTCGCCCTTCCGCGCCGCCCGCAGCAGGACGAACTGGAGCGAGACCCAGACCCAGGCGAAGCGCAGCACGGCGAGGCCGAGGGTGATGGCGATGACGTAGAGGATGAGCCAGCTCTGGTCGTGATGCTCGGCCTGGTTCACCGTCTCGGCGGCACTCGCCAGGATGCGGGGGAGCTGCTCGCCCAGCAGGATGAAGATGGCGCCGTTGGCGGCGAGCTGCACCGTGTCCCAGACCGCGGCGCGGCGCATGCGCGTGACCGCCAGGGCGATGCCGAGATTTTCCACGTAGTTCATGGCGATGCCGGCGGCGACGGCGGCCAGGATGCCGGAGGCGTGCACATGCTCGGCGGCGAGATAGGCGCCGAAGGGGATCAGCAGGCTGATCAGCGTCTGGATGCCCGGGTCCTCCCCGGCGCGGCGCAGCAGGCGCTTGTGCGCGAAGCTGATGGCCACCGTCACGGCCACGCCGACGGCGACGCCGCCGAGGGCGAGTTGCAGGAAGGTGACGGAGGCCTCGGCGAGAGAGAAGCTGCCGGTGAGCGCCGCCGCGACGGCGAAGCGCAGGCAGACCAGGCCGGAGGCGTCGTTCAGCAGGGATTCGCCCTCGAGGATATGCATCAGCCGGTGCGGGATGGGCACACGCGCGGCGACCGAGGATACGGCGATCGGATCGGTGGGCGAGAGCACGGCGGCGAGGGCGAAGGCGACGGCCAGCGGCATGGCCGGGATCAGCCAATGGATGAAGAGGCCCATGCCGAGCACGGTGAAGACGACGAGGCCGAGCGCCAGGGCGAGGATGGTCCAGCCATCGCGGAAGAAGCCGCGCTTGGGGATGCGCCAGCCGTCGAGGAAGAGCAGGGGCGGCAGGAAGACGAGGAAGAAGATCTCCGGCTCCAGCTCCACCTCGAAATGCATGCCGTAGGCCAGCAAGGCGCCGAGGGCGATCTGTAGCAGCGGAAGGGGCAGGGGAAGCGGGGAGAGGCGGGCGACGTAGTTGCTCACCACCACGGCGAGCAGCATGACGAGGACGATGGTGATGATTTCCATGGAATCTTCCCGAGCCTGTTTCCGTCTCCGGTTCCGCTGGCGGCGCCCATGCCCGTGTCGGGGCGGGCGCCGCCCTGCCTATCGCGAAAGTGCCTCCAGGTTGTTCACGCGGCGCAGCGCCGGGAAGAGGCGCATCCAGAGCAGCACGATCACGATGCTGCCGAGGCCGCCCAGCACGACGGCGGGCACTGTGCCGAGCAGCGCGGCGGTGACGCCGGATTCGAATTCGCCGAGCTGATTGGAGGCACCGATGAACAGCATGTTCATGGCGTTGACGCGGCCGCGCATGTGATCGGGCGTGGCGAACTGCACCAGCGCGGAGCGGATCACCACGCTCACCACATCCGCGGCCCCGAGCACGACGAGCGCCGCGACCGAGAGCGGCAGCCAGGTGGACAGGCCGAAGACCACCGTGGCGGCGCCGAAGATGCCGACCGCCAGGAACATCTTCAGCCCGGCGCGGTGCCGCAGCGGGAAACGCGCCAGCAGCAGCGACATGGTGAGCGCGCCGATGGCGGGGGAGGATCGCAGCAGGCCGAGGCCCCAGGGCCCGGTGTGCAGGATCTCCTTGGCATAGACGGGCAGCAGCGCCACGGCGCCGCCGAGCAGCACGGCGAAGAGGTCGAGCGTGATGACGCCCAGCAGGATCGGGCGGGTGCGGATGAAGCCGATGCCGGCGAAGGCGCTGGTGAGCGTCAGGGGCTCCCGCCGCGGCGGGGCGTGGTCCAGGCGGATCAGTGTGGTGGCCAGGGCGGCGAGCAGGAAGAGGGCGGTGATCACCGAATAGGCGAGGCCGGCGCCCAGGGCATAGAGGATGCCGCCCAGGGCCGGGCCGAGGATCATCGCCGTCTGCCCGGCGGAGCTGGTGAGCGAGATCGCCTGCTGGAGCTGCGAGGTGGGGACGAGGCCCGGCAGCAGGGAGGAGGTGGAGGGGTTCTCGAAGGCCCGCGCGCCGCCCACCGCCGCCACGGCGAGGAAGATCAGCCAGGGCGGGGTATGGCCGGCCAGCGCGGTGGCGGCCAGGGCGACGGCGGCCAGGGCCTCGACGATCTGGCAGGCGCGCATGATGTGGCGGCGGTCGTACTGGTCGGCGATGTGCCCGGCCGGGAGGGTCAGGATCATCTGCGGCACGAACTGGGCGAGGCCGACCATGCCGAGGGCGAAGGTGCTGTCCGTCAGCGAATAGACCTGCCAGCCGACCGAGACGGCGATGATCTGGAAGGCCAGGGAGGAGGAGACCCGCACCACCCAGAACAGCAGGAAGGAGCGGTTGCGCAGCAGCGGGGAATGCACGGGCCCGGCCTGCGCCGCCTCGGCCGGTGTCGCCGTGTTCAGGGGGCCGTCGGCGGCGGCGGGCTGGGATGATGTGTCGGTCATGCGGGGGCGGTCGGGTCCTCGGGCCAGGCGTGTCTGGGATAGCGGCCGCGCATGTCCTTGCGGACATCGGCCCAGGCGCCGCGCCAGAAGCCGGCGAGGTCGGCGGTCAGCGCCACGGGGCGCCCGGCGGGGGACAGCAGGGCCACCTGCAAGGGCACGCGCCCGCCCATCAGCGGCGGCAGGCTGGCGAGGCCGAAAAGATGCTGGGCGCGGGCTTCCAGGGTCGGCGGGTCGCGGTCGTAGTCGATGGCGGCGGAGCGGTTGTTCGGCAGGTCCAGCCGGTCGGGAAGCTCCGCGTCCAGGCGCCTGCGCTGCGGCCAGTCGAGCAGGCCGGACAGGATCTCATGGGCGTTCAGGTCGCGCAGCTCGGTGAGCTTCGTCAGCCCGTGCAGATGCGGGGCGAGCCATTCCTTCGCGCGGGCGGCGAGCGCCTCGTCGGAGACGTCGGGCCAGGACTCGGGCTCCACGCGGTGCGCCCAGGCGAGGCGGGCGCGCAGGCGGCGGGAGGCATCGGTCCAGGGCAGGTCACGGAAGCCGCGCCCGGCCACGGCCTCCGCCAGGGCCTCCGCCACGGCGGCGGGGTCGGCGACGGGGAGGGTGGTCTCCTCCAGCACCAGGGGGCCGAAGCGCAGGCGGCGGCGTGGCAGGACGGCGCCGGCGCGGGCGTCGAAGCTGGCGCCTTCCTCCCGGACGAAGCGTTCGGGGAAGCGTTCCTCCAGCACGGCGCGGCTGAGGGGCGCCGCCATGCGGATGCGCGCCTCGGTGCCCTGGAGGGCGAGGTCGGCCACGGCGAGCAGCGGCTGCTTGCCCAGCGGGTCGGTGGCGCCGAGGCGGGCGCCCTGGCCGGAGGCGAGGCGGAAGGCGCCATCCATCGTGCCGCGCTTCGCCGCGATGCGGTCGGGGAAGCCGGCGGCGAGCAGGGCGCCGGGATCGCCTTCCGCCACCATGCCGTTGGGGACGCGCAGGCGGCGGCGGTGCAGCCCGGCGGCGCGGCGGATGCGCGACAGGGTGGCGCGGTCGGCGCCGGGATGGTCGCCGCCCCGCAGCAGGTCGAGGCGCAGCTCGATATCGGAAGGCGCGTCCCGGTCGCGGGAGGGGGCGCGGATCGGGTCGCGTTCCTCCAGCAGCGCGGCGAGGTCGGCGGCCAGTGCCCGTTCCCCGGGAGAGGCCGCGGCCTCCATCATCCGGGCCAGGCGCGGATGGGTGCCGAGCCGGGCCATGCGCCGGCCGGTCGGGGTGATGCGGTTCTCCGCGTCCAGGGCGTCGAGGTCGCGCAGCAGGGCGCGGGCGGCGGCCAGCGTGCCCTCGGGCGGCGGGTCGGGGAAGGCGAGGTCGCGCGGCTCGGCGCCCCAGGCGGCGCAGTCCAGGGCGAGGCCGGACAGCTCGGCCTCCAGGATCTCGGGGCGGTCGGCCAGGGGCAGGCCGCGGTGCAGCGCCTCGCTCCAGAGGCGGATGGCGACGCCCGGCCCGGTGCGGCCGGCCCGGCCGGCACGCTGTTCCGCCGTGGCGCGGCCGATGCGGACGGTGGCGAGCTTGGACAGGCCAGAGGCGGGGTCCAGCCGTGGCACGCGGCGGAAGCCGCCATCCACCACGATGCGGACGCCGGGGACGGTCAGCGAGGTCTCGGCGATGGAGGTGGAGAGCACCACCTTGCGCCGCGCGGAGGGGGAGAGGGCGCGGTCCTGCTCGGCGGGTGGAAGCTCGCCATGCAGGGCGATGACATCGGCTTCGACTCCTCCCAGGCGCTCGGCGGTGCGGGCGATCTCGCCCCAGCCGGGCAGGAAGGCCAGGACGTCGCCCGGATGCTCGCGCAGCGCCTCGCGGATCGCGCCGGCCATGGCTTCCGGCAGGTCGCGCGGCGAGGCGAGGTCGCGCGGGCGGTGGCGGATCTCCACCGGGAACATCCGCCCGGCGCTCTCGATCACCGGGGCGGGGCGGCCCTCCTCGCCGAGCAGCGTGGCGAAGCCGGCGGCATCCAGCGTGGCCGACATGGCGACGAGGCGCAGTTCGGGGCGCAGGGCGCGCTGCAGGTCCAGGCAGAGGGCGAGGCCGAGATCGGTGTCGAGGTGGCGCTCATGCGCCTCGTCGAACAGCACGGCGGCGACTCCCTCCAGCCCGGGATCGGATTGCAGGCGGCGGACGAGCAGGCCCTCGGTCACCACCTCGATGCGGGTGGCGTCGGAGACGGCGCGGTCGAGGCGGGTGGTGAGGCCCACGGTCCGGCCCAGCGCCTCGCCCCGCAGGTCGGACATGCGGCGCGCGGCGGCCCGGGCGGCCAGGCGGCGGGGTTCCAGGACCAGGATGCGGCCATCGCCCAGCCAGGGCTCGTCCAGCAGGGCGAGAGGGACCAGGGTGGTCTTGCCGGCACCGGGCGGGGCCACCAGGACCGCGTTCGAGGCATCGCGCAGGGCCGCTGCCAGACGGGGCAGGGCTTCCGTGACGGGAAGTTCGGGGAGCATGCTGGCGTCAGATAGGCGCAAGCGTCGCGCTTTGTCACATGCCGAGGATTGCAAGGCGTTCATGTTGTCGCGTTTAGTGAGGCAAATGAGACAGGTGGTTGGCGTTCCGGGAATTCTGGCCAATGGTCCGGTGAGGGCGGCCCTGTTCGCGGGGCTGCTCCTGGCTGTGCCCGGGGGCACCTGGAATGGCGCGCAGGCCACCGAGTCCGACCCCGTCTCCTCGCCGCGCGCGACCGTGGTGCTGGCCAGCGAGATGGCGGCAGTGGCGCCGGGGCAGAGCTTCCGGCTGATGCTGCGGCAGAGGCTGGCGTCGGGCTGGCACACCTACTGGACCAATCCGGGCGATGCGGGGCAGCCGCCGGAACTGGCGCTGGACCTTCCCGCGGGCGCTTCGGCGGGGCCGCTGCAGTTCCCGGCGCCGGAGCGCATCCCCGTCGGGCCGCTGGTGAATTTCGGCTATGAGGGGCAAGCCGATTTTCCGCTGAGCGTGACGGTGCCGGGCGATCTGGCGCCGGGGCAGGTCTTCACCGTGCAGGGCAGCGGCAACTGGCTGGTCTGCGAGAAGGTCTGCATCCCGGAGGAAGGAAGCTTCCGCCTGGACCTGCCGGTGGAGGCGAAGCCCCGGCCGGATGCCGCGTTGACGGCGGCCTTCGCAGAGGCCGAGGCGGCGCTGCCCAGGCCCTCGCCCTGGGTGGCGCGGGCGGGTTTCGACGGGCCGCACGGGGCCATCGCGCTGGACGGGGCCGAACTGGGGCCCGGGGCGGTGAAGCGGGCCTTCTTCTTTCCGGCGGAATGGGGCGCGGTGGACAATGCGGCGCCGCAGCCGCTCAGCCTGCGCGACAGGGGGCTGGTGCTGGGCCTGTCGCGCGGCCAGGGCGACGTGCCGAAGGAACGGCTGGACGGCGTCATCGCCATCACCGACGCGGCGGGGACGCGCGCCGCCTATACGGTGTCGGCGGCGATCGGTCCGGTGCCGGTGGTGGGGGCCGGTGGCGGGGTGACGGCGGGCACAGCGATGCCGCAACCCGCGGCCCCGGGCATCGGCCTGTTGCAGGCGGCCTTCTGGGCGGCGCTGGGCGGGCTGCTGCTGAACCTGATGCCCTGCGTCTTTCCCATCCTGGCGATGAAGGCGATCGGGCTGGCCCGCCTGTCCGGCGAGGCGCGGCGCCGGGTGCGGGCCCATGCCGCGAGCTATTGCGCTGGGGTGGTGCTGTCCTTCCTGGTGCTCGGCGGCGGGCTGCTGGCGCTGCGGGCGGCGGGGGTGTGGCAGGCTGGGGCTTCCAGTTCACGCAGCCCGCCTTCGTCGTGGTGATGGCCTGGCTGATGCTGCTGGTCGGGCTGAACCTGTCCGGCGTCTTCGCCTTCGCCGGGCCGGTCTCGGCCGGAGGCGGGCTGGCGGCACGGGGCGGGCATTCGGGGAGCTTCCTCACCGGCGTCCTCGCCGTGCTGGTGGCCACGCCCTGCACCGCGCCCTTCATGGCGGCGGCGCTGGGGGCAGCGCTGCTGCTGCCGGCCCCGGCCGCTCTGGCGGTCTTCGCCGCGCTGGGGATCGGCATGGCGCTGCCCTATGCGCTGCTGGCACTGTTCCCCGGTCTGGCGGGGCGCCTGCCGCGCCCGGGGCCCTGGATGGAGCGGCTGCGGCAGTTCCTGGCCTTCCCGATGTATGGCGCGGCGGCCTGGCTGGCCTGGGTGCTGGCGCAGCAGAGCGGGCCGGACGGGGTGCTGCTGGTGCTGGGCGGCGCGGTGCTGGTGGGGCTGGCCGCCTGGGCCTGGGGGCAGGCGCAGCGCTCGCCGGAAGGGCTGCTGCAACGGGCCAGCCGCGGGCTGGCGGCGCTGGCGATCCTGGCGGGGCTGGCCGGGCTGACGCGGCTGGACACGGCACCGCCGCCACGGACGGCCGAGGCTGGCGGCGAGGCCTGGTCCGAGGCGCGGCTGGCCACGCTGCGGGCGGAAGGGCGGCCGGTCTTCGTCAACCTCACGGCGGCCTGGTGCATCACCTGCAAGGTGAACGAGCGTGTGGCGCTTGATCAGCCTTCCGTGCAGGATGCCTTCACCCGCCGTGGCGTCACGGTGCTGGAGGGCGATTGGACACGGGGCGACCCGGCCATCACCGCCCTGCTGCGGGCCCATGGGCGGGACGGAGTGCCGCTGTATCTGCTGTATCCGGCGGGAGGGGGGAACCTGCCGTGCTGCCGCAGATCCTGACCGAAGGGATCGTGCTGAAGGCCCTGGACGACACGCTGCATGGCGCGGCCGGACAGGGAAGAGGGGGGAAGGGGTACCACGTGAGCAAGCCGCCGACGCGCCGGAAGGTCCTGGCCGGCACCACCGCCGTTGTTTCAACCTGCCTGCCGCGATGGGCGCTGGCCGCGCCGGTGATCGGGGCCCCGGCGCCCGGTTTCAGCCTGCCGGACCAGGATGGCGCGATGCGCGGGCTGGCGGAGCAGCGCGGCAGGCTCGTGGTGCTGGAATGGACCAACCACGAATGCCCCTATGTCAGGAAGCATTACGGCAGCGGCAACATGCAGGCGCTGCAACGGGAGGCCACGCAGCAGGGGGTGGTGTGGTTCTCGGTCGCCTCCTCTCCGGAAGGGGAGCAGGGGCATGTCACCGGGCGGCAGGCGAAGATCCTGACCGTCAACCGCGATGCGGCGCCGACGGCGGTGCTGCTGGACCATCGCAGCCAGGTGGCGCGTGCCTATGGCGCCACCACGACGCCGCAGATGTTCCTGATCGGCGCAGACGGGGTGCTGCTCTATATGGGCGGCATCGATTCCATTCGCTCCACCCGGCAGGAGGATATCGGGCGCGCGCAGCCCTTCTTCCGCGACGCGCTGCGGGCGGTGCTGGCGGGCCGGCCAGTGGAACGTGCTTCCACGCCGCCCTATGGCTGCGCGGTGAAGTACGCGCCGATCTGAGGGCGGCCGCTTAACCTTCCGGAAGGAGGACCGGGCGCATCCTGCCGCGATGCGCCCGATCCCGCCGATGGCTCCGCTGCTCGCGATTCTGGCCCTGTTGCCGGGCCTTTCCGTGCTCGCGCAGGCCGTGCCGGGCGATGCCTTTCCCGCCCATGCGCCGCCGATGCCGGTCTGCAACGCACCGCGCGACGGCGTGGCGGCCTGCCTGGGGGGCCGGCAATGCCTGTGCCGCTTCGAGCGTGGCGGCAGCATCGCTGGGCGGCCGGACGGGTATCGCTGGGATTGCGGCGTGCTGCGCCCCTCCTGCACCGAAGTGCCGGCGGAGACGGCGCCGCCCGCCGCCGCGATGCAGGTCTTTCCGCAGATCACCCTGCCGGAAACGGAGGGCTGGCCGCAGCGGCGATGAAGCGGCGCGCTGCTTCACAGGGTTGGGGGCGCATGGTTCCCTGCGCGCGCCGGAGAAGGGACTCCGGTGGAGGAAACAATCATGCCGGATCATCGCCGGAAACCGCCCGGGCGCGGGCTGCGCGCCTTTCTGCTGTTCGCGATGCTGTTGCTGCTGGCGCCGCCGGCCTGGGCGGGGAGCATCGTGACGCGGGAATTCCGGTCCGAGCAACTCGGCCGTTCCTGGCGCTACAACGTCTATCTGCCGGATGGCTATGACGGCGGCACGCTGCGCTATCCCGTGCTCTATCTGCTGCACGGCAATGGCGGCTCGCTGAACGAATGGCCGGTGAAGGGGAACCTGCAGGCGACGGCCGACCGGCTGATCCGCGCCGGCGAGATCCCGCCCGCCGTCATCATCCTGCCCGATGCCGGGACCACCTGGTATGTGGACCGCAAGGAGAAGATGGAGAGCGCCTTCTTCCAGGACCTGATCCCGGATGCGGAGAAGAGCTTCCGCGTGCTCGGAACGCGCGAAGGGCGGCTGATCGGCGGGCTGTCGATGGGCGGCTATGGCACGCTGCGCTTCGTCATGCTGCATCCGGAGATGTTCGCGGCGGCGGCCCTGCTTTCGCCCGCGATCTACGATCCGGAGCCGCCGGAGAACTCCTCGGCCCGGCGCGTCGGTGTCTTCGGGGCCGAGCAGTACGATCCGGCGGTGTGGCAGTCGCTGAACTGGCCAACGCTCTGGGACGGTTTCCTGGCGAAGAAGATCGCCGTGCCGATGTACATCAATTCCGGCGATGACGACGACTTCTTCATCGAGGGCGAGGCGACGCGGCTTTATGACCGGCTGCGCCGTGCGGGGCAGCCGGCGCAGCTCCGCATCGTCGATGGCGCGCATGTCTGGCCGGTCTGGGAAAGCACGATCGGCGATGCGATGCGCTACGTCTTCTCCTACGCCTCCCGGCCGGTGATCCCGGCGCCCTGAGGCGGGGCCAGGGAGCGGGCAAGGACGGTCCCGGGGATATCAGGGGATTTCGCCGGGAAAGACGTGCCGCCCATCCGGGCCGAGCGGGACATGCCCCGCGGAACGCACCGCCGAAAGGGGCAGCGGGCCGTAGAGATGCGGGAAGAGGCCGGGCCGGGAACTCCCCGCCGCCGCTTCCCAGCGCAGCGCATCGCCCAGCGCCGGGACGGAGACCGCGACCATCCAGAGATCGGCCTCCCCGGCCCGGTGCTTCGCGGCGCTCTGCCGCAACTGCGCCGCGGTGGAGAAATGCAGGAAGCCGTCGCGCCGGTCGTCGGCGGAACCGTGATAGGCGCCCGCCGCCTCGGCGGCGCGCCAGTCCTCGCCACGGACGAGGGTGTAGATGGTCTGTTCCATGGCGGAGGCTTGTAGCACCGCCGGTTCAGACCGCGAGGGCCAGGGCGGGACGGCCCGCCCGCTGCCGCGCGGTGGCGGGCTCGGGGCGGTAGAAGAGCAGCCCGCCGATCTCCGCGACCGGCGTGCGGCCGATCGACCAGGAGGGCTGGCTGTCATCCGCATGCATATGCGTGGCGCCACCGGTCGGGTCGGGCAGGGCGCCCGACAGGGCGCGCAGCGCGACGCGGCGGCAGAGTTCCATCTGCGCCGAATGCGCAGCCTCCCCGCCCGGAGCGGCGGTGCGCAACCGAGCATGGTTCGGATGGCGGGTGTTCCAGCACGGGAACTGGAAGGGGGCGCGGCAGATCCCGCTGATGCCCTGGCCCCAATGGCCCTGGCCGGAACGGTGGCGGTTCATCACCAGCGCGGCCAGCGCCTCGATGGCGCGGAGCGGGCGGTCGCCCGCCTCGGCATAGAGGGTCAGGGCGAGGATCGCGGCATCATGCGCGCGGCTGTCGGCGGAAGCGCTGTCGGGGGAGGTCATCGCGGATTTTCCGGGAGGGTTACGGGACGGGTCCGGGAACGAAACGGGTGAATTCCACCCGCATCAGGTTTCGATTTCCTCAAGACCGGGCAGGGAAGGCCGCGGGGCGGGGCCGGGCAGGGCGGCATCGAGCTGCTGGCGCAGGGCATGGGCCTGGGCGTGCCAGGCGCGGGCGAGTTCCCGGGCCCGGTCGCGATCCGCCTGCAATGCCTCCAGGCGCAGGCGCATCTTCTCCAGTTCCTGTTCCTGGCGCGCGATCCAGGCGCTCTGCCGTGCATCGAGCGAGGCCATGACCTGGGCGCGTTCCTGCGCCTGGCGCTCCTCGCTGGACAGGCGCGTGGTCATCCAGGCGCCGCGCGCGTTCAGCCAGAGGCCGATGGCGGAGATGGCGCCGGAGGCCAGCACGACCCACCAGGGGCTCGACTGGTCGGACATGCTCAGGGCAGCTCCGGCCGCAGGCGAACCAGGGAGACGAGGTTGATCGCCGCCATCACGGCATAGAGGGCCAGGGAGGGAGCGCCCGGATCGGCGAGGAGCAGGGCCAGGAACAGGGTGGTCCACCACCAGCTTCCGAGGAAGCTGGCCGCCCGGCGGGCGCGGCGGTGGTCGGCCAGGAGCGAGGCCACCTGGATCAGCCCCAGCACCGCGCCGCTGGCCTGCCAGAACCGCTCGTCGGCCAGAGGGGGCGCCAGGGAGGCACCCAGGGAGGCGCCCACGGAGACGCCCACGGAGACGCCCAGGCGGAGGCTGGAACGGGCGCCGGGCTCCACCGCCGCGAGGAAGGTCCAGAGCGTCCAGACCAGGCAGCCGGCGCCGGCCCAGAACTCGGCCCACCAGGGTTCGCGCCGCAGCAGGCGCCCGAGATGGCGGAACAGGGGTTCAGCCGCCATGGCGATGCTGCCGGCGCTGGAGGGGAAGGCAGCGGTATGGCTGCGCGGCGGGCATGCCGCAGTCTTCCATGGTCGGGGCCATGGGGGGTCCTTTCAGGATGACGGGGGGAAGAAGGGTGCGCGCTGGCGGGTGCCGGCGGGGCCGGGCGCCGTGCCCCGGGACGCGGGGGTGGCGTTGATGTGCCGAGGTTATGGAGAAATTATTCCTATCGTCAAGCGGGCTTCCCGTGCCATCCGCGCCCACGGGACACGGCGGGCTGGCCCGGCATCCGCACCGGCTCCGCCAGCAGGCAGCCGGCCACGGCATCCAGCGCATCGTCGCGCTGGTCCGCCAGATCCGGCCGCCAGCCCGCCATCTCCGCCGGGAAGCCGGTGCGGAAGACACTGTCATGCGCATGCAGCCGCCGGGCGGCCAGGGCCGGGTCCAGCGCGCCCAGGATGCGCTCCCGCTTGGGGCGGGAGTTCGATTGCTCCACCACTGTGCAGGCGGCGCCGGCGCGGGCCATTTCCCGCCGCAGCAGGGCGGGCAGGAAGCGGCCGATGCCGTTGGTCTCCACCCGCACCACGGGCAGCAGCAGGTCCCGCGCCAGGGCGGCGACGCGGGCGCATTGCTGCGTGGCAGGGTCCGGCTGCGCGTCGGGCTCGTGCGTCAGATAGGCGAGGCGGTGCAGGTAGTGGTTGCCCTCCGCATCGGCATAGAGCGCCGCGAGCACGCTGGCATCGCCGCTGCCGGGGCGGCCATAGGCGGGGTCCCAGTACCCGCCGCCGGAAACGAGGCGGCGGCCGAGCAGCGACAGCACGGGGCGCCCGCCGCTCTCGGCATAGACGGTCTCCTCGCCATAGCGGACGAGCTGGGCGGGATCGAGCCGCACCGCGGCGTCCTCGGTGGCCTCCAGCATCATCTGGCGCGCGAAGTGCAGCGGCCCGACGCGGTCGCGCAGCGCCGCCACGGATTCGCGCCCGAAGCGTTCCGGCCAGGCGGAACGCCCCGCGGCATCGAGCAGTGGCAGGCGCAGCCGGCGGTAGCCGCGCAGGAAGGCACGCTCATCCTCCGGCGGGAGGTAGAGCGTTTCCGCGCAATGCGGCGTGCCGACATAGAGGATCGTGCCGCCGGGGGTCAGCACGAACTCCGTCTCGGCCAGCCGCTCGCGCAGCTCGGCGCGGCGGGCGGGCGTGTCGCAGTTGCCGGCGACCTCGACATCGTCGCAGACGATCACGTCGGCGCGGGAGCCGGTGATGTTGCCCAGGATGCCCGCCGCCAGCATCGAGGGGTCGCGCAGCGCACCCTCGCGCTTCACGGTGAAGCGGTCGGCGGCCCATTCCCCCGGACCGTCCGGCAGCAGATGCGCGCAGAGCGGATGCCGCGTCAGGACGCGGCGGACATTCGCCACCATGCGCGTGGCCAGCGCCGCATCCGCCGCCAGGACCAGGATGCGCGCCTGCGGGTCGCGCAGGAGGATCCAGGCGCACCAGAGCCCGACCAGCGTGGACTTGCCGCAGCCGCGGAAGGCCATCAGCAGCAGGCGCCGGTCGGCCGCCGCGCGCCGCGCGTCGAACCAGCGCGCGATGCGGCGGTGGACGCCCGGCGTGGCCTGGCCGAGCCGGGCGTTCCAGACCCAGACGAATTCCAGGAAGTCCGGTCCGGGTGGTTCAGGCGTCCTCGTCGCCCGTGTCGTGGCCGTCGTCATCCTCTCCTTCCGCCGCGATCTCGGCGCGGGCCTGGGTGAGCAGGGCCTGGACGTCATCCCCCGCCGGCGCCGCGGTGAGGCTGGCGCGGGCCAGCTTCAGCAGTTGCTCCAGATGGGCGAGGGCGGATTTCGCCGCGGCATGATGCGCGGCGAAGCCCTTCGGGTCCTCATGCGCGCCCGGCATCGGCTCGCGCGCCACGAAGGCGCCGTAATCCGCGACCACGCGGCGGATCGCCGCGCGAAGCTCCTCCGGCGGGAGGATTCCGTCGCCGCTCATACGCGCGGCTTGACGGCGCGGACATAGAGCGTGCCGTTGGCCACATCCGCGGCGATGCTGCCGCCGGTGACGTTCCGCGCCGTCACCACCACCTGATTGGTGCTGGCCGAGCCGCCGATCTCGGCCTGGTAGAGGATGCCGCCATTGGTATAGCCGGTGGAGCGGCGATAGCTCGCCTGGACGAAATCGCCCTGGCGCGCTCCGTTCAGCGTCACCTCGCGCTGCGCGATCTTGCCGGCCTCCACCGTGCCCGGGTTCCAGCCCGTATCCGTCACCGTGTATTCCCGCGTGCCCCATTTGCGGCTGCCGCCATAGATCAGCGTCGGCGCGTAGAGCGGCGAGCAGTAGAGGCGCAGCGCCTTCAGCACCGCCGTCTCGTCGCCACCGCGCACGCCGATGGCGGCGTATTTCGCCGCCGCATTCAGCGTCACGCGCTGCAACCGGTTCAGCAGAAGGCCGGACACGGGGCTGTCGAGATTGACGTTGCCCTCCCAGAAGCGGGAGGTGCTGCCCGTGCTGCCGGACCAGACAGCGTTCATGTTGGAGAACAGCACGGGGGCCGTGTCCAGCAGCACGTTCTCGCTGCCGTCGAACTGCATCACCACCGGGCGCAGCGCCGTGCCCTCGGCGGCGATGAAGAACTCCTTGCAGTCGCTGCAATCCACCACGAAGGCCAGGGCGCGGCTGGTCGGCAGGCCGACGCTGTCGGCGTTCAGCGTGAAGCTGCCGAGCCCGGCGAAGGCGAAGCCGGTGAGCGTGGTGGGCGGGCCGGAGGGATTGCCCGACAGCACCGCCATCTGCTCGAAGCCGATGCCGCCCTCCGTGTCCACCGTCTGGCGGAACGCCCGCTGCCGCACATTCTCCGCCGCCGCGACCAGGCGCGGCGTGTTGTGCGCCGCGGCGGCCTGGTGCAGCGGGATCACCGTGCCGCCCGCCCGGGTCGCCGTGCCCGTATAGTCCACCGCGGCGCCGGTGAAGCCGTAGGTGCCCGTGTAGCAGACCTCGTAGACGCAGTCGTTCGCCCCGCCCGCATGGCGCGCGACGAAGGGGCTGCACGCCTCCATCCGCACGCCGCGCGCCAGGATGCCACGCTCGTCGCCCGCCTGGAGCAGGAAGGGGATGGCGCTCACCGTGCCGGGCGTGCCCTGGCGCTGCAGCTCGAAGGCCGGGCCGATGAAGAGATGCGCGTTGTGGCGGTTATAAGCGCCCGCTTCGCAGGAGAAGCGGATGCCGTAGCGGTCCAGGGTGGTGCGGGTGCCGGTGGCATTGGCGAAATGCCCGCCCAGGTAGCGGATGCTGTTGTTCCATCCGGCCGCGCTGCCGGTGTGGATGTCGAGGCCGATCCGGTTGTTCACGAAGCGGCCGAGATGCAGCGTGCTGTCCTCGAAGCCGGTGGCGTCGCCCAGGGTGCGCGCGCCGATGGTGAAGCCTTCGACCTGCTGGATCTCCACCAGCGAGGCATCGAGGTTGCGCAGCAGCAGGCCGATATCGCCCTCGTTGCCCCAGTCCGAGAGGCTGGCACGCAGCACGCGCAGTCCGCGATAGACCTTGCTGCGGTTGCGCGCCCCGGCGCCGTCGCCGAGGGTGAGCGCCGCCTGTCCGGCGGGACCGTCATAGAGGATGGCGCCCCGCATGGTCAGGCCCGGCGAGCCGCCCGGCAGGACGAGCGGGATGGTGGTGCGGAAGCTGCCCTCGCCGATCACCAGTTGCTTGCCACCCATGGCCGCCGCGTTCATCGCCGCCTGCAAGGCCGCGCCGTCATCGGTCACGCCGTCGCCGGTCGCGCCGAAATCCCGGGCGGAGAGCCGTTCCGCGAGCTTGTCCTCCACCGAGCGCGGGATGCCGCCGGGGAAGGGGGCGGAGAGCGTCGCATCCTCCCGCGAGAAGATCGCGAGGTCGCCCACCGCGTCGAAACCCAGCACGCGGTTGGCGCGGGCGGTCTTCAGCGGCAGTTGCAGCCGCGCCGCGGCCTCGCCGGGGTCGAGGCGGATGGCGTTGGCGACATCCTGCGAGACCTCCTGCAAGGCCGCCGTCTGGCGGTCCAGCTCGTCATCCAGCGTATAGGCGCGCAGCAGCCCGTTCGGCTGGAAATCCGTCACCCGCGCGATGGACAGGCGCCGGCGCAGCAGCACCTGCGCGCCCTCGCCGGGCGGCGTGGCGAAGGTGACGGTGCCGCCGGAACTGCCATCCGCCCCGTCCACCGCATAGCCGGACGGAACCAGCAGCCCGGCGATCCGCACCTCCAGGTCGGAGATGTCGAAGATCGGGAAGGGATAGACGAAGACGGTCTGGCCGGCGGCGGCCACATAGTGCACGCGCGGCGCGACGTCGCCGATGCGGATATGCTCGGCCATGATGCTCTCCTGGAAGGGGGGCTCGGGATCAGTCGAGCAGGCTCTTCGCCGCGCTGGCGAAGCTGGAGCCCGCGCGTAGCCAGGTCGTCAGCGAGCCGTCATTGTTCAGCAGGCTGCGCCGTCCGGCGGCGAGGCGCGCGTTGCGGACCGCGTCGTCCTCCGCGATGTCCTGCGCCGCGTCCTGTCGCAGCCCGGCGGCCACCGCCGCAGCCGAGCCGTCATTCGGATCGAGGCCGGAGGCGGCGCTGCGGGCACGGATCGAGGCGAGCGTGCCAGCGAGCTGGTCCTGCCGCGCCCGCGTGCTCTGCTGCTGCTGCGCGGCGGCGAGCTGCGACTGCGCGGCCGCCTGCTGTTGGATCTGCTGGTTCTGCGCCGCGACCTGGGCACTCTGCGCCTGGGCCCGATGCACGTTGGAGTAGATCGAGAGGCCGGTTCCCACCAGCCCCGCCACGGGTGCGAGCTGCGACATCAGTCGGTGGTCCTCGTGTTGGTCGTGACGGACAGCAGCGTGAAGGGCAGCGGCTCGTCGGATTCGATGCGCCAGAGCGGCTTCAGCGCGTCCTTGCGCCAGCCCAGGGCGCGCAGCGTGACATCGCCGGTGAAGGCGGGCGGCGGTGCGTCCAGCAGCGCCGTGTCCAGCCGCCGAAGCGGCACTGGCCGCGTGCCGCGCCCGAGATCCACCGCCAGTGCCTTGCTTTCCAGCAGGCGGAAGGTGACGCTCACGAGGCGCTGCGGCGCGCCGGCGATGCCGGGGGCGTTCAGCGCCTCCACCGGCATCGGCACCAGCAGATGCGTGAAGGGCAGGCCCATCTCCACGCTGCCCGCCGCTTCCGCCAGGGTGACGGTGCCGCGCCGCACGGCGAAGAGCCCGGCCGGCGCGCCGGAGGCGACCACGCTGACGGTGCGGCCCTCCAGATGCTCCAGCCCGGTCCAGACGGATCTCGCCCCGTTTCCCGTGCCGGTCAGCGCCGCATCCGTGAAGAGCGCGTCGTCGAAGCGCTCCAGCCGAAGCGTGCCGCCGCGCTCCACCGCGAACCAGACCGCGCCCTCCAGCTCGGCGACGGCGCGGAAGGCGCCGTCGGTCTCCTGCCGGGTCCAGGCGGTGATCTCCTCGGCGCGGTACAGCGTCAGCGTCGCCAGGCTGCCGTCGCCCATCACCACATGGAACAGGCGCCGCCGCTGGTCATAGGCCGTGTCCACCGGGTCCCGGACCAGATGATGCGCGGTCAGCGCCAGGTCCCCGGCCTGATAGGCGTCCTCCACCGTGGTATAGGCGAACTCGTAGATCGCGGTGCCGGAGCGCCCGGCGAAGAGCGTGCTGCCATCCACGTCGATCGGCGGGATTATCCGCCCGGTGATGGAGCCCACCCGCGTCTGCCGCAGGATCTGGATCGAGGCCGGGGTGAGCGGCGAGCCCGTCACCATCCATTCGCCGCCCGAGGTGAAAAGCTGCAGGTGCCGCCCGGAGAAGACCGCGCGGATCGCGTTCACCTGATCGGACAGCAGGCCGAACTCGATCGCCTCGTCGTCCAGCCCGGTGCCCAGGTCGAAATTGCCGAGATCGCCCGACTGCGACATCCACAGGCGGTTGGGCAGGTCGCGCGACCCGCCCAGCACCAGCCGGTCCTGGTGGAAGCAGGCCGAGACCGGCCAGCCATGCGCGCCGAAGGCGGACTCATCCCAGTCCGCCGTGGCATCGGTGGTGGTGAGCCGGTCCTCGACATCCGCCACCACATGCCGCGCATCCGTCACTGAGCGGATGCGCAGCCGCCCGCCCGCGATGCGGAGCTGCTTGCCCAGATGCGCCGCCACGAAGAGGTCCGTGCTGGCGGCGACCGTCACCCGCCCCTCCAGCGCGCTCGCCTGCAAGGTCACGTCCGCGGTGGCGAAGCGGTGATAGGGCATCCAGGTGAAGTTGAACTCCGCCACGCTCCATTCCGCGTGGCTGCTGCGGGTGATGCGCTGCACCGGCATCTCCGGATGCAGCAGGAGCAGCGTGTCCGCGCTCTGCGTCCAGGCGAGCTGCGGCAGCATGGCCTCGTTCCAGGGGCCGCTCGCCGCCGCCACCTGCTCGTCTCCCAGGAAGACCAGCATCCGCCCGTCCAGGAAGACCAGGAGATAGGTCTGCTCCGTGTTGAACTCGAATCCCACCAGCCGCGCCGGGCCGGGCAGCATGGCCACGTGGCGCAGTCCGGGCCGGCGGGTCACCCCGCCGGTCGGTTGCAGGATCAGGTTGCGGATCATGCGGGCCCCGTTGTCGAAGGCCCGCGTGTCGCCGCGCCCCAGCATCTCGGGCGCCAGTTCGCCCGCGGTGAAGGAGGTCTTGGCGCGTCGGCTGTCCGGCATGGCTCAGCCCCGCACGCTGATCAGGGGGAAATCCTCGATTGTCCGCGCCGTCGCCTGCTGGCTGTCGGCCAGGCGGGCATCGCGGAAGTCATTGCCGGCGAGGCGCTGCAGCAGCTCGGCCCGGGAGGCGCTTTCCGTCAGCGGGATACAGAATTCCGCCGCGAGGCGCGACACCAGCGCCTGGGCGAAATGCGGCGGGAAACTCGCCTCCTCCGGCCGGAAGATATAGGTCAGCGTCACGCTGGGCGCGTCGGCGTGCAGGCGGCGCTCCATCAGCCGGTATTCCAGCCCGCGCCCGCGCCGGCCGCTGCCGGCGGAGAGCACGCGCAGGCAGCGCGGAGGCAGTTGGAAGGCATACGCCATGTCCGCGACCGGCACGTCCAGCAACCGGGGCAGCACCATCTGCCCGGTGGCGAAGGACCAGGGATGGGCCGCGAGCAGCGCGTCGCGCGCCGCCGGATAGAGGCTGGCGGCGACTTCCGCTTCGGCCGTCCCTTCCTCGAAAGAGGCGATCGGCTGCGCTCCGATGCGGAGCAGGGCGCGCGAGCAGAGAACGAGGGCGGAAAGCGCCATCGAAGGAATTCCTGAGAAGGAGAGGATAGGGTGGGATGGGCCGGACGGAGCCCCTCCGGGGCTTGATCGGCGGAACATTCCCGTTTCCATTTCATCACGAATCGCCGATCCGTGAGGAATCGCGGCGCAACCCCAGGCTGGTCTCCGGGTCCTCGCGGACCATCGGCCCGGAAGGGCGCGAACCGCCACTCCCGGTGCCGATGCGGGGCGGCCCCGCCGTGGAAAGGGGCCTGGGAAGACAGCCTTGCCAGGCCCGGCGATGGCCGCCAGCCCGCCCCGTGCCGCATCCCGGACCGGCCATGCCCGCCCGGACGGTCCCCTTCGCGAAGGACCGTGCCGGAAAGGCATCCCCCGGCGGGGCGGCCGGCCGGGGCTGCGGCCCTCACTCCGCCGCGCGCATCCGCACCACGCCGGTCGGGTCGATCAGCACGGCGCCCTGGCTCATCATGTTGTTGACGAAATGCGCCGCGCGGTCGCCGTGCCAGGTGATGTCGGTGGTGACCTCCTGCGCCACCGCATGGCCGACCGAGGTGCGGTGATAGAAGAAGCAGTTGCGCACCGCCCCATCCAGCGTCAGCCCGGAATGCGGCAGCCAGGTCGCGCCCAGCCACTTCTTCGCCTGGGTCCCCTTCCAGGGCAGATCGGCATCGCCGATGTAGTTGGAGTTGGCGAACTCCTCGATCTGCAGCAGTTGCGACCACTGCTTCCAGCCGACCACGGCATAGCGCTGGCCGTCATCGGGGACATCCGCCGCGCCCAGCATCTCGAAGGCCCGCAGCACCTTGGCGCGGGTCAGCCCATCCGCATCGGTCAGGCCCGTCCCGGTGCCGGAGGCGGTCTGCGTCGCGGTGTCCAGGGCGGCGATGATCAGCTCGTCGGTCTTGCGGCCGAGCGCATAGGCGCCGGCATGCGCCACCACCGTCTGCTCGTCAAAGGAGAGCTTGACCTCGTCCAGCCGGTCGATCCACTCGCCGGCATAGTAGTCCTGCAGGAAGCATTCGACCGTGGCGTGGTCGAGGTTCATCAGCGGCACCTGACCAGCACGGGATTTGGCCGCGGCCGTGCCCTTGCCGACCCGTGGGAAGACCGTGGAGGCGCCGCGCACCCCTGTCTTGGAGCGCACGGTCGGGCGCAGCTTGCTGCCCTGGCGCTGGTAGGCCTCGTGCACCTCGGCCTCGAACTGCTTCACGAAAGCGGCGTCGATCTGACCCACGCATCTTCTCCATTGGGGAAGGTTGGAAGGAAACGCCGAAAGCCCGGTTCCCCCCTGCTGGGGGCCGGGTCCTGCGGCACAGACGGCAGGCGCCCGCCGCCGCTCCGGGCCCGCGAAGATCGCCGGAGCACGGTGCGGGCCGGGTTGGGCCTGCCGGAAAGGGCTGGAAAGAGGAAGCGCTGGAAAGAGGACAGGGGCGGGCGGCGCCGAGGGGGATAGTGGCGTCACCCGCCCCTGTGGTGCCGGGCCATCCCGTTGGGGGGAAGGGATGGTTCCGGCGCAGCGAGGTTTCCGGCCTTCCCGAGGGGGAAGTAGAGGAAGGACCGGGATCGGCCTCGCCGCAGTGGGTCAACCGGCTAACGCGACTCCATCACGCCGGTTGGCCTCTTGTCAGCATTTCTCTGCATCAACCGCCCGTGAGGCGGCGGAAACCCTCGGTGACGCGGCGCACGAACTCCGGCTCGCGGGAGCGCCAGTAGCGTGGATCGCGCATCATCCGGCGCAGCCCCGCCTCGTCCATGCCCGACGGCTCCTCGGCGGAACGCGCCATGGCCGGCTCTCCCTTCCGCATCATGGCGTGCAGCGCCTTCACCCCCTCGGCGGTGGTGGACAGGGCGGCGAAGACCTCGGGTGGCAGGTTCGCGCGGCCCCAGGCGGAGATCTGGCGCGACAGTTGCGCGAAACGCTCCTCGCCGCCGAACTCCTCGCGCAGCCGGTCGAGCTGGCGCTGCGCCTCGTATTGCGCCGCGGCCTCCGCGATCACCGGCAGCAGCTTCTCCGCCGCCAGGTCATAGACGAGCTGCGCCTGATCCTGCGTGAAGCCCGCCGCGTGCAGCCGCGTGTTCACCTCCGGATCGGAGCAGCACAGCGCGTGCCGCTCGGCGATCCGGTAGCCATCCGGCTCCTCCGGTGCGCCCAGCAGCCGGGCGAAGCGCCGGTGCTCGTCCTCCGGCGCCTCGGCCCCCGGGCGCGCCAGGCGCTGCGACAGCTTCCGCTCCAGCTCGCGATAGGATTTCAGCAGGCTGTCCAGCCGGACCCGGCCGGCCTCCGCATCCCAGAACTTCTCGGGCACCTCGGGCGGCCGCGTGGCACTTTCGGGAACCGTGGCCGCATCCGGTGTGTCGGCCTTCCCGGCCGGTGCCAGGGCCGCATCCAACAGGCTCTCGGACATGCGTGTGATCACTCCTCGATGGCGGCCCTGACGGGGCCGAGGACGGCAGCCGGGCTGGAACCCGGCTGCGATGACGGTTGCGGCGTGGCGGGCACGGCGTTCAGGATCCCGGCCGGCGCGGCGAGGATCTTCGCCAGGTGCCGGGTGGCGGCGGCACGGTCCACCTGGGCCGTTGCCTCCGGCCCCAGCGCCGCGACGGCCTGCAGGAAGAGCAGCATGTTCGCCGCATCCGAACGGCCCTGCAGCCGTGCCAGCGGGGACTGGTAGCTCAGGCTCGCCTCATGCCCGTCCAGCAGGATCGGCGGCACCTCGCCACGCCGCCGCAGGATGGACAGGCAGCGGGCGATCAGCGGCGTCAGCAGTTCCGCCTGCAGGCGCCCATAGGTGGCACCCAGCAGCCGCGCCGCCTGAGCCGAGCGTTCCAGCACCTCCGTGGCCGTCATCCGCGCCTCCTGCGGCGGCCCCAGCCGGTCCGCGAGCAGGGCCGAGCGGATGCGCCCCCGCATGTCCGAGAGCACGAGCTGCGACACGTCGAAATTTCCCGGCGCCGCCAGCGGCGTCAGACCGGAGGAGCCGGGCGCCTTGGGGATGATCGCCCCCGGCACGAGGCGCACCGTCGCCGGGTTCAGCACCCCGTCATCATCCGCCTGCCAGATGCCGGTGGCGGCGATGGAGGCGTTCTTCAGCACCAGTTCCACCACCTTGTTGGCGGTGCGGATATCCGGCAGCGCCCGCATCACCGGCCCACGGCCATAGCTCTCGCCCGGCGCCTTCATCCAGCGGAAGGCGATGAAGGGGCTGCGGGCGAAACGGCCGCTCGCCAGCATCCGCGCCTGCCCGTCCACGCCGTCCAGCACCGCGGCATAGGCATGGCCCGGCCCGTCCGGCCAGACCGCCTCGACCACCAGCAGCCTGCCATCCGTTTCCGCGGCATCGGCGGGTGGCAGGCCCGCGCCCGGCCAGCGCGCGGCGATCGCGGTCCGGTCCAGCCGCGCGGCGCGATAGACCGTCTCCAGCCGGCCGGAAGGGCCTTCCTCCAGCACGCATTCGCGCAGCGGCACCGCCTGGAAGCGCAGCGCCGAGGCCTCGCCGGGCGCGGCCTCCTCCACCAGCAGCACGCCCGTCCCCGCCACCACCAGGTCAAGGAAGGCCTGGTGCATCTCCAGCGCGAAGGAGGAGCGGTCCAGATGCCCCTGCAGCGTGTCGGCGGCCTGTTCCAGCGCCTCCGTGGCGGCCTGGGCCTCGGCCGCGGGGCCATCCTGCCCGGCCAGCGCCCGGCCCGGCGTCAGGCCGAACCAGCGCGACCAGGGTGGCGTCAGCTCGGCCAGGAGGGAGGCCGCCAACTGCTCCGCCGCATCCGCCGCGGTGCCGTCGAACAGGGTGGGGCCGCCCGTGCCCGGCACCGTCGCCAGAACATGCTCGTAGCATTCGCGCCAGACCCCTTCCCAGGGGCGCCGGGCCTCCAGGGCACGGGCATGGCGCTGGAGGATATCCTCGGGCTTCATCCCTTCACTCCCCCAGCAGCGTCTTGCGCGCCGCCACCGGCAGGGGCGACAGGACGCCCCGCTCCGAGGTGGCGATAGTGCCCGCCAGCCCGCGCCGGTGCCGTTCGGCATCGTCCTGCCGCGCCTGGACGGCGCTGGCACCGGCGACCGCTGCCGAGGAATCGGCCATGGCCTGCTGGGGGAGGGCGGGGGTGGTGACGACCAC